>DBQZ01000088.1:0-2884 GCA_002305435.1 Clostridiales bacterium UBA1381
AAGAAGAAGCTTTTCGATAAGCTGATAGAAAAAATACGGGATTATCCCGATTTTGACGAGGAACATAAGGAATTTATGATAGTTCATTCCGATGCGGAAAAGGGCGAGGAGCTTCGCCGGAAATTAGCGGAGGAATTTAATATAGAAGATGTTTCGCTGTTCGGGGAATTTGGCCCGATAGTGGGTACGCACACCGGGCCGGGAGCCGCAGCGGTAATTTTCAGAGTACATGGAGGAAAAGAATAATGAAGTATATTGTAATTCTGGGAGACGGGATGGCCGATTATCCTATTGATGAATTTGGCGGCAAGACGGTGCTTGATGTGGCAGACAAGCCGAATATCGACTATATGTGTGAACACGGTGAGCTGGGAATGGTAAAAACCGTTCAGGACGGCATGAAGCCGGGAAGTGATGTGGCAAACCTTTCGGTAATGGGCTATGATACGAAAAAGTACTATTCGGGACGTTCGCCGCTTGAGGCTGCTTCAATAGGCGTTGATATGAAGGATACAGACGTTACTTTCCGCTGCAATATAGTGACGCTTTCCGATGAGGAGAATTACGAGGATAAAACGATGGTGGATTACTCGGCAGGGGAAATTTCGACTGAGGAGGCACGGGAGCTGATAAAGGCTGTTGCTGCGGAATTAAACAGTGATATTGTAAAATTCTACAGCGGCGTGAGCTACCGCCACCTTATGATATGGGACAACGGTTCAACAAACGTAGAACTCACTCCGCCGCATGATATATCGGACAGGAAGATAAAAGACTATCTTCCCAAGGGCGACCATGCCGATGAGATACTCGAGCTTATGAAGAAGAGCGAGAAGATATTAAAGGAGCATCCGGTTAATAAGAAGCGCATTGCTGCCGGCAAAAATCCGGCAACCTCCATATGGATATGGGGCGAGGGCAGAAAACCGCTGCTTGATAATTTCAAGGATAAATTCGGCATTGACGGGGCTGTAATATCGGCAGTCGATCTTATAAAGGGAATAGCAATATGCGCTGGCATGAAATCAATAGATGTTGAAGGGGCCACAGGAAACGTGGACACAAACTTCAGCGGGAAGGCAGAAGCTGCGCTAAAGGCTCTTAAGGACGGGGCGGACTTTGTCTATATCCATATGGAAGCTCCGGACGAGTGCGGACATCAGGGGGATCCTGCAAATAAAAAGCTGTCTGTAGAATTGATAGATAAAAAGGTTGTAGGTTATCTGAGAGAAAAGCTGGCAGAGAATAAGATGGACTACAAAATGCTGATAATGCCGGATCATCCTACGCCTATAAAACTAAAGACTCACGTATCAGACCCGGTTCCGTTTGTAATTTACGACAGCAGGGAGGAAAAAGAGGGTTCCGGTATGACGTATACCGAGGAGAACGGCCGTAAAACAGACCTTTATATAGATGAGGGATATACGCTTATAAACAGATTCCTGTCATAGGAGGTAGATGTGTATGAGGTTTAAAAGCGGCACATGGAGAATAGTGGCTATGATAGCCGGAGCGGTTCTCCTGTGCATCGGCGTGTATTTTGCACTGCCGTATATATGGAGACTTTTTAAGGGGTTAATAAGCTTATTCCTGCCGTTTATACTGGGGTATATTTTCTCGTTGATAGTTAGACCTTTGGCGGATTATTTCCAAAAGCGGCTGAAGCTGCCGAGAGGATTGGCGGCGATTTTGGTGATAGTGGTTATAGTAGGCGTCATAGGCGGCGGCTTGAGCTTTGCTGTTTGGAAAGTCATTGTTGAAGTGCGGAACGTAAGCGATCAATTGCCGCAGATAGTTGATGCGATGGGGCAGAGCATAGAAAACGTAAGAGTGAGTCTTTCAGGTGTTTTCCAGCGGCTGCCGGGAAACATTCAGGCGGCAATGCAGAGCGTGAGCCAAAGCATTTCCGACTGGGTGGCAAATTTAATAAATACGAAATCAACGCCGATGGTTCTAAAGGCGGGTGATTTTGCAAAGGCGCTGCCGGGAGTGTTTATAGGCATAGTTGTTTTTATACTATCGTCGTATTTTATGGTATCGAATCCGCACCCGGTGTCAAATGTTATAAACCGTGTGTTCAGCAAGCGTTTTCTGGAAAAAGTGCATAAGATAACAGATGAGATAAAGCTGTATCTGGGCGGCTATATAAAGGCGCAGGGGATACTTATGTGTATCGCATTTGTTATAATCATGCTGGGGCTGACGATACTGGATGTAAATTATGCACTGTTAATAGCGTTGGCGATAGCGTTTTTAGATGCACTGCCGTTTTTCGGCAGCGGAGCGGTGCTGTGGCCGTGGGCGCTTATAAGCTTTATAAACGGCAATATAAAAACCGGTATCGGTTTAGTGCTGATATATATATGCGTTGCGGTCGTAAGACAGCTTGTAGAACCGAAAATAGTAAGCTCTAAGCTGGGGACGAATCCGCTTATGACGCTGATGTCGATGTATGTCGGCTACCGACTGCTATCGGTCGGAGGTATGATATTAGGACCTGTTATAATGCTTTTCATTCTGAGCCTTTATAAGGCAGGGGTGTTTGACGGACTGTTTGAAATTCTCAGCAGACTTGGGGATTTTTTGAAGGAACAGCTAAACGTCGTAAAGCGATATTTAAGAACAATAGGAGGAAAAAACTAATGAGTAAATATTATATAACAACGGCGATAGCCTACACCTCGAAAACGCCGCATATAGGCAACACCTACGAGATAATCCTCACCGATGCTATCGCACGGTATCACCGCTATATCGGCGATGATGTATATTTTCTCACAGGCACGGATGAACACGGGCAGAAGATACAGGAAATAGCTGAAGCTGCAGGCATAACGCCGCAGGAGCATGTGGACAGGATAGCAGGGGAGATACGAAATAT
>DBQZ01000088.1:2958-5587 GCA_002305435.1 Clostridiales bacterium UBA1381
TGGACAGACACCCAGCTGAAAGACGGCAAATGTCCTGACTGCGGACGTGAGGTGCATAAAACGAAGGAAGAGGCTTATTTCTTCAAAATGAGCAAGTACCAGGACAGACTCATGAAGCATATCGAGGAGCATCCGGAATTTATCCAGCCGGAGAGCCGCAAAAAGGAAATGGTGAACAACTTTTTAAAGCCGGGGCTGCAGGATCTTTGTGTATCAAGAAGCAGCTTCAGCTGGGGAATACCGGTGCCGTTTGATGATGGACACGTTATCTACGTATGGATAGACGCCCTTTCAAACTATATAACCGCTCTGGGCTATGATCCCGACAACAAGGGTGAATTGTACAAAAAATATTGGCCGGCTGACGTTCACGTTATAGGAAAGGATATTCTGCGTTTCCATACCATATATTGGCCGATAATGCTGATGGCTCTGGGAGAGCCGCTGCCAAAGCAGGTGTTCGGTCATCCGTGGATGCTGTTCGGCGAGGAGAAGATGTCAAAATCACGTGGAAACGTCATCTATGCCGATGGACTTGTGCGTCATTTCGGTGTGGATGCTGTGAGATACTATTCGCTGCATGAAATGCCGTTTGCACAGGACGGAAGCATTACGTATGAGGTATTCATGAGCCGCTACAATTCGGATCTGGCAAACACTCTGGGGAATCTCGTAAACAGGACGGTTTCGATGGTCAACAAGTATTTTGACGGCGAGCTTGTATCAAATTCTGTACCGGGGGATTTTGACGAAGATTTAAAGACTGTAGCATCCGGAGCGTTTGCACGTGTTGACGAGAAGATGAAAACGCTCCACGTTGCGGATTCTCTTGACGAGATATGGAGGGTCGTAAACAGAGCAAACAAGTATATTGACGAAACAGCTCCGTGGGTTTTGGCTAAGGACGAGGGCAGCAGGGAGAGACTTGCAACGGTGCTCTACAACCTTACTGAGACAATACGAATAATCGCATCCCTTCTGTCGCCGTTCATGCCTGATACGGCGGAGAAGATCCGTGAGCAGATTGGCGCAGAGGATATAAGCTGCGCTTCGGCGGACAAGTTCGGCATTACAAAGATAGGTACAAAGGTAGGAGAGGCAAAACCGCTGTTTGCACGCATAGATATTGAGAAAAAGATGGAGGAGCTTGCTTCGGAGCATGAAGAGGAAGCGTCGGTTGAAATAGCCCCGTTTAAGGATTATATAGAATTTGAAGATTTTGAAAAGCTCGACATACGTGTGGGAAAAGTCATAGAGTGTGAAAAGGTCAAAAAATCAAAGAAACTTCTGCGGTTTTTGCTTGAAGTGGGCAGTGAAACAAGGCAGATACTCTCCGGTATTGCGCAGTACCACGAGCCGGAGGAGTTTATCGGCAAAAACGTCCTCTTTATCGCTAACCTCAAACCGAGGAAGATAATGGGACTCGAATCAAACGGCATGATACTTTCTGCTGAATTTGAGGATCAGCTCACAGCTCTTACGACACTCAAAGATATACAAAGCGGAGCGGAGGTAGTATAATGGCAAAAACCTTAGTCCTGGCGGAAAAGCCGTCGGTCGCACGTGAGCTGGCACGTGTTCTGGGCTGCCGCAGAAACGGGAACGGTTTTATCGGCGGGGATAAATACGTGGTCACTTGGGCTTTGGGGCATTTGGTAACGCTTGCAGATCCCGAGCATTACGGGAAACAGTACCAGAAATGGGATTTGGAGACGCTGCCAATGCTGCCGGAAAAGATGGCTCTGGAGGTAATACCTCAGACGACAAAGCAGTATCGGGCGGTGAAAGCTCTTTTGGCTGATAAGGAAATATCAGAGATCGTAATAGCCACCGATGCCGGACGTGAGGGAGAGCTTGTCGCCCGCTGGATATTGGCTAAGGCAAACTGTCATAAGCCGATAAAGAGGCTGTGGATTTCTTCGCAGACCGATAAGGCTATAAAGGAGGGTTTTGCCCATTTAAAAAACGGGCGTGACTACGATAATTTGTACATGAGCGCTCAGGCGAGGGCGGAAGCCGACTGGCTGGTGGGACTAAACGTTACACGGGCGTTGACCTGCAAATTTAACGCCCAGCTCTCGGCGGGGCGTGTGCAAACGCCGACGCTTGCGCTGATAGTCCGCCGTGAGGAGGAAATACGCAAATTCTCCCCTCGTGAATACTATAATGTACGTGCTGATTTGGGACGGTTTTTCGTTACTTACCATGATAACAACGGCCAGACGGCTGTGTTTGATAAGGAAAAGGCGGAGGCGATCGTAAAGAAGATAACCGGAGCCGAGTTTGAGGTGACTTCGGTTACATCCACAGCAAAAAAAGTCGCCGTGCCGATGCTCTACGACCTTACGGAGCTGCAGCGTGACGCCAATAAAAAATATGGGTTTTCGGCAAAACAGACGCTTTCTATAATGCAGGCGCTATACGAGAGGTACAAGCTGCTTACGTATCCGAGGACGGATTCACGTTATTTGACGGCTGATATAGTACCAACGCTAAAAGAAAGGTTAAAGGCGGTAAGTGTGGGCGATTTTGCGCCGATAGTGCGTGATATAAACGAAAACAGCCGCCAGATAGCAAAGGCTTGTATAAACGATGCAAAGGTGTCCGACCATCATGCGATAATCCCCAC
>DBQZ01000088.1:5743-20427 GCA_002305435.1 Clostridiales bacterium UBA1381
GGAATAGAAAAGGGAAAGCGGTACCGCTGCAAAAATACTCAGCTTAAGACAGCGCACACGAAACCTCCCGCCCGCTATACAGAGGCAACGCTTTTATCGGCGATGGAAAACCCTTCAAGATTTGTCGAGGATAAAAAAATGCGGGAATACCTTGGCGGCGGCTTGGGTACGCCTGCTACAAGAGCCGATATTATAGAGAAGCTTTTCTCCTCGTTCTATATTGAGCGGCATGGGAAGGAGATAGTTCCAACGTCAAAGGGCGAGCAGGTGATAAAGCTGGCTCCGGAGGATTTGCGTCAGCCGCTTCTGACGGCGGAATGGGAGATGCGTCTTGACGCTATTGCAAAGGGCAGAGATAATAAGGATAAATTCATAAATGAAATAAAGCGGTATTCCGCAAAACTCGTATCGAGCGTTATAGCCTCGGACGCTGAATACAAGCATGAAAATCTCACGAAGAAAGTCTGCCCAAACTGCGGCAAGTTTATGCTGGCGGTAAACGGTAAGCGGGGCAAGATGCTTGTATGTCAGGACAGGGAATGTGGTTATCGGGAAAATGTGAGCATGATAACGAACGCCCGCTGCCCAAACTGCCACAAGCGTATGGAGATGTTCGGCTCCGGAGATAAGAAGTCGTTCGTCTGCGCCTGCGGATACAGGGAGAGCGAGGATGCTTTCATAAAGAGGACACGTGGCTCACGTAATGCCGCCTCCCGTGATTTTACAAGGCAGTATCTGCGCAACCAGAATAAACGGCAGGAGGAACCGGAGGAAAGCGATTTCGCCCGTGCACTCCGGCTGTCGATGGAAAAACGTAAAAAGTAGGAGATGTATATGAGTCCGCAGCAAAAATTTTGGATAAAATGTACGGTATCCTCGCTGATACCGGCGCTGATAACTGCAGCGGCAGTTTATATTCTGTGCCGCCTTTGGACGGCAGAACCGTCGGATCTTGCCGAACACGCTAAGGGACTTGCGGAGCTTGTACGGGTAACACTTGGGTTGCTTGTGGGAGCAGCTGTGTTTTCGTGGAGCATGACGCTGCTTTTGAAGCGGAGTGAACGCAAAAAGCTGAAGGCTTCCTACAAGATGCAGGATAAGAAGGCCGCAGCCGTTTCCGGCAATGTTACAAGCTCCGACAGCTTCGGTTATATCAATAACGAAAGGGAGCGGCAGACGTATTCGAGCTATCTTGAAAAGGTGACTGCCGGCTCTTCAAGTGCCGTATATGCGATTTTTAAAGCCATATCGGGGATAGTAACATTAGTGGCGGTATTTGCCGGCGGCATACTGCTTATAATGCTAAGTACAATAGTGTAACCACCATAAAATTCACGGCCGTCTTCTGTGCGGGGCGAATCCCTCAGGAAGGCGGTCTTTGCATTAAAATTAAGAAAACCTTAAGAATTTTATAAACGATTTCATAAGAAACCTGTTATATAATAAAGCTGTAGAAAGGCTTTGGGGGAGGGAAAAGGATTGAAAAAATTTACCGTACTGGTGGTAGATGATGATAGGGAGATAGTGGACAGTATAGGAATATTTTTGGAGGCTGAGGGGTATGAGGTGAAAAAGGCATATAACGGCTTGGAGGCGCTTGATATTGTGATGTCAGAGGAGGTACATCTGATGCTGCTTGACGTGATGATGCCGGAGCTTGACGGCATTTCAACGCTTCTCAAAGTGCGCAAAAGCCGAAATATACCGATAATAATTATCTCGGCAAAGTCTGAGGATAACGATAAGATATTCGGCCTTACTGCCGGGGCGGATGATTATGTCACAAAGCCGTTTAACCCGTCCGAGCTTATGGCAAGGGTAAAATCTCAGCTCAGGAGGTATACAACTCTTGGTGCAATGGAGGAGAACAGTTCACGGATAGTCATTGGCTCGCTGGAGCTTGACAGGGATATGAAAGCCGTTTTCGTGGACGGGGAGGAGGTAAAGCTGACCCCGATAGAGTACAAAATATTGGAGCTGCTTTCGTCAAATCCCAATCGGGTATTTTCGGCTGATGAGATATACAGGCGTGTCTGGAAAGAAGAGCACGTTGTAGGCGATAATACGATTGCTGTTCACATAAGGCATATACGGGAGAAAATAGAGATAAATCCCAAAGAGCCGAAATACTTAAAGGTTGTGTGGGGGATAGGGTATAAAATACAGGGATAGATGAGGAGGTTTTCTTATGAAACGGTTGTTTAAAATTGTCCTCTTTGTTGTTTTGGCAGCAGCGGTGTTCATTGCCGCCTACTGTTCGATGGCGCTTTATACAATGGAGTTTTCAACCGCTGCAAGCTATGAGGAGGATGAGGACACGGTATGGAGAATAGAAGCTGCAAGCTCTGCTGTTGGTGATTTGCTGGAAAAATGCGTGTTTGAAAAGAGCGTAGCTCCGCTTGAATTTCAGGAGATAAACAATCTTGGGATAGATTACTATGCAAAATCCGGAGATGTGGAGATAACGAATACCGGTATAACCGATATTGAAGTATACAGGAATTTTCCGGTTTCACAATGCACAGAATCACGCTCAGCGCTTATCGGTACGGTTTCTGAGAAGGGATCCCGCACCTACTATGAGATAGCAACATCAATGGGATATGACGATGGGGTGTATTATGATGGAAATGTATACGGGGTAAACGCCAGCGGCATTTTAAACGGAGAAAATGTTTACAATCCGGGCAGTTATTTAAGCGATCGGATGCGGACTCAGAGCTATACTATATACGTAAAGCTGACAGATGAGGTATATGCGGCTGAGTCGAGCGAATGGGCAAAAATGAACAGCGAGGGTGAGAGGTACTTTTCCTCCGCTATAGTGTCCGGGATAACGGCTGTATTATGCTTTGTACTGCTGTTAGTCTTTGCCGGAGAGCGCAGGGAGGACGGGCGTGTAAAAACGTATCCGATAGACAATTCATGGTCGGAGCTGCGGTTTGTTGTCATGTTCTTGCCGGGACTGGCTCTCGTGGGGCTTGGTCTTATTGCGATGGATTATGACGCTTTCGTGAGTTATCCTGCTATTGGGGCAGGGATAGCCGCTGCTTGCTCGGGTGCGTCTTTGTTGTCGGCAGCTATGGGAATGTCGCTTGTACGTAATTTAAAGAACAGGGAATTTTGGAGTAAGTTTTTGATTGTGAGGGCGTTGCGGTTTTTATGGCGCATTGTAAAAAGGGCAGGAAGAGAAATTCATAAGCTGAAAGCGGAGCTTTTGTCAGAAACTGCCAAACGGTATCATACGGGAATACCGCTCGCTATTGCGGCCGCATATTCGCTGCTGCTTATATTGTCAACTTTGCTTGTATTGTTCTCTGAGAACGAATTTTTCATTATCATCCCTATAGCCATAGCTGTTTTGGGATGCAAGTTCTTCTATGACCGCATAAAAGGCTTTGCGCTTATATGCGCCGGAGTGGAAAAGCTCCGCAGAGGCGAGCTCGAGGCGAAAATAGAAGGCTGCCCGGACGGCATAATAAAGAAGCTCGGCGATGATATAAACGATATATCAAACGGGTTTAACGAGGCTGTAAACCGTGAGGTAAGAGCCGAACGCATGAGGTCAGAGCTGATAACAAACGTCTCCCACGATTTAAAAACGCCGCTTACCTCGATTATCAACTATACCGACCTTTTATGCCGCCAGCCGCTGACACCGGCAGAGGCAAACGATTATGCGGCTATAATCAGCAAAAAGGCGCAGCAGCTTAAGAATCTTACGGCGGATCTTTTCGACATATCTAAGGTGCAAAGCGGCAGCGATATGCCGGAGCTTGAAAAGCTGGATATTCGGCTCTTGATAAATCAGGCGCTTGGAGAGCTTAACGAGAGTATTAAAAGCTCAGGGCTGGAGTTTGTAAATCGGTTGCCGGATGAAGAGATATTTATTATGGGCGACGGGCGCAAGCTGTCGAGGGTGTTTGAGAATCTGCTTGTAAATTGCCTGAAATATTCGCTTGAGAATACACGTGTTTACGTTTTGCTTGAAAACCATGACGGCAGGGTAAGGGTGGAAATAAAAAACATTTCCAGAGCCGAGCTTGATTTTGACGCTGAAGAGATAACAGAAAGATTTGTGCGGGGCGACGCTTCGAGGAGTACAGAAGGAAGCGGACTGGGACTTGCAATCGCAAAAAGTTATACGGAGGTTTGCGGCGGGACGTTTAAAATAATAATTGACGGAGATTTGTTTAAAGCCATAGTGGAATTTGACGAATGTAAGTAAAAATGCCGAAAAAAAGCGGTCGGGGAAATTATCCCCGGCCGTTTCGCTTTTTTATATTACCAAATCCTCGCCCTGTCCTCGGGAGCAACGTACATACCATCGCCCGGATTTATATCATACACCTCGTAAAACTCATCAAGACTTTGCAAAGCCCTGTTTGTACGCACGTTGCCTGTGCTGTGTACATCGGATACAGCAGCCTGAGCGGCGTATTCACGGGTGCTGGTGTTTGCCCACAAAAGGGCGTAAGCTTCATATACCTCTTTTAAATCTACACCCTCCTTGGAGGAAGCAACTTCGGTTATGCAGGAAACAGCGCCAAGGTCGGCAATGTTTTCTGTAAGCGTAAGCTCCGAATCAATCGGGATGCCGGGAGCTGCTTCAAGGCCTGAGTAGAAGTCAACAACATCCTGACAGAGGTCGTTAAATGCTGCTAAATCCTCTTCCGTCCACCAATTTACGGCATTGCCGTTTTCGTCGTACTGAGCGCCGCTGCTGTCGAAAGCGTGCGTTATTTCATGTGCGATAACAGCGCCAAGTCTGCCGAGGTTTTGCTCATAGGAAGCGTCTGTGCTGTATACAGGCTCCTGCAAAAAGGCGATAGGGAAGTTTATCGAGTTAAATGACGGCATATAAAAGGCGTTTACAGTCTGCGGAGTGGTTATCCACTGTGTTTTGTCTATAGGCTCTTTTGTAAGTTCTGCGGTATAGTCGAGATTTGCCTTGCGTATTGCCATTACATTCTGGAACAGGCCGCCGCCCTCATCAGCTGTTTTGAGATCTGCTGCATCCAGCGGAAAATCAAACTCATCCGGTGCGCCGACATTTGCGTGCATAGTATCGAGCTTTAAGAGAGCTTTTTGCTTTGTGGTTTCACTCATCCAGTCAAGGTTTGTTATACGGCTGCGGTAGACGTCTATAATATCCTCGATCATAGAGGTGACGTCTGCTATTATTTCATCTGTGCAGTATTTGGCAGCGTAAGCCTCGCCGATATAGTCGGGCATGGTGGCAGATATAAGTGAGGAGGCTTCCTCCTCAAGAGGGGTTGAGGCGGTAGTGCCAAGCATTTCATTCTGGTATGTTATAATTGCATTGCGGAAATCCTCGCTCAGTACGTCAGAAACGGATGCAATTATAGCTATTTTGGCGTAATTTTTCAGCTGTGCTATATTCTCATCGGTAAACATAGCGGCAAAGGCCTCCACCTTGCCGGGATCGGTGACGAGGATGGTGTCCTTGTCCTCAAAACCGAGCTCTGTGAAAAATGCTTCCATATCTACGGTCGGGAACAGTTCCTTAATCCGGTCAAGCGTATAGATATTGTATACATTGTTAATATCCATACTTTCAGCCGGCGAGAGGGAAGCGTCCGATATTTGCTTTTCAAAATCGAAAAATGCTTCCGCATTAGCTGCTGCCGTTTCCTCATCCTCGCCGCACAGCACTAAAAGCGTTGTGATGTATTTTAAATACGCATTTTTTGACGAATCCATCTCGCCGTTATAGACCTGAGCCGGAAGCGAGGCGGCGGCTGTGTCAAATGCGGTGATGTACCTGCTGTTGTCGATAGGATCAACCGTAGCTGAGAAGTTCATAAATAATGTCAGCATTGACGATGTATCGTCAAGGATGGTGTTTTCCAGAAATTCCGATACGGTCTGTACGTTCTTTGCCTTTTCAAGGTCTCCTGCTATAGGCTGGTATCCAAGAGCATTGCGGGCATCCATATCCATGATATTGTCATAAAACGTTTTAACCTTGTCTTGATGTGAACCGTCCTCGGGCGTTGAGGTCACCATTTCCTGGATAATTTCCGTTATCTGATCGGTAACCTTGTAATCTAACTCATACAGCGGGCCGGTTATGTATTTGTCATCATCAAGCTGCATACTGTCAAGCAGAGTCTTGTTTACGGTGCTGTAAAAATCATCCTTGTTATTCGTGCCGTAAATCGCAAACACACGGTTTATGAACGTCTGCATCTGTTCATGCGTGACGTTATCGTAGGGGGAGAATTTCCCTTCGCCGGTACCGGCAACTATACCGGCGTCGAACACCTCGTTAAGCTCCGCTTCTGCCCATTCGGGTATATCGGTAAAATCCTCACGAGGTATTGCAAGGTAAAGGCTGTTACCCTTGAGCTCGGGGAATCCGCCGAAAGCTCGGTTCAGCATTATAAGAGCCTCCGCCCTTGTTACAGGATCGTTCTCACGCAAGCCGTTTTCATCGCCATGCATTATGTCGCCTGCCGTAACACCCGGGTTATAGTCGTCGGAGGCTGTAAGAAGCATATCGAGAACCTCGCTTCTTGTTGCGTATTCATCCTCTGCCGCATATGGGATAATAAGCGGAGCAGCGCTTATAGAAGCGGCAAGAAGAAGAGCTGTCAGTCTTTTTGCGTTAAAATGTTTTTTCATAGTGAAATCTTTCCTTTCGCTGATAAGATTCATGATGTTATTATACCACGGAAGGCGGATTTTGTCCATGCAAATTTTTGCATTATAAAAATCCCGAAGCATCAGTGGTACTTCGGGAGAGTCTATTTATTCTTGCTGTTTCGTGTACGGTCGTTTACAGAGGCAAACCCCTCGCCCATTATCCTGTCGGCTTCGGAGACGATTATAAATGCTGAGGGATCCTCCTCGTTAATAATATCACGTATGCGGTGATATTCCTGAGGACGCACAACGCACAGGAGCATATCACGTTCCTTGCCGGAATATGCGCCGCTTGCGTGAAGAAGGGTTGAACCGCGGTGTATTTCGTGCATTATGCGTTTGGCGATTACGTTGTTTTTCTCAGACATTACCATCACCTGCCGCCCCTTATCTACGCCGTAAACGAGGCCGTTTATCAGCTTCATCTGGCAGAACAGAGCCACCGTGCCGAACAATACCGACTCAAAATTTCCGAATACCAAGGCGGAGGAAAAGAGTATCACCCCATCAACGCCAAGAAGCGCCTTTCCTATTTGGATATGGGGAAACTTCTGCTCGATAAGGTAAGAGATTATATCGGTTCCGGCAGTGGTGGAGCCGTTCATGAAAATTACGCCCAAACCTGCTCCCATAAATATGCCGGCAAAAATAGAACCGAGCAGCCGGTCGCCGGAATACTGCGGGAAAACAGCAGGAGCGACAACGTCTATCATAATCGTGCTTATAACGATAGTCCTGAGCGTCCTCAGAGTGAACTCCCGTCCTATCAGCTTATAAGCGATAATAAGAATGGGTATATTCATGATAAACGTAATCAAGCCGACCGGCAGCCCGCAGACATGGTTTATCATTAGAGAAATGCCTGAAAGCCCGCCGGGAGCAATATCCACCCTCCGTGCAAAGCAGTATATCCCGGCAGCCAGCGAAAGCGAACCAAGTATATCCGCTCCCAGACCGATAATGAATTTTTTTGCTGTTCTGTCCATATATCAACAACCGTCTTTTCTATAGGATCATTTCCCGCATAAGAGCGGGTTCATTGATATTTTGTGCAAAGACAGCCGGTTTAATCACGGTAATATTTGAAAAATGCTCATGATTTGGCAGGTACTTGTCTGCCCGTATGGTCAATGGTGAAATTTTCTTTATAAATAAGCTCGGAAACGGGGAGGAACGTATATTGTTTGCTTAAGGTGTCAAGCAAACCGTCAAGAGCGTCCTTTGTGTACTCGGTGCCGTTATGCAGGAGGATGATGTCGCCTGAGGATGTATTTTTGACAGCCCGTTCAGTTATCTCCTCAGCAGAGGCGGCCTTATAATCAATTGTATCGACCGACCACTGGATGTACGTTCTGCCGGTGGATTCGCAGGCGGAGATAACAGTGTTGTTATATCCGCCGGAGGGAGCACGCATAAGCGTTGGGCGGTTTCCTGTGATGCTTTCTATAATGTCATCGCATTTGTCCATATCGGCAATTATTTCTTCAGCGTCCATTGATGTATAATCATCGTGATTATAAGAATGAGAGCCTATTTCATGGCCTCTTGCGGCGATTTTCTTAAGAGCATCTGGGTATTTTTGTGCCCATGTTCCCACAGCAAAGAATGTGGCTTGGCAGTCGTATTTATCGAGGGTGTCAAGGATAGCATCAATATCGTTGTCATTCCAGGCGCAGTCAAATGTTATGGACACGGCGTTGTCCGAACGCTCGACCGAGTATATAGGTATCTTCCGTTCGCCGCTGTTGAATACTTCGGTTACGTGTCCCATTCCGAAGCAGGAAACGAGTATTGCAATAACGGCGGCAGTTCCCAGCGCCAAATATCTAAGACGGATAACAAAAAAGCTCAATTCTCTCAGCCTCCCGCAAAATTAACATAATATATTTTATGCGGGAGGGACGGTTGTTAGAACGTCAAAGCAGCCATACGCTCATATTGCCGGAGCTTTTTGGCAGCGGGGCGGGCTCTTCTTTTGGGGCTGGCTTTTCCTTGGGGGCAGTTTTTTTCTTTTGGGCGGGAGCAGCCTTTTTTGCGCCTGATGCAGCAGAGGGGGATGATAGCCCCAAAAGGCGGCAGACACGTCTCATGCTTAGCCGTCCCGCACTGCGTGCTGCTTCCGCAAGCTGTTTTTTTGTGTCCCTATTGAGAAGAGCGGGATCGGAGAAATTTACCCCTGAGATGAGTTTTAACACTTCAAGTATAAGCTCGTCCGGCATTGAACGGTATTCCTCGCCGTAAAGTTTTACAAGACGGGAGGAGGGAGACTTATCGCTGCGGAAGCTCTGCGGATGGAAAATTTCGGGCAGGTGGCGTACAAACTCACGGCATAATCTAAAATCCTCGGCGGTTTCGAGAGCCTCGCTGCGATACCGGTCAACGAAAAGCGAACCGGAAGCTGAATCGGTGCGGTTTTTGTAGCGGACATAGCGAATCGTGAGAGATTTCATAAACTCTGACGGTATTCCGGGGCTTTTTAACACCATATGTACCCTTTCCGGAAAGAGGGAGTATGCACAAATTTGAGTGTCTCCAGCGCAGCTTAAGGCTTGCTTGAGAAACTCGTCATAGTCATTGGGGACAGTAAAAATATCTTCGTTAGAGGTGAGCCAGACGTGATACTGTCCGGCTGCGCTTATCTGTCGTGCTTTTCTTGCCATGAAAATATCATCCTTTTTCTTCGTTATTTTTCGACATTTTAATTATACCACATTGTCAATGGGGACACAAAAACAAACACTTAACATTTTTCTTACATTTCCAAGACATACGGAATAAACAAAGACAAACGCTCATACACATGGACAAAACGGGTGGTATAAATCGGTGAAAACAAATGCCGGCAGAGAACATACGGCGGAAAGGAGCGTCTTAATGAGGCCTTACCATGCTATGACGAAGGAGGAAACCTCGAGTGCATTGGGGACAGATATTTATCGCGGATTGTCGAAGGTGGAAGCTGCCGAACGATTAAGGACGAATGGGCCGAACGTTTTAACGGGACGAAAACGAACGTCGTTTCTCAGGCTGTTTTTGGCGCAGTTTCAGGATTTCATGATACTGATACTTCTGGCGGCTTCATTTGTGTCCATGTTTACCGCCTATCTTGACGGCAGCGGGGATCTTACGGAAGCTGTGATGATTTTAGCCATAGTGGTGTTAAATGCGGTTTTGGGCGTTATACAGGAGGCTAAGGCGCAGCGGAGCATAGAAGCTCTCAAAAAGCTGGCAGCCCCCAAAGCAAGAGTCATTCGTGAGGGTGAACAGGTAACAATAGACGCATCGGCAGTCGTGCCGGGAGATGTGCTTTTGATAAAATCCGGGGAAATAGTGGCTGCCGACTGCCGCATAGTAGAGGCGGTAAACCTTTTTGCTGATGAATCAGCGCTTACCGGGGAGTCGGAAGCGGTCGAAAAATCGGCAGAGCGTATAGCGGAGGAATTTGCCCCAACGGCGGAGCGTTCGGATATGGTGTATTCCTCTACGGAAATAACCTCCGGCCACGGCAGGGGGATAGTCGTAGGCACGGGGATGGATACCGAAGTCGGACGTATAGCGGGGCTTTTGGAGGAACACGAGGAGGAGCAAACGCCGCTTCAGAAGCGTCTGGAGGGCGCAAGCAAGGTTATGGGCGTATGTGCGCTTGTGATATGTGCGCTTGTGTTTTGTGTGGGAGTGCTGCGCCGTTTGCCGGTGTTTGATATGTTCATGACCTCTGTCAGTCTGGCAGTGGCGGCGATACCGGAGGGGCTTGCGGCGATAGTTACTATAATGCTTGCTATAGGCATACAGCGTATGGCAAAGCATAAAGCGATAGTAAGACATCTTACATCGGTGGAAACTCTCGGTTCGGCAACGGTAATATGCAGCGATAAGACAGGCACATTAACGCAGAACCGTATGGAGGTTAAGGCGGTGGAAGGTGCAAAAGCTGCGCTTGAACTGATGTGCGTATGTTCTGATGCAGATATGGCAAACCCTACCGAGGCGGCGCTTATCAGGGCATCTGAGGCGGAGGGAATGAAAAAGGCAGAGCTTGACCGCCTTTATCCGAGGATTGATGAAATTCCGTTCGATTCAAAGCGAAAGCGCATGACAACGCTTAATAAATGGGGAGGGGGATACAGGCTTATAACGAAAGGTGCGGTGGAATTTTTGCTGCCGCTTTGCAGCTTTTACATTGATAACGGCATTAAAAAGCCATTGACTGACAGCGGACGGCGGGAGATAGCAAAACGGACAAAATCTATGGCACATAATGCGCTCAGGGTAATTGGTGTATGTTACCGTGACGAGAGCGGGAAAAACCTCAGAGAGGAAAATATGGTTTTCGCCGGCATGGCAGGGATGTATGATCCGCCCCGCAGGGAAGCCCGAGATGCCGTTATCAGATGCCACCGTGCCGGAATAGATGTGGTAATGATAACCGGCGACCATCCTGAAACGGCAAGGGCGGTTGCTGAGGAGCTGGGGATAATAGAAGCAGGCGGAAAGGTTATGACCGGAGCGGAGCTTGACCGGATACCGGAGGCGGAGTTTAAGGAAGGTATACGTGGATGCAAAGTATTTGCCCGTGTAACGCCGGAACATAAGACATCAATCGTGAAAGCACGAAAAGCCCTCGGAGACGTTGTAGCCATGACCGGAGACGGGGTAAATGATGCTCCGGCTCTGAAATGCGCCGATATAGGCTGCAGCATGGGGATAACAGGAACTGATGTTGCACGTTCGGCTTCGGACATGGTGCTTACGGATGATAATTTTGCAACCATAGTAGAAGCTGTGCGTCAGGGACGAGGGATATATGATAATATCCGCAAGGCGGTGCATTTTCTTTTATCAAGCAATATCGGGGAAATAATGACAGTGTTTGTATCTCTTGCGATAGGCTGCCCGGCTCCGCTTTTGCCGATACAGCTTTTGTGGGTGAATCTTGTAACCGATTCGCTTCCGGCGATCGCATTAGGACTGGATCCGGCAGCGGCGGATGTAATGGATAAAAAGCCGCGTCCGGCAAATGAGGGGATATTCTCCGGCGGACTGGGGAGCGCAATAGCGCTGGAGGGCTGCATGATAGGGCTTTTGGCACTGATAGCCTTTCTTTTGGGTCTGCGTATTTTTGGGAGTGCGGACATAGGAAGAACTATGGCGTTTGGGACGCTTTCATTGTCGCAGCTTGTTCACGCATTTAATATGAGGAGTGAAACTTCCGTCTTGAAGGCAGGGATTTTCAAAAATAAATATTTGGTGGGAGCGTTTTTGCTGGGGCTTATATTGCAAACGGCGGTTATGAGTGTCCCGGTCTTGCAGGCGATATTTAAAACCGCCGCCTTAAATGCGTCTCAGTGGGGAATAGTTTCTCTGCTTTCTTTTATGCCAATATTGGTGGTAGAAGGCGGAAAATTGTTCTCGGAAAGGAAAAAATAAATTAGCCAAAAAGAGGAAATTTCCCTTAGGTAAGCCAAACGTAAGGAGTTGGAAAAATTTTTTTAAAAAATTTCAAAAAAAGTGTTGACAAATCAAGAAACCTCTGGTATAATAATTCTTGTCGTTGACGAGAGCGCGAAAAACAAGCGGTCAGCGGCGAACATAAGATAACGGGAGTTTAGCTCAGCTGGGAGAGCGTCTGCCTTACAAGCAGGATGTCACAGGTTCGAGCCCTGTAACTCCCACCAGTTATCTGGCCCGGTAGTTCAGTTGGTTAGAACGCTAGCCTGTCACGCTAGAGGTCGTGGGTTCGAGCCCCATCCGGGTCGCCAATATGCCTTTGTAGCTCAGTCGGTAGAGCAAGGGACTGAAAATCCCTGTGTCGGCGGTTCGATTCCACCCGAAGGCACCAATCCGGATCTCACAAGGATCCGGTCATATGCGGGAGTGGCTCAGTGGTAGAGCGTCACCTTGCCAAGGTGAACGTCGCGAGTTCGAATCTCGTCTTCCGCTCCATATACAAAAGGCGCATATTGCGTCTTTTGTTTTAAACGGCGCCATAGCCAAGTGGTAAGGCAGAGGTCTGCAAAACCTTTATGCCCCAGTTCAAATCTGGGTGGCGCCTCCAATTATAAGCTGCCGAAACAACATCGGCAGCTTGTTTTGTATTCCAGCGGGAATATGGAGGTGTTTTTATGCCGAAAAAGATTGATAATGTTGAAGATTACGGCATTTGTGTAAATCATGAAATAATGGATAACGGGCAGCTGAGATTCAGGCTCTCATGCTCGCACGACAATACGGGATATATCCGCTGTGAAAACCCGGGCGATACTCCCGAATGGGAGAACAGCCACAGCCATAAGGAGCTTTGCGAGGTTGTGATAGTGCAGACGGGTCTTGTTGTGATGGCGGAGTACCGGGATCCTGAGGTGGTTTTTACTGCCATGTGCGAGGGGGATATATTTAAAACCACCCCCGGCATTGCTCATAATGAGATATTGGCTCCTGGAACGGTTATACATACGGTCAAATACGGCAGTTGTTCAAATGCTGACTGGATACCCTGTCCGGAGCTTGATGAGCGCACTAAAGGACTTACGCTTGAGGAAGCGGTGGAGCTTGCGGGATAAGGAGGCTGCGGCGGTTTGAAGTTTATAAAAAGAACGCTGATAGCGCTGGTGGTTTTGGTGATAGCGGCGGTTGTAGTAAACGATCAGACGGATTTCTTCCTTGATATTGGCAAATACGTTCCCTCTGTCGAGGAGAAAAACCCGGAATTTGCCAAAAGCGTATCGGAGCTTTCAAAAACCGTTTCCTCGTGGACGGATAAGCTGCCGGGGATTTCGGAGATAAAGGCATTGATATTAAACGAGGAAATGCCGATAGATCCGGCTGATATTGCAGCGACGACGCATATAGAAAACAGCCCTATGCTGAGCTTTTATCCCGAGGAAAATATAGGCGTACAGATGAAAGACAGCCAGACTGTAACGGTGTTTGGAATAGTAAAAAGCGCTGCAAAAGCCCATCTCATAGTGACGCTTTCCGACAGCAGCGGCGAGGAGATTCTGCGTACTTCTGTAGATACCGATAAAAACGGGGAGTTTGCACGTTCTGTGAAAGTACCCGAAACAGAGTCGGACAGACTGGAGCTTTCGGTTTATACAGGGGCGAAGCAGTATGGTGAATATACCAGCTGGGTTTATAAGTACGTCTATTTATCACGTAATGATCAGGACGGCTGGCAGATAGACAAGGCTCCTGTGTATGAGGCGAATAAGGAGTTTTATGAGAGAGACAAGTCGATAAGCGAAGCTCTCAGAGCGACCGACAGCATAGATTCTGATTCGGCGGCGATAATATCAATTGCAACGCAGCTGACAGCCGGCTGTCAAACCGATTATGATAAGCTTTTGGCTTTGCATGATTGGGTATGCTCATATATATACTACGACCAGGACAGCATTAACAGCGGCGTTACAGCGCCATATACAGCGTCAAAGGTCGTGGAAAGGCGGAGAGCCGTATGCCTGGGTTATGCGAACCTGTACGCAGCCCTTTGCAGAAGTGTGGGGATACCGTGCAACGTAGTTTCCGGATATGCGCTTGGAGTTGATGCTGACGAGGTGGAATGGACAGAGGAAAATATGTCAACCAGCGAGCAGAATCACGCATGGAACGAAGCGTATGCCGACGGCAGATGGGTGATAATAGATACAACGTGGGACAGCCGCAATAAGTATGAAAATGGCGAGTTTATAAAGGGCGACACAACAGATCACCTGTATTTTGACGCAAATCTGGACTTTTTCTCCTCCAATCATCGAATACAGGAATATATAAAGCGCAGATAAAAAAGCCGCTTGCATATCGCATAGATCGTGATATGCAAGCGGTTTTTAATATGCGCAAAGGCAGTTGCGGCATTATAGCATCGTTGTCACAGACGGGCATATCGGAATCATCGATTCAAGGCTTTCCCAGCAGAACACCTGTACGCTGTCAATATCGCCTGAAAGAACGGCATTGCCGTATATAACCTCGCCTGAGGACGAAAGCACGCCGTCTTTTGTGCCGACAGCGAA
>DBQZ01000088.1:20440-31569 GCA_002305435.1 Clostridiales bacterium UBA1381
TAAATTGTGGCTTCAGGACTAAACAAAGAGTCAGAGCCAATTTCTATAACGCTTCTGGGAACGGTTATTTTCTCCCCGTGTATAAAGGAGAGCGAACGGTCCTCAAGTGTAGTGACTGTATCGCTTATCACCAGCTGACCTATGTTGCAGGTATCAAACGCATAGCGGCCGATAGTTTCAACACCGGCGGGGACTGCGTAGAAGTCTGTTTCCAACCCCTTAGGATAGGCGACAAGAGTGGTCATTTCTTTGTTGAACAGCACGCCGTCAACAGAAGTGAAGTATTTGCTGCCCTCGGCTGTGTTTATCGCTTCAAGAGCGGAACTGCTTCTAAAAACCTCGCCGTCAACAGTTTCGAGTGATGGCGGCAGAGTTATTTCCTTAAGGGATGTGCAGAAAGATATAGCTTGGTTCTCCAAGGTTCTCAGTGAGGACGGCAGTCTTAGATTTTCGAGTGCGCTGCAGCCGGAAAATGCAGCGACACCGATAGTTTCCACGGTTTCGGGTATGGTTATCTCTTTGAGACTGCTGCATCCGGAAAAGGTATTGCTGCTGATTTCGGTAAGTCCCTCGGGCAGGGTAACTTTTTCCAATGCAGCAAGACCGTCAAATGCGCCGTTGCTCAGCTTTGTTATCCCTTCCTCTACATATACTTCTTTTATCGAATCTTTATAATCGCTCCACGGTTGATTGCTAAAGCCGTAAGAAGAATCCCCTTCTCCGTAGCCACTTATCGTTAATACTCCGTTTAACAGCGACCATTCTGCATTTTCGCCGTATATGCCCTTTAAAGCGCCGTCGTAGATTACGCCGGGAGCTGTATCAATGCTTGTATACGGCTTTCCGCGCCAGGGCAGGCTATATAGGCTGTATGGCAAAACCTCGCCGGTTTCGCTCTGTACGCTTGTTCCGTCGGAAAACTCTATCGGGTATCCGAGGCGGAGTGCTCCGTCATCTGTTACCTGCCAGGTGATGCCGTTTAAGCATACGCCGTAATATTCGGGCGTTTCGCCCTCCTGCCATGCGTTGTCCTGGAAGGTGCAATTATCGGTCGTAACAAGACCAGCACCCTCGCTGTCGTTTGAAAATACGGCGCTGTTGTTGTTATAAAACGAGCAGCCGATAAATGCTGCCGGATAATCAGAAGCATATACGGCGGGCTCTGACTGGGCAAATTCTGTATTGTAGGCGTTACCGCTTATTATGCAGTTTTTAATTTGCAGATTTTCTCCGATAAGGCTTGCGATAGATTCCTCGCAGTCACGTAGTATGCAGTTTTCGGCTGTGAAATTATCGGTGTAGCTGATTACAAGAGCTACAGTGCCGCAGCCGTAAAGGTCGCAGTTTGTAACGGTGACGGTATCGGAGTTATTCGCCTGCAGAACATAGGCGGAGCTGTATGAGGTGCTGCCGCAGCCGCCCTGATATATTATGGACTCGTGTCCTAAAATAAGCCCGTCAATAGATATATCGTTGGAAGAATTTATCCTTACGACCGGATTGTATCCGTCACGGGACAGGATTTCGGCTTTGCCGGGGTTTTCTGCCCTGATGGTGAGGTTATTTATCGGGCTGTTAAAGCTGCCTATGGAAATAGCACTGTCAAGCATATAAACGCCGTCTGCAAGGACGATTTCACGGTTTGAACCAATGGCATCTAAAAGCTCGCCGGCAGTGCTTACGTTAATGGTATCTGTCGGAACCTCGCCGAGAGATTCAAACGTTATTCCGTTATCAAGAGCAAAATCATGGGCATAAGTCCCCTCATACGCTTTTATTGTAAGCTTATCATTGCCGCTAAGAGCTGATTGCTCAATATCATTTACATTTTTGGGAATGGTTATAGACGTGAAGCTGTCGCCGCAATAATAAAAGGCTGCTCCGCCGATTTTCGTCACGGAATCCGCAAGAACGACCGTTTCGAGAGTTTCGCACTGATAAAACGCACGCATCCCTATATTTTCAACACCATCGTTTATGAGGACGTTTTTCACGTCCTCGCCGGCAGAACACCATGGCCCTGTTTCCGGATAAGCGTAATCATACATCTGACCGCTGCCGCTTATTGTAAGCGTACCGTTTTCGAGTACCCAAGTGAGATTGTCCCCGCACTCGCCCCCGGCGGCGGAAGCCAGGAGCGGCATTGCTCCTATAAGCATAAATGTGAGAAACATTAGACCGATAAACCTTCTTTTCATTTTCTTTTCCTCCCTTATTTGAAATATATATCTGCATTGCAGAATATGTTCACTTCGCCTGAGCGGCGCTGCTTTGCTTTGGCACCACGCAGGTGCGCTGGAATTGCTCCGGTGTTGAGCCGGCATATTTCTGGAAACATCTCCAGAACGTGGAATAGTTGTCAAATCCGCATTCATTATAAACTGCCGTTGGCTTGCCGCCTGCTTGGATGAGGTTTTTTGCAAGGATTATCCGCCGCAGGTTTATATAGTTTTTAAGTGTCATGCCTGTTTCGTGCTTAAAAAGGCGGCAGATGTACGACTTATCCAGGAACATATAATCGGCGATCTCATCAAGCGTCATAGGCGAGGTAAAATGCCGTCCTACATACTCACGTATGCGTTCTGTATTGCTGTTTAGGCGGATTTTGTTGTCAAGGATAATTTCGTTGCGGAGTATGGAAGTATATTTTACAATAAGCTGAAGGGCAAAGGTCAGCACCATAACGTCCGTTTCCGGAGGTTTATGCGTACAGTAGTCATCAAGCTCTGAGAAAATGTACGGTATTTTGTATTTGTCCACAAGCACCGCCGGTATCAGGTTGCCTTTGCCGTGTGGGCGCAGGAGAAGCTGGTGCGCCTGCTCGGGAAAGTTCTCGATAAGGCGGGGGTATATGTGGAGAAACTGCCGCTGATACCGGCATTTTTCGGGGAAGCTGAAGGAGTGAAGCTCGTTGGGAGCGGTAACAATCATATCCCCGGGGGAAAGGCTGTAATCTGTGCCTTCAACAGTGTAGAGGAAATGCCCTTCGGTTATGTATAAAAATTCGTAGCATACGTGCATATGCGAATTAAAGGTATAGCCATCCGTTGTCCGGTGGCTGTACGCCCAAAAATCCTTTTTTCCGGCTCGTATAACGATGTCCTGCATGGCGGCCTCCTTCCGGATTTATGAAATACATATTGTTTTAACAGTTACATTATATATTAAATTTGTTGAAATTGCAATAGGTTTTGAAGTTTTGAGTGTGATTTTTTGATAAATAGTGAAAATTTTTGAAAACGCTTGACATTATAAATCTTTAGTGGTATACTATTTGGGTAGCCGCATCAATCAGGCTTTAAAGTTTTGCCCGGAAATGGGAAACGCCTGCAAGAGCGTGTCTTCAAATAATACAGGAGGTAAAAAAATGTACGCAGTAATTGAAACAGGCGGAAAGCAGTACAAGGTATCTGAGGGCGATGTGCTCTTTATCGAAAAGCTCGATGTAAATGAGGGCGAGAACGTTACATTCGATAAGGTACTGATGGTAGGAAACGACGCCGATGTAAAGGTAGGTACTCCGGTAGTTGACGGAGCAACCGTAGAGGCGAAGGTTGTAAAGAATGGCCGCGCAAAGAAAATATATGTTTTCAAAATGAAGAGCAAGAAAAACTACAGACGTAAAAAGGGTCACAGACAGCCTTTTACGAAAGTAGAAATTTCAAAGATTAACGCATAATAAGACCAAACGGAAAGCTGAGGTGTTTTTAAATGGCTCATAAAAAAGGTATGGGTAGCACAAAGAACGGTCGTGACAGTGAGTCGAAAAGACTCGGCGTAAAAAGAGCGGACGGTCAGTTTGTGCTGGCAGGAAATATACTGGTAAGACAGAGAGGAACGAAGATACATCCGGGAACAAACGTTGGTATCGGAAGCGATGATACACTGTTTGCCCTTATTGACGGAAAGGTTCGTTTCGAGCGCAAGGGCAGAGACAAGACCCAGTGCAGCGTATACGCAGACTAATAAATGCGGGGTATCTCAAACTCGGTTTTGAGATACCCTTTTTGTATCAGCGATTTTATACTTCGGAAAGGAAGTGAGGGCAATGTTTACAGATAAGGCGAAAATTTTTGTAAAAGCCGGAAACGGCGGCAATGGTGCGATAGCGTTCCACCGTGAAAAGTACGTGGCTGCCGGCGGCCCTGACGGCGGGGACGGCGGAAGAGGCGGAAGCGTTATATTCCGTGTAGATCTGGGACTTACTACGCTTATGGATTTCCGCTATAAACGGAAATATGTGGCCTCAGCTGGCGGAGACGGTTCCGGCAAGCGCCGCAAGGGCAAGGACGGTGACGATATTATAATACGTGTTCCTCAAGGGACTGTCGTAAGAGATGCTGAATCGAACAGGATAATTGCCGATTTGTCGGTTCCGGGCGAGGATATAGTTATAGCCAAAGGCGGCAACGGCGGCTGGGGAAATGCGCATTTTGCGACTGCCGTACGCCAGACGCCGAATTTTGCCAAAAACGGTCAAAAGGGCGATGAGCGGGAAGTTATACTTGAGCTTAAGCTCTTAGCTGATGTGGGCTTGGTAGGTTTTCCGAATGTCGGAAAATCAACAATACTGGCCTCTGTAACCAAAGCTGAGCCGAAAATAGCCAATTACCACTTTACAACGCTTGAGCCGAATCTCGGAGTCGTTGATTTGGGCGATCACAGGAGCTTTGTGCTGGCAGACATTCCGGGGATTATCGAAGGGGCAAGCGAAGGCGTGGGGCTTGGACATGAGTTTTTACGTCATATAGAGAGGACAAGGCTTTTGATACACGTTGTTGACGTGTCCGGTATTGAGGGAAGAGACCCGATAGAGGATTTTGATATAATCAACGAAGAGCTTTCATCCTATGATATGGCGCTTGAAGAACGGCCTCAGGTGGTGGCGGCAAACAAGACGGATATTATCCAGAATGAGGAAGCATACAAGGCGTTTTTAGAGGAGATGCAAAAGCGCAGCGTTGAGGTGTTTGAAATATCCGCCGCCACAGGACGAGGTATGCGCGAGCTTATGAACGATGTTTATGAGAAGCTGTCAAAACTGCCCCCGGTTAAGATATTTGAGCCGGAGATGGACATTGACGAAGAAGTATTCGATGATAGCGAAGGCTTTGAAATAAGCCGCAGTGACGACGGCGCATACGTGGTTTCCGGCTCGTGGATAGAAGCGGTCGGAGGCAGTGTGAATTTCTCGGATAACGAATCGCTGCAATTCTTCCAGAGGGCGCTTATGAAAAAGGGCGTTATAGACGCTCTTGTTGAAAAAGGCGTTAAAGAGGGCGATACGGTTCGTATCGGTGATTTGGAATTTGACTTTGTATGGTGATATACAAGGAGCGTATAATGCTTAAAAGGCATAAAACGGAATAGAAAGCAGGTATTTGATATTCCTCTGTTTATGTGTTATAATTAGGATAAAGAAATATAAACATGATCGGAGGAAATAAAAATGGAAGAAAAGCTGAACCTGACTGCCGGATGGGATAAGACGTTTGCAAAAAGTGACAAGGTTGAGCACAGCAAGGTAACTTTCCATAACCGCTACGGCATCACGCTGGCGGCTGATATGTATAAGCCGAAGAACGTATCGGGAAAATTGCCGGCAATAGCCGTATCGGGTCCGTTTGGAGCGGTGAAAGAGCAAGCATCCGGTTTATATGCGCAAATTATGGCGGAAAGAGGGTTCTTGACGATAGCGTTTGATCCCTCATTTACAGGAGAAAGCGGAGGACAGCCGAGATATATGGCATCTCCCGACATCAACACTGAGGATTTCCAGGCGGCGGTTGATTTTCTGTCGGTTCAGGAAACAGTGGATCCGGACAAAATCGGGATTATCGGTATCTGCGGCTGGGGCGGCATGGCTATCAATGCAGCAGCGATAGATACGAGGATAAAAGCGGCGGTTGCCTCGACAATGTATGATATGACGAGGGTGAATGCCAAGGGCTATTTTGATTCAGAGGACAGCGAACAATCAAGGTATGAAAAACGCTGTGCACTTAACGCCCAGAGAACTGAAGATTACAGAAACGGCAGCTATGCTTTGGGAGGCGGAGTGGTTGACCCGCTGCCGGAGGATGCACCGTTCTTTGTAAAGGACTATTACGACTATTATAAAACAGAGCGTGGTTACCATCCCCGTTCGCTCAACTCTAACAACGGCTGGAATGTGACCGGCTGCATCTCGTTTATGAATCAGCCCATTTTAAAGTACAGTAATGAGATACGTTCGGCAGTGCTTATCATACACGGCGAAAAGGCACATTCCTGTTATTTCAGCCGGGATGCTTATGCTGATATGATAAAGGACAGCAAGTATACGGACAATAAGGAGCTTATGATAATTCCCGGAGCCGTGCATACAGATTTATATGATAGAACAGACGTTATCCCGTTTGATAAAATAACGGAATTTTTCAACAAGTATATGAAATAACCACTTGATTTGACGGGGAACAATATAATGAACGGACGCTGAAGAAGATAAGCGTCCGTTTTTCTCCGATACAGTGAAGGGAGTCTTTTTTGTGAAGATTATAGAAAACGAGAGCTTTGATGAGGAGCGTGCTCTGTATGCAAGCAAGGATATTACCGTAAAAAACTGCCGTTTTGACGGCCCGGCTGACGGAGAAAGTGCATTTAAGGAAAGCAGCAATGTTGTGGCTGAGGATTGTTTTTTCAACCTGCGCTATCCTTTCTGGCATGATAAAAAGCTGCTTATAGAGGATAGTGAGATGACGCCGCTGTGTCGGGCGGCGCTGTGGTATTCGGAGGATGTTCGGATATGCCGCACGAAGATGCACGGTATAAAAGCCGTGCGTGAATGTCGAGATGTCGTGATAGACGGCTGCGATATAGTATCGCCGGAATTTGGCTGGTCGGCCGATGGTATACGCATGAAGAATACGACGGCGCAGAGCGAGTATTTTCTGCTTAGGGCAAAGAATGTCGAGTTTTCAGATGTTGATTTCAGCGGGAAATATTCTTTCCAGTACATAGAAAACGGGGTATTTAATAATTGCCGTTTTGATACGAAGGATGCGTTTTGGCATTCGCACAATGTTACCGTTAAAAACAGTGTGATAAAGGGAGAATATCTGGCATGGTACTCCGAGGGGCTTACGCTCATAAACTGCCGGATTATCGGCACGCAGCCTTTCTGCTACTGCAAAGGATTGCGCCTGATAAACTGTGAAATGATTGACACAGACCTTTGCTTTGAAAAATCAGATGTAGAAGCAAAAGTTACTACAGGAATCGTAAGCGTTAAAAATCCTCTGTCAGGGACGATAAAGGCTCCGGCAGTAGGAGAAGTTATAATGGATGATCCCAATGCACATGGGAAAGTGGTAATCTGCAGAGGTACAAAGAACTGCGCTTAATTAAGATATGAAAACGCCGCCTTTTTATACAGGGGAAATCCCCGGTGTAAGAGGCGGCGTTTTTTGTGCGGCGGAGATTATTTCCAAGCTGTGTCGATAAAGGCTTGGAGCAGGCCGGCACGGGAAAGACCGGCACGCTCAGCCGCAATCATCATCAGGCTGTCCTGCTCGCTTCTGTGCGAACGTGAGCCGAGAGTCATGTTGGGTTTCATGTTCACATCGAACATTATATATTCTCCTGCATTATTTTTGCGGCAGTCTATTCTTATTGGCGCTCTAAGTCCCAGAAGGGCGTACGCTTTTTCACAGGCACTGATGATTTGGCTGTATTCGCCGATATCCTCGACAGCACGGCTGTTCTGTGTAACGGCAACTTTACCGCTGTAAGGGGCAATGCCGCCGACATGGCCGAACCGGCTGACCGGGGGCAGGCAGTACGGGGTGTCGTGATTTTTGTCGGCGGGGAAGACGGCAAGAGTTATCTCATCCCCTGAAAGGAACGGCTCCACCATGAATTCTGTTCCGTATATAAGCTCGCTTACGAGAGTATCTATTGATGATTGAAGCTCTTCGGGACTTTCTGCAACAGATACACCCTGACTTCCTCGTCCTCGTATCGGTTTTAATACGCACGGATATTCACCGCTGTAATCATCGGCAGATTTTACGGCAGTGGCGTTTATTGCAGGAAGGCCATGGCGGAACAGCAGCTGATTCGTATAGAATTTATCGTCATACTTCTGCACATCATGCGGAAACTGGCCGATAATGTTTACTTTGCCCATGCATTTTTCTATGGGATGGCCGTCGTAGAGGACGGTATTGAGCCACAGAGTATCGGCGCCGCTTTCGATGGCTTTGCGGATGCCGTTATCGTCGTCACCAAATACCCAATCAAGGTCGTTTTGTTCGTCGGGTTTGGAGACGGGGAGGATGACGTTGTATCCGTTTGCTTTCAGCTCATAGGCGATGTCAGCTCCGCTGTCACGGTAACCTCCCTTTTTCATTGGCTTACGGATGTTCCCCTGCGGCGGCATCTCGTGCACCTGATATAATAAAGCGATATTCATGCGCTTCACTCCTTTTTGTCATTTGCAGCTATTATACCATAGGACGCTTGTTTTTTTCAACCGGCACAACAGACAAAAACACTGTGCAAATGTTTGATAATAATGTAAAAAAAAAGCACTGCCGCAACAGCGCTTTGTAAGAGTTTGATTGTGGGTTAAGTTGACAAGAGGGTGTCAGGTGAGTTTTTTGGCTTTTACTATCAGCATCATTGGACGGCGCAGCTCATCTTTCATTCCGGGTATATCCATCATTTCTTCGGTCGGCTTTGCTTCTTCCACAGCCTTGATTTCAAAACCGTTATTCAGAAGCCCCATGAAAATTTGTGTAAGCGTGTGATGCTGTTTGGTCACATTGCAGCCGAGAAAATGCGTTTCACGTTTGCCTGGCATAAAGTAATTGTCTATCGGCCAATATTTCACTGTTCCATCTTCTTCATAAATCCAGTCTTGTTTAACTCCTGAGGTGAATACCGGATGTTCAATATTAAAAAGGAATACGCCGTTTCCCTTGAGCGTTTTGTTCACGTTTTGGAAAACACGGTTAAGATCTTCGATATAATGCAATGATAGATTGGAAACAACGACATCCCACTCATTTTCCGGATATTCATATTCCTCTATTCCGCAAATTTTGTATATGATTTGTTCTGATGTGTTTTGTTGTTTAGCTTTTTCGATCATTTTTTTGCTTATATCTATACCAAGCACAGTTGATGCCCCATGGTCGGCTGCAAATTTGCAGTGCCAGCCATAGCCGCAGCCCAAATCGAGAACTTTTTTTCCTTGCAGTGGCGGGAACAGTGGCTTTAATTGATGCCATTCGCCGGCTGCTTTTAACCCCTCCATACTGCGGGGCATTTTTGCGTATTCTTTAAAAAAGTTTTCGTTGTCGTATTCGTTATTCATATTGTTTCATCTCCTTTATCAATCAAGAAGGTGCAATTGGTAATAAGAAAGCAGTATGACTATACATAATCCGGAAATTATTTCGCTTCATATATCTTACGCACGACCTTGGCGGGACTGCCGACGGCTACCGAATCGGCGGGGATATCGCAGGTAACGACCGAACCGGCCCCGATAACGGCATTATCTCCTATCGTAACGCCCGGCAGGATTATCGAACCGGATCCTATCCAAACGTTATTTCCAAGATGTACCGGCTGCGGGAGAAGATCCGCACGCTTCTCCGGCTCAAAGCCGTGGTTCAGAGTGGCTATGATGACGTTGTGGCCTATAAGCGCATTGTCGCCTATTGTTATGCCGCCCTGATCCTGAAATCGGCAGCCGGAGTTTATGAACACGTTTTTTCCGAGATGTATATTTTTTCCGCAGTCGGTTGTAAACGGAGGAAAAAGCCGAAATCCCGGATCAACCTCGCAGCCTATGAGTTTAGAAAACAGGCTTAGTATTTCTTCCGGCTCGTGGTATCGTCCGTTAATTTCGGCGGTTATTTTAAACGCTTCCTGGGAAAGCTGCGACATATGCAGGTGAACTTCGGAGCCGCCTGTCACCCGTTTGCCGCTGTTCATGTATTCAAGAAATTCCTTATCGGTCATTTTTTCATCTCCTTTGTTTTGTGTTTGTGCTTATTATAAACGAAAACGGGTTAAATGTCCAATACTTGTATACTATAAGCCCCAATGCTTATCAGGCATTGGGGCAAGGGGAAGTATTATTTTGTGTTTACTATTGCCGCCAAATTAGCGCCGTCCCAGCTTACGTCAGCATCGAGCATTGTTGCAATTGCCCGCAGGGGTACGTAAGTGCGGTCGTCTATTATTTTGGCAGGGACGTCAAGCTCATAGGCTTCGTTGTTTATGTACATAGAGTCATCATCTATTATAAGCGTTATAACCTTGTCGTCCTTAGTTATTGTTACCATGCGAACGTCTCCGTTCCACTCAACATTGGCGCCGAGATGCTCGGTGATAAATCTTACCGGTACGAGAGTCCTGTCGTTTTCAAGCACCGGCGGAACTTCTGTATCAATGGTTTCGCCGTTTATAAGTATGCTTATCGGTTTGTCGGTAACGTTTAAGGTATAAGTTTTCTCATACCATACCCGTCCTTCGGACGCCATTACTACCCGCAGAGTATGCTCGCCTGCTGAAAGACCGGAAGCGTCAAAATCTATTTTATAAGGAAGCGTATCGCCGCCGGAATACCATTTATCGTCAACGTAATATTCTATACGAGGCTCGTCGTCGCCGAACAGGTGTGCATACGTGTATATCGGCGTAGTAAACGTAGTGTTTACGTTGATAACATCGTTGTATTTCATGTACGATACATCCGCTTCAGCATCTCCGTTTTGAATGAAATGCGGAAGGTGTATCAGCTGGTGATACGTATCGTTAAGTGTCGGGCTATCGTAGAGGGCGTAGTTGTTCGTCTCCTCAGGCATCATTTTGTTGAAATATGCCATCAGCTTTATCTGCGGATATACCATCGGCAGATACCAGTACATCATGCGCAGATGTGTGTTTGCCCACTCGGTTTTATCCTCGTTGACAGTTGCACTTGTAACGTAGTGGCCGCAGCCGCCCTCTGCTATCATTATGGGCTTGCGGTCGCCGAATTTATCGACAGTTTCCTTTACGACCTTAACCGGATCGGCCGCACGGCCGGCAGTGAATGAAATATCGTTGAACTCGTGGTCTATATCCCACTT
>DBQZ01000088.1:31621-32464 GCA_002305435.1 Clostridiales bacterium UBA1381
AACGAGCGTGTAGACGTAGCGGAACATATCCTGAAATTCGGCAGGCGTAGCTGCATTGTTCCATATATTCATCTCTGCCGCAACACGGAGGTAGAACATTGTATCAGGATAGCTTTTCATCTTATTGCATACATCAATAAGATAGGATTCATAGTCACGTATCGCACGCACTTGGTCTGCCTCGTTCGGGAAGTTCAGCGCAAGCTCTACGGCCTTGCCGGAATCTTGAGCCTGCTTAAATACTGTGTCAAGGTAGTTTGGATCAGCTCCAAGCTCAAGATATAGCAGGATCATCGAATCCTCGTTTTCGGTTCGTTCTGCTACCTCTCCGAAAAGTACGCCTTTTTGCGGTTCGTTTTTAGCTCCGTAGTAAAGCTGCGGTTGAGAGGAAGTCGTGTAGAGGTCTATAACAGGGGTGTACGCAGATATTTTATCACGAGCTATTTTTACCCCGTCCGCCCAGTCTGCACGTTCTGCATAGGGGAGATATATCTCGTGATACTTTACAGCCTCCACGTATTCTCCGAGCCTCTCATAGGCGCTTGCTATCTCCAAACAGCGTGATGCCATGATTTCGTCCTTCTGAGATGAGGCGGGCTGAGACTCCATAATATCGAGTATCTGTTGACCGTATTCGATAATCCCGTAATTATCCTTAGCTTCAAGAGCAGCCGTATAGCTTGGATTGACCGCCCAAAACGCATCCGGCAGAGCGTACACTGGAACAGATAAGGTTCCGATAACTGCTGCTGATAATATGGCGCTTACCGCCCTTTTCATAAGTTTCATCGTCATCCTCCAAATAAAAATTTAAATCCTTTTTTTCTGAGTTTTTCCGGAACT
>DBQZ01000033.1 GCA_002305435.1 Clostridiales bacterium UBA1381
GATCAGGAAACAGGCGAACCGTTCACGGCTCATACGACATATCCTGTGCCGTTCATCCTGCTCGGCGCCGGCGATGTGAAGCTGCACGAGGGCAGGCTTGCTGACCTTACACCGACAATGCTCGACCTGATGGGTCTTGACAAGCCGGCTGAAATGACAGGACAGAGCCTGATAGAGAAATAATCTTAAACATCATATCCCGCTTGTATATTACGGAGGATTCCGCAATGTACGGGCGGGATTTTTTTATTTTTGCAGAAAAAATCAGGTACATTTTAGCTTTGATGGTATCTATTGGAAAAAATCCGCAGTTTCTACATATATATTGTCCTGCACCTGCTGTGGTTTACCAAAAATTATGGGTTGAAAGAGTGAATAAAATCGTGTATTATGTAGTCAAGGTTGACATAAGACAGCAGTCAGCCGGACGAAGTTATGTACAGGGGGCGAAAAGCCCCGGAGTTTAAGGAGGTCACTTAATGAAAGGAAAGAATTTGTTAAGCGCACTGCTTTCAGCGATGATCGCTTCAGGTTCATTTGGAGCGTTGGCGATGAACGTTCCCGAGGACGTAAGCGGCACAAGATTTGAGGAGCCGGTGCAGATACTGCGGGCTTTGGGTATCATGAACGGGGACGAGAACGGGGAGTTCCGTCTTGACGATACGATAATCCGTTCCGAGGTAGCAAAGATGGCGGTTCACGCAATGGGTCTTGAGAGTGCGGCAGAATCCTCGAAAGGCGAAACGAAGTTCGACGACGTCGGAACAGACCACTGGGCGAACGGTTATATAAACGTTGCAACAGCGCAGGGTCTTATCGAGGGTGACGGCGACGGAAAGTTCCGTCCCAACGATTCGATAACGTACGCTGAGGCGATGGCGATAATGGTAAGAGCGACCGGCTATACGCCGATGGCTGATGATAAGGGCGGTTATCCGACCGGATATATCAGTGTCGGTTCTTCAAACGGCATCAACAAAAACGTTGAGGGCAGCACGAACGAACCTATCACAAGAGGCAACGTTGCATATATGACATCAAACGCTCTTGATGTAAAGCTGATGGAAAAGACCGGTTTTGGCAGCTCCGCTAAGTATGAGATAGTGGACAAGACGCTCTTAAACGATGTGTTGAACGTAACACGGTACGAGGGTCAGATAACGGCTATTGAAAATACCAGCCTTGAGGGCTCCTCAAACCTTGCAGCCGGTCAGGTGAAGATAGGCGATAAGGTTTACGATACAGCCTACAATATGAACAGCCTTTTCGGTCATAACGTAGTATACTACGTTGAGGAAACGAGAGACGGCGAGGTTATAATCCTTGCCATGCCGAAGAAGTCGGAGAACTCCACTCTTTCGGTAGCGGCGGACAATTTCATCTCCGTTACAGAGAAAAATTCCAACAAGGCGATAGAGTATTACGAGAACAAAAACTCCTCTACAAAGAAAACAGCTGAGCTTTCAAAAGAAGCTGTGCTCATCTACAACGGCAAGTATGAGGAAATGGACGATGAGCTGTTGAACATGACAGACGCTGCCGGCGGTATCACCCTGCTTGATACAGACCGTGACGGCAAGTATGATATAGTATTCGTTACAAGCTTCTACAACATGGTAGTAGAAGAAGTAACATCAAACGGCAAGATAGTTGACAAGTACGGCGCACCGACTATACAGCTTAATGACGACGTTGAATATCAGATAACGAAGAAAGGCAAGAGCGTTGAGGTGTCCGAGCTTGAGGAGTATGACGTGCTTTCTATAGCGGAAAGCCGTGACGGCGAGCTGTTCGACGTATACGTGACAAACGATAAGGTGGCAGGTAAAATTTCCTCTGTCAGCGAGAACGGCTATTATATAGACGGCAAGCTGTACGAGGCCGCAGCAAACTATACAGATGAGCTTGCAATAGGCCTTGAGGGTACGTTCTACCTTGATATTGAAGGCAAGATAGCAGCCGTTGATACTACGGCGGCAAGATCCACAAACTACGCTTACCTTATGAGGGCGTATGTGAACACAAACGAGGAAACTGTGCAGTTTAAGCTCTTCACAAAGGAGGGCAAGGAGGTAGTCGTAACAGCAAACGACAAGATCCGTTTTAACGGCAGAAGCGGCGTTAAGGCCTCCGAGGTTGTAGCAGAGCTTCAAAATGAGGAAGCTTCAGCAACAGAGCGTCAGCTTGTGACGTACAGCACAAATACAGCTGGTAAGCTGACTGCAATTAACACCGCAAAAGACAATACCGCAACAGGAAACGCTGATAAGTCGTCGTTTGTGATGAACTATAAGCTCGAGGACGCCGTATACAACAGTGCAACCTCAAAGCTTGGCAGCGTTAAGATAACCGACAAGACAATCGTGTTCAACATTCCCGACGGTTCGGACGAGTATTCTATAGCTGACAAGTCGCTGTTCGAGGACGAGCAGACGTATAACGCAGTCGTATACGACAGGGAGGAGGACTTCTCCGCAGGTGTTGTAGTTGTAACGAACGCTGAGGTATCTGCCGAGGCAGACGCTCCTATAGCAATCGTAAAAGCGGTTGGTACAGCGGTAAACAGCGAGGATACCGTAACAGATAACCTGACAGCCTTTGTTGACGGCAAGGAGGTATCGCTTCTTGCTGAGGAAGAGGGCATACTTGTAAAGGACGGCGAACAGCCGCTTGAAAACGGCGACATTATCCAGTACCGCACAAATGCTGACGGCGAGATAGTGAGCCTCAGAGTCCTCTTTGACGCAAGCGAAAAGGACACGGAGTTCACCCGTGAGCCGGCAGATGAGCTTGTGACAGTGTATGGCAAGGTGACTAAGAAATTCGCCTCTTCAATAAACGTGAGCGTAAACGACGGTGCGGCCGCAAATTACGAGCTTAACGATGAGGTTACGGTTTACACTGTGGATACGGAAAAGTCCAAGAACAATATAGAAGTATCCACAGCAGGAGATATACAGGCGTTTGACGAGGACGAGAACAACAGAGTATTCTTAAAGATATACGAGGATGTTGTCCGTGAGGTCGTTATCATAAAATAAGCTGTATAAAATTTCTCCTCTCTTGCAGTCATAAATAACTTCTCCGCCAAAAAAAGGCTCCGGATATTCCCGGGGCCTTTTGCTTTGGAGGGAAAATCATAGTCAATTTTTGCAATCAAGAAACGTAGTTATGCAATTTCCTTTTGTAAAAACGGAGTTATAATGAAATTATGAAAACGTGACAAAACTTGCAGAGAAAAAGGAGGAAATTATGAGACAGTCACTAAAAAGACGTATAGCGGCAGCTTTATCGGCAGTGATGGTTTTGGGGACAACTCCGGGCGGATTTGCTGTAGCGGAGGAGCCATTAGACGGTATTATTGCATCAATTGCTGACGAGACGTATGTTTACGATTTCATGGAATTAGTCGAAAACGGCGCTGATACCGCCTACGGAAGCGCAGAGGACGTTGTTGCGATTGACGAGTACATGACGGCAGCGCTTACGTACGAGGGGACGTACGTGTCCGCCGACGGCAAGGTATATTTAAAGAGCGACACAGTCTGCAACGGGAACGGCAGATACAAAAACGGGTCGTACATATCATTTACCGCTCCCTCTGACGGAACGATAACCGTAGAAGGCAAGGACATAGGCTGGTTTGAGGGTGACAGCTACAAGGGCTACGGCGGTACGTTTGATGTGGAAGCATCTGAGGGGACGGTATATAACTTCGGCTACCGCAAGGATTCCACATATGTGGATACGATAACATTCACTCCGGACGCTCCTGCCACACAGGCTCCGACTAAGGACCCCGCGGTTACGCCTGCGCCGTTTGAGCTGCCGTATACGTGGGATTTTTCAGAGGATCAGACCGCAGATGAGGGTGTAAACGTACCGGTGGTAAGCGGCTCTGCTTCGTGGAACAGCGAGCATCAGAACGTGAAGTTTGGGGCTGATACGACCGAGAGCGGAGGTTTGTCGGTTGATTTTGACGAGCCTTTAAAGGGGAATGTTGACCTTTCGTTTGAGCTGAACGTGGGAGAGCTTGGAGGGCAGTATTTTACGTACACGATTACGGACAGCGAGGGCATGGAGCTTATCTATTGCCGTTTTGAAAGGTATAACGGTGAAGCAGAGCTGCGCATAGGCGGTAAGCCTATAGCGGAGGGCACAAATATTACGGCGGCTATAAACTCAACAAGGGGCGACGGCATGGGCGCCGATCCCACGCTGTTTAAAAACCACCTCGATTTCTGGTCGAAAACGGCTGAGGTAACTATCGGCGATACGGTTTTTGAGGGCAGTATCCAGCCTGAGGCCGTAGGCGACGTATCACGCTTTGGCGCAGAGGGAGCACGTTCCAAGACGGCGGACAGAAGCATATATATGGACAATTTATCGCTTGCTTACTTCGATTCAGATAAGGAGCAGGCTGAGGCTGAAATAGCCGAGGGGTATTCCGAGGGCAGCTACAGCGAAAACGGGCGGACTATGAATTACCGCTACAGTCTGCCTGAGGGCTTTAGCGCAGCGCAGAAATATCCGGCAGTTGTATATCTGCACAGCGAATCAAGGAGCGGCTCCGACAATGTAAGCCAGCTTTATAATGCACAGTATATGTTTGCGGCAGCCGAGGCGAAAACTCCCTGCATCTTAATAGCGCCGCAGTGTCCGGAGGATTGCGGCTGGGATGAGTGCGCTTTAATGGTAAGCGGGCTTATAGATGATTTTATGGCGCAAGTCGGCGGCATTGACGAGGAGAGGATAATACTTGCCGGTCAGTCGGCGGGAGCGGCTGCTGTGTGGGAGATTGCGCTTGGTCAGCCGTATAAATTTGAAGCGATAGTTCCGATTGCATCAGAGGGCATAGAAGCTGATGAGCAGAGCATTGCTGCATTGGCTGATTCGGCAACGGCTGTATGGGCGTTCCACGGTTATCTTGATGACAAGGCATCCGCAGCTTCGGCAAGGGAGATTGTAAGCGCACTTCAGCTTGCGGGAGCTGCGAACGTACGCTATACAGAATATCCGTACGAGGGTCATTCCATAGCAGAAAAAGCAGCATCCGAGGCAGGGCTTTTCGATTTCCTCTTAGGGGAAAAGGACAGCGATAAGACGGTAGACCTTGTAATGTTCATGGGTCAGTCGAATATGTGCGGCAGAGGAGATTACGAGGAGGCCGTATCCTGCGCTGCCGGTCATGGATACGAATTTCACGGCGTAAGCGAGCCGCCGGTGCTTTCCACAGTTTCGGAGCCTTTCGGAAAGTATGAAAACAACAGCACAATAAACGACAACGGCAGCAACGGCGTTGACAGAAGAAGCGGCGATATGGTATCTTCACTGATGGAAAGCTATTATCAAAAGACCGGCGTTGCGATGGTGGGCGTGCAGTGTTCAAGAGGCGGCACAAACATCAACTGGTGGAACGGTTCTGCCGTAAGGGCAGAAGCAGTTGCCCGCTATAAGGAAGCGGAGCAGTTTTTAACAGACAGCGGCTATAATATCCGCCGCAGGATGATAGTGTGGTGTCAGGGAGAGGCCGATGCTGACCGGGCGGCTTCTGCTGAGAGCTATAAGAGCGGCACGCTTGGCTTCTTCGATTACATGGAAGAAAATACGGGCATAACCGATAAGTTCATTGTCCAGACCGGACATTACAATATAAATTACGGCATAGAAGCGGGCGAGACACCGTCTGCAGATGCTCTTAATAAAGACGCAAACTACGCAGCTATAAACCGCTATCAGCAGCAGCTTGATGCGGAAAATGAGGATATAACCTCTGTAGCGTCATTCTATTCCGATGAATACCTGGCAGGGATGCGTGATCAGTACCATTATTACCAGCCGGTATATAACGCAGTCGGAGCTGTGGCAGGACATAATATTGCAGCATTCTACGATGAATCGATAGAACCGATACCGGTGGAGGGGGCGCAGGAGGATCCGTCAGAACCGACCACCCAGCCTACAGACGCTCCGCCGTCAACCCTGCCGCCGACAGAGGATACGGTGACGGAGGTATCTTTTGACTATAACGATGAAGCATCAGAGGCTCCGCTGTTTGTAAACGGCGGCTCGGCATCAATGGCGCAGGAGTATAGGGACAGGGGCGCAGAGGGCGATAAGTATCTCTCCCTTGCAACCTCGGGAAGCGTCGGCACGAGCAAACCGTTCGGGGCGACTATGGATATTGGCTCTTACACGGACAGGGCAAAGACGGTGGAAATGTCGTTCGATATGCACATAGGCACTCAAAAGCGTACGTATCTGAACTTTATAGACAGCGAGATACGAAAGGATAATTTCGGCGGTTCAGAAGGTTCGTCGCCGTCTGATACAGGTTCGGCGCTTACGATATTCGTAAACAAGGAGAATTTTAACGTCAACGGCACTAATATAGCGGATAAACTGAAGATAACGGATGATACGGGGAAAATAACCGATTTTGAGTGGGCGCATTACGAGATAGTATTCAACTGCAGGAATAAGACGATGTCGTATACGGTGACCGCCCCTGACGGTACGGTATGCGTATCCTCCGAAAATGCAGCCTTTGCGGATGCGAACGTTGGAGCTATAGACGGTCTGGACGTATATTCGTGGCTTGCGGGAGATCAGGCGGATATTGACAATCTGCGCATAAAGGCCACGATACCGGCAATATCCCTCGATATACACGGGGCGGCGAAGGTTGCAAAGATTAAGGGCAGCATTCATACTCAGCAGTATACGCTTGAGAAATCCTATGAGGATGAAAACGAAACTGTAGTCTGGTCGGTATCGGGCGTTGACGGCGTGAGCATAGACAGCAGTACGGGCGTGCTTTCAGTGCCGGATACGGCAGGCGAGGGTACGGCTGTAATTACGGCTGCTGTAAGCGGCGGAAGTACCGTTGCAGACGGCACATCGGCTGTGTACGAGGTGGAAATCGGCGGCTGGGCTGAGGTTTCATCGTATGAGCTGTCGGCAGCCCTTACTATGGGAGTGGGCGACAGCTGCATAATAGAGCCCAAGTCGGTTATCGA
>DBQZ01000025.1:0-13655 GCA_002305435.1 Clostridiales bacterium UBA1381
GAAAAAAACAGCCTTTTTTTAGATATGGGAAAACTCGTCTACCAGCTTCAGGAAAGCGGGGAGATACATTTAGAAAAGTGTGATCCGCTTTGTGTGCAGATAGGCGAGAAAGAGCGGCAGATGGAAAATCTCCGCTTGCAATTGCAGGCACTGGAGGCGCAGAAATCACAGCAGGGGCAGGTGAATATTCCGCCTAACGGTATACAGTGTACCTGCGGTTATGTAAATAGCGAAGGCTCACGCTTTTGCGCCAAGTGCGGACGGCAGCTGGCGGATTAAGTGGGGATTATGGGGTGATGCATAATGAAATGTTCGGTGTGCGGCTGTGAGCTGCCGGAAGGGGCGGCATTTTGCGGGAATTGCGGCGCGGCCGCCGCAGCCCGTTTCTGCGGTGATTGCGGCCGGGAGATCCCGGCCGGAGCGGAGGAATGTCCCTATTGTACAGCAGAAAAAGAAACTTCGGCCGGATATACAGGTGGATCGCACTGCCCGCAGTGCGGAGCAGCAATATCCGGGGATGAGCTGTTTTGCGGCAGCTGCGGATACAGCATACAAAGGAAAAGCCGTCTGCCGGTTGTCGCAGCGGTGATGGCCGGGCTGGCTGTCTTGGCCGTTGCGGCGGTAATAGCGGTATTGGTAATAAAAAATAATAGCGAGGATAGTACGGATATATATGCAAGCCCGGTTCCGACGGTATCTGCGCAGCCTACAGAAACGCCGGCTATCGAGACGATTGCTCCGCAGACGGAGGCTCCGCTTATAACGAGTATCCCGCAGCAATCGCAGTATTTGTTTAACAGTGATCGGGAATATATTACGGCAGAGTATTTAAATACAAAGACTCGTCAGGAAATAAGGCTGATATTGAATGAGATGTACGCCCGTCACGGCTATATCTTTAACAATGAATCGTATCAGCAGTATTTTTCTGCCCAGTCATGGTATGTGCCCAGATATACCTCTGACGCTGAGGCGGAAGCGCAGTTCAACAGTGTGGAAATAGCTAATAAAAATACGATAATCAATTATGAGATATCANNGGCTGGAGATAGACGATTTTAGATAATTGCAAAACGCGGTAGCGTTTTATAATTATTCCCTTAGCCAGAGACCAATTGCAAGAAGGTTGACGATTTACAAAGGAGGATAAAAAATGTATTGCAACAAATGTGGAAAAGAAATACCGGATAGTACAAATTTTTGTATTTACTGCGGAGCAGATGTGTCGGCGGAAGCTGTAAATCTCCGCAGCATAGACCTGCCCTCGGCGGCTAATGCCAGAACTAAGAATAATACGTTTTTGGCAGTTATTGTTATGATGCTGGCGGTAATGCTCACCGGACTTATGGGCTGGTCGTATAGCTCTATTGAGATAGACGAAATGCCGCTTGAGGAAGTGGAGATCAAAACGTCTATGACGGCCGCGCAGGGGATGAATACAACTGCGCAGCTGAAAGAGATTTTTGATATGGTAGATAGAGGGATGGGGCAGTTGGTGTCTGATATTTTCTCTAACAGGAGCGAGTTTGAGTTGTGGAGTGATGTGGAATCAGGCGTAGGCATGTTGTTTTTTGCCAATTTGGCATCAGGGTTGCTGGCTGCTTTGGCTGTTATAATAATGTTTATATCTGTTGTTTTGATATTCAGAGAAAGCAGAGCAGGGCTTTCTTTGGCGCAGGCAGGCTTCATCATAGCGGCATTGGCGGCACTCGTATCCATAATAACATCGCTTGCGATAAATTCAGCACTTGATGATATAATGCGGTACGTTGTTTACGAAACGGGAGACGCAATTGATATAAAATACGGCTCGACTTTGTGGGTATTCATAACGTTATTGCTGGGGCTTGGCGGCGTAAGCGTTATAGCTGTGAAAAAGCCGCAGCTTGCACAAGGCTTACGCTGATGCGTTTGGAGAAAATAGATGAAAGAGTTGTATATTTCTGATCTTGACGGAACGTTGCTGACAGACAGTGCGAAGCTTTCGTCTCAGACTTCCTCCTGCCTGCGGGAGATGATAGGACAAGGTCTTGATTTTACGATAGCGACTGCCAGAACAGCGGCGACCGTAAGCATAATAATGAAGGACGCGGGATTAAAGCTTCCGGCAATTCTAATGAACGGAGCGGTGATATAAGATATGTCCGAGGGAAGATATTTAAAAGCAGAGACGATATCGCCAGAAAATGTCCGTCGGATAACGGAGCTTATGTATTTATTCGGCCTACAAGGGTTCATATATACCGTGGAAAATGATGCAATGACCGCCTACTATGAAAAGCTGGCGACAAAACAGATGCAACTGTTTTATGAGGAACGCAAAAGCCGCTATCATAAGCGGTTTTTACAGACGTCAAGCCTTTATGATACGGTCGGCCGGCCGGTCGTGTATTTCTCACTGCTTGATAACAGGGAACGGCTTGATCCGTTTTATGAGCAGCTTGCAAAAATCGCAGGGCTGACGGTCGTATATTACAGGGATGTTTACAGCGAGGATCTGTGGTATCTGGAGATACTCTCCGGCAAAGCCTCCAAACGGTCGGGAGCGGAATTTTTGCGCAGCCTGTTCAAGCCCGTAAGGATGACGTGTTTCGGTGATAACTTAAATGATCTGCCGCTTTTTGAAGTATGCGACAGGAAATATGCGGTATCAAACGCAGCTTGGGAGTTGAAGCGTGCGGCCGATGGCGTGATAGGAAGCAATACGGAGAATGGCGTGGTGGAGTTTTTGAAAAGGGAGTTTTGTGAAAATAAATGAAATATTTAATAGGATTTAGAACAAGAAAACCGAAAAGAATGATAATTGCCGTGCTTTTTTACCTGTTTGCTATCTCCGGGATGGTTACGGGCTTAAGGAATGGCGTATCATTCTTTTTGTTTTGCGTTGGTTTTCTGTATTTTGCCTTTGGTATCGTTGAAGCTATCAACATGCGCAGGTTCTCGCGGCTGTTGTATGTGGCATCGGCGGTAGTCATGTTATCATGCTCGGCAATAATAATGCCGTCGGCTGAAGAGGTGCCGGTATATTTCCCTCCGTTGGCAACAGAAGCTGCTCCAACGCCGGCACTATATAGTGAACATACGCCTGCTCCAACGGCTGATCCCAATATTGTATGGATAACCAAAAGCGGTGAGAAATACCACACAGAGGATTGCGGGACGCTGCGCAGTACAAAGCAGGCCGTAACGATAGAAGAAGCCGTAGCAATGGGAAAGGAGCCGTGCAGTCGCTGTCTTAAGCAATAAGGAAACGAAAGGACTGATAAAGGCGCAATTTTTTGAGTTTCTTTTCTGGACTCTGAATGGTATAATTACCGCAGCATTCAAAGTGAAAGGAAGGAAACTATGGAAAACTTATCATTATTTTCACCTCCCGGCTCCCAAACCGATAGCAGTATCGCTCTTCTTTGGGATAAGACGGACAAAAAGGCGTTGGGATATACGGTCATTATAAACGGGAAAGAGGTTGCGATAACAAAGGCCACTGACTACACGGCGGAAGGGCTTATGCCGAATACCGAATACAGCATATCTGTGCGTGCTGAACTTGAGGAGGGAGGTATGCTCAATAGTGATATCATATCCGTCAGCACCAAGGCAAAGCCGGCGGTAATAGATGTGACCACATATGGAGCTGTTGGCGATGGTATGACTTCATGCACGAGAGCGATACAACAATCAATAGACAGCTGTCCTGTGGGCGGCATGGTATATATCCCGGCCGGGGTGTTCGTAAGCAGCGCGCTTTTTCTTAAGAGCAATATGATACTTTACCTTGATAAAGGGGCAAAGCTGTTGGGAAGCGATAACATTGCGGACTATCCGCTGCGTAATTACCGCTTCGAGGGCTTGGAGACGAAATGCTACTCAAGCCTTATCAATACATCGTTTGACAGTGCGGAAAGGCTTTTTGACATTACGATAGCAGGGGATGGGGTTATTGACGCTAACGGCGTTTCCCTGCGACAGCAGGAACTGAAAGAAAACAAAGGAAAACCCGGCAGAGCAGTCTGCATCAGGAATGCCGATAACGTGTATATGAAAGACATAACCGTTAGGCAGTCGCCTGCGTGGTGCGTCCACACGATATACTGTCATGGTGTTTCACTTAACAATGTGAAAATACATACACGATATGACGAGAATGGGGACATATATGACGGCATCGTAAACGGGGATGGCTTTGATCCCGATTCTACAAGCGATGTATATGTGTTTAATTCACTTATCGCCAGCCAGGATGACTGTATAGCGATAAAATCAGGCCGAAACGAAGAAGGGAGAAGGGTTGGTATCCCGTCTGAAAACATTCGTATCACTAACTGCCGTTTTCAAAGCGGTCTTGGCGTTGCGGTCGGCAGCGAGATGTCGGGCAGTGTACGAAATGTGCTTGTACAGGATTGCACCTTTACAGATGTTTTCAGCATCGGAAGTGTAAAGGCTCCGCGCGGACGCGGCGGCGTTGTTGAAAATATACTGTTCGACTGTGTAACAATGACAAATCGTGATCCGCATTATCATGATTGCGAATGGTTCCGCGGTGGCATCAATATAGACCAGTTCTACAGCCACAAGGAGTTTGATGTGGACGCTAAGGAGGAGTTTGGCGAGGGAACGCCGGTGTTTTGCAATATAACGTTCAGGAATGCTTATGTCGACACTGACGGTGGTAACGCGATATATTTAGCAGGCCTTCCCGAATCGCCGCTTGAGAATATACGGCTGGAAAACATAAAGGCAAAGGGTAAGTATGGGTTTAAGGCTTCAAATGTACGCGGGCTTGTTTTGGAAAATGTTGAGGTGGAGTCGGCGGAAGATGAACCGTATATGTTTAAGAATGTGACAGATAGCTCAGGAAACATGTTATAAGAATATATAAACACTCGCTGTTTCGGGATCGTCCGATACAGCGGGTATTTTTTATATACAGATTTAAATGATATAATATCACATCGCATATAATAAAGTAAAGAGCAGATCAAGGGGGAGATGTTATGCTGACAGCGGTAGTATGTTTTATTACCGGCATTTTGATAGGGTTCGTTTTAGCTGCGCTCATGAAGGCTGCCGGTAAAAAATAAATGGGGACTTTATATCAATACTTGTAGGAAAGTGAAAAAAATCGAGTTAAGTTATTTTCAAATAACCGTTTTGCGCTATTGACTAAATGCAAAAAATATGGTAAAATAAAAAGACACAAAAGATAATAAATACCTCATTCTACCACAGCTTAAGGAGAGAATAGGAGCGGAAAATTATCTTTTGGAGGGATCAATGAAATGATAAAGGAAAAAAGTTTTAGCGTTTCCAAAAATTTACAGGCAGTCGATATGATAAAAGCGGAGATACTTTCAGAAGTATCGCATCTTTATCAGACGATGGCCGATTATGATGAAACGGAATCCTACGACAGCGTTGAAAACAGCATTGCTACTATAATCGCAATGGATTATATCCTGGCCAGAAGGTTGGGTTTGAGTTTTTCAGCGGTGGATGAAAAGATACGCGATCTTGCAGAGATGGCGGCTGAAAACGGGCATGAGCTGGAGAAGAGCTTCGGCGATATGTCTGAGCTTTCCCGGCATATAAAGAAGCGTTAGCATTCTTGAGGAGGAAAGGAAAACATCATGAAAAAACGTTTTGGCGTGATGGTGAGGACGTTTAAAGTATTGTCGATAATATCAGGAGCTCTTCTCATCGCAACAGGCGGCGCAGTCTTATTTGCTGCAGATAACGGCATCGTAATAGCAGCGGCTGATGCCGGCATCGGCGCAGCGATTCTTCTTATCACCCTGTGGATGGGGAGGCGAAGAAAAGGAAAGATATCCGAATTTATCGGCGAGGTGCAGAAAGAATATGCAGTATCCACGGAAAACATTGCCGAAAGCTATCCTTTGCCGATGGCGGCAATGCACATAGACGGGAGCATAGTCTGGTATAACAAGCTGTTTTCGGCGATGCTGGCAAAAAGGAGCATCAAGGGCGAATTTGTAGACAAGCTGCTTCCCTTAAAATGGTCGGAGATACTAAAATCTAAGGACGGCATAAATTTTGATATCCAATATGAGGGTAAATTTTATGCTGTGACCGGCACCATTTTTCATGACGAGAAAACGGAAGAAACGGCAGAAGAGGACAATTATGTCGTTTATCTTTATTTTATAAACAAAACGGCAGAACAGCAGATACGAAAAAAATACATCGATGAGAAAACGGTTGTGGCACTTATAAGTATCGACAATTATGAGGATCTTCTGCAAAAGCTGGACGATTCGGAAAATCAGCGCATACTGTTTGCGATAAACAAACTGATAAACGAATGGGTGCGCGAAGCCTCAGGCGTCTTGAAAAAGACCGACCGCGACCGGTATTTTATCGTGTTTGAAAATTACCATCTTGAGGAATACATTGCCAAAAAGTTTGATCTTTTGGAGCATGTACGCCGCGTTGGCGAAGAGGAAAAGGTCCCGGTGACGATAAGTATCGGTATCGGCGTGGGCAAGAGTGTGCTTGAGAATGAGAGCTTTGCGCGCAACGCGCTGGAAATGGCGCTTGGACGCGGCGGCGATCAAGCCGTGATAAAGGATGAGACGCAGTATAGGTTCTACGGCGGCAAATCCAAGGAGTATGAAAAGAGTACGCGCGTAAAGACCAGGGCAGTAGCGACGGCGATGAAGGATTTTATCCAGCACGCCGACTGCGTTATATTTATGGGGCATAAGGGCGCCGATTATGATTGCTTCGGAGCGGCGATGGGATTGCAAAGGGCGGTGCGCACATTAAAAAAACGCGCTTATATTGTCGATGAAAAATCGCCGGCTGTCCAGCCGATATATAACGAGGTGCGCAAGAACCGTGAGTATGATGATATACTCATTACAGCTGAAGAAGCTCTTGATATAATTACAAAGGACAGTCTTCTGGTTATACTCGATACCCACAGGCCGTCTATGCTTCCATGTATAGAGCTTCTCCACCACGCATCAAAGATAATGCTTATAGACCACCACCGCCGCTCGACTGAGTTTATCTCACCATGCTCGCTGGTGTATCATGAACCTTATGCATCGTCAACCTGTGAGATGGCGACGGAGCTTTTGCAATATATTGATGAAAAGATACGACTTTCTCCCCTGGAATCGGAGTGTTTGTATACGGGGATATTGATGGATACGAAAAATTTCCTGGTAAAGACAGGGGTAAGGACGTTTGAAGCAGCGTCATATCTGCGCCGCAGCGGTCTTGATACGGTAATGGTGAAGAAAATGTTTAGCGTTTCAAAGACCGATTATGACCGGCGGGCTGAGGTTGTCAAGACGGCGGATAAGATAACCGATAAGATAGCTGTAGCTGTCAGTTGGGATTGGTATCCGAACGTGAGGGTAATAGCATCGCAGGCGGCCGATGAGATGCTTAATATAGAAAATGTTGAAGCGTCGTTTGTTGTTTACCCGCTGGAAAACGCCGTGGGTATAAGCGGCAGATCTTTTGGTAACATAAATGTACAGTTGATCTTAGAATCTCTCGGCGGAGGCGGTCATATGACCGGCGCCGGAGCGCAGCTGTCAAATTGCTCGATAATGCAGGCCAGGACGATGCTTGTGGATGCGATCCTATCATATGATAAAGAAAACAAAGAGGAATAAGGAGGCTTTACAAATGAAGGTCATACTGACACAGGATGTAAAGGGACAAGGAAAAAAAGGAGAACTGGTAAACGTTTCTGACGGTTACGGGAGAAATTATCTGCTGCCGCGTGGACTGGCCAAGGAGGCTACGAAGGCTAACCTAAATATTATGGAGGGGCAAGCAGCCTCTGCGGAATACCGGCGTAAAAAGGAGCTTGAGGAAGCGCAGGCCGTTGCGGATAAGTTCAAGGACATAACGGTAGTGCTCTCGGCTAAGGCCGGTGAAAACGGCAAGCTGTTCGGCTCTATAACATCAAAGGATGTTGCTGAAGCACTCACAATGCAGCATCATATAAAGCTTGATAAGAAAAAATTTGTGATGCCCGATGGTATAAAAACGCTGGGAACAACAGTTGTCGATGTCAAAATACACACCGGAGTAGTGGGCAAACTCAAGGTACAGGTAAACCAAGCTTAGGAGAGGAAACGGCAGATGGACAACATTTCTGTGCCCGCAGAATTTATGGACAGAGAACTGCCGCACAGCGAGGAGGCCGAACGTGCCGTTATCGGCAGTGCCCTGACCGATTCTGCAAGCGTGGCTCTTTCGGCGGAGCTGATAAAGCCGGACGACTTTTATTTTCCTCAAAACCGGGAGATATACCGGGCAATAATGGAGCTGTTCAATGAAGATGAGGCGATAGACTTCGTCACTGTCTCTAACCGGCTTAATCAGGAGGACAAGCTCGATGCAGTGGGAGGACCATCGTATCTGTCAAATTTGGCGATGAGCGTGCCCACCAGCCAGCATGTTACGTATTATTCACAGATTGTTCATGATAAAGCACTCTTGCGCCGCCTTATAAACACCGGCAGCGCGGTATGCGCTCTGGCATTTGCTGAAGAGGGCGGTGTGGATAAGATCCTTGAACAGTCGGAACAGCTTATATTCGATGCTGCCGATTCTGGCGAAAGACGGGAAATAGTGCGCATAGATGACATTCTGATGAGCAGCTATGCGGAACTTATCGAAAATTTCCAGTCTGAGGGCGGACTTACCGGTATAGATACCGGTTTTACCGAGCTGAACCGGCGCACGGGCGGATTCCACGGCGGTGAACTTATTTTGATAGCCGGCCGTCCCGGCATGGGTAAATCAAGCTTTGCGGTAAATATAGCCGAATATGCGGCAATTAAAAAGAATATACCTGTGGCGATATTTAACCTGGAAATGCCTCGTAACCAAATAGTAAACAGGATACTGTGTTCACAGGCGCTTGTTGATTCAAGTAGGATACGCACCGGTGAATTTGATGCTGAAGACTGGATAAGTCTTAGTGAGCATTTGAATACTGTGGCGAATGCGCCGATATATATCGATGATTCAGCGGATATTACCGTGTCAGAAATACGCGCTAAATGTCGGCGTTTAAAGCAGGCCAAGAATCTGGGGCTTATAGTCATAGATTATTTGCAACTGATGCAGTCGAGTGGAAAAAATGAGAGCCGCCAGAATGAGATCGCGGAGATCTCGCGGTCTCTAAAGATCCTGGCAAAAGAGCTTGATCTGCCGGTGATAGCGTTGTCACAGCTTTCGCGTGCGAGTGAATCACGAAGTGATAAGCGGCCGATACTTTCAGATTTAAGAGAATCAGGTGCGATAGAGCAGGACGCGGACATGGTTATGTTCCTTTATAGGGATGAATATTACAACAAGGATTCCGAGGATAAAGGGCTTGCCGAATGCAATATCGCAAAGCACAGAAGCGGAGAGACCGGCATGTTCAAGCTCGGCTGGCAAGGTAAGTTCACGAAATTCACTAATGTGGAGTACGTGTTGCGGGAAGAGGAAAAATGACGGATATTGTAAAAAAGGTTCAAAATACGATACGCGAGCACAGTCTTATCGCTGAAGATGAGGCTGTGCTTGTCGCGTTGTCGGGAGGTGCAGATTCAGTCTGTCTTTTACATATTCTCTGCCGTCTCGGATTTCGGGTGGCAGCTGCCCATTTGAATCATGGATTGCGTGGGAAAGAAGCCGACCGTGACGAGGATTTCAGCCGTAGGCTGGCTGAAAATCTGGGCTGTCGTTTTTTTTATAGACATGCTGACGTCAAGGGATATGCGTTGGAGCATAAGATCTCGGAGGAAACAGCAGGGCGTATTCTTAGATACGATCTTTTCCGGGAGATAATGTCAGCGGAAGGCATCGCCAAAACGGCGACCGCTCACCATAAAAATGACAATGCAGAAACGATAACGAAAAACTTCATCCACGGCGGAGCATCAGCTGGGCTTTCGGGGATACCGTATATACGAGGAGGAAATATTATACGTCCGCTGCTTGACTGTACACGGGCGGATATAGAACGGTATTGCCGTCAAAACGATCTTGAGTATATGACTGACAAGACGAATTTTTCTGACTGTTATACGAGAAATCGTATACGGCTGGAACTGATACCGGCAATAGAAAAGTATAATCCGGCTTTTATTGATACCGTGACAAAAAATGCGCGTATACTGGCTGATGAAAACAGCTATTTAGAGGAGTTGGCGGCAAAAGAGCATCGTGATATGCTCACAGATAAGGGGATGGAACTGACAGCTTTCAACAGGGAACATATATCGATAAAACGGCGTATAGTGCGCCAGGAGATGGCTGTGTTCGGTCTTGATGGGGTAGGTTTTGAGCATATCGAAGCCGTTATCGATCTTGCTCAAAATGCTCAAAGCGGAACAAGAGCAGATCTTCCCGGCGGTATGCGGGCTGAGATATCGTTTGGACGGCTTCGCATTTATAAAAAGACAGCGGAGAGAGAGGATGTCTATAGGAAAATATCGCTTACAGAGCCGGTCGTTGATATCCCGGAGATGGGTATAAGGCTGATAGTTGGTGAGGGCGAGGATTTCTGTTTCCCTGCGGGGGCAACGCTTGCTGTTCGCAGCCGCCGGACGGGGGATATTTTTTGTCCTGTGGGCATGAAAGGACGCAAAAAGGTAAAGGAGCTTTTGATAGAAAAAAAAGTGCCGTCCGGAGAGCGTTCCCGGGTGCCGATACTTGAATGTGACGGGGAAATAGCGTGGATAATGGGACTTCGTCGTGACAGGCGTTTTGTGGGAAAAGGGGTAAAGCTGCGTTTTGTAAAAACAAATGAGAATATGGAGTGATATACTTTGAGCTGCGGGACCTTATTAAAAGAGCTGCTGTCAAAACACAGCGTAAATATAAGCCGTTTAGCGCGGGAAGCAGGGATAAAAAATAAAACGGAAATATATCGGCTATTTGAGGATAAACATTCGTATGAAAAAGCCAAAGGGCTTATCGAACAAATACTTCCGGTCTCCGGGCTCTGCGAATGGGAAAAAGCGGCTGTTTTTGAGAGTGCTGAGGAGCTTAAGGTGCGCAGCAAAACGAGGCGATCATGGCATATATTGGAAAAATTATATTCGGATAGCAATTTTGAAAAAAGTCCCGTTTTGATGAAGGTCGAGGAGCTGCTGAAGCACCATATGTATGGAGAAATAAATATTTTTATGGGGCCTGAGACGGATACTGATATTGCAATATTTTTTAGTGATTTTCTGCGTGAGAACTGTGGACGGGATATTACTCTGTTTCATGCAGTCAATTTCGGAAAAGCGGAGGACGTTGTTGCTGCGGAGATATTCAGCCTGGCAACGCTGATGCCGCACGAGGAATATCACTGTTTTGAGGTATCTAAGCCGGACATAAACCATGTTTTGGGGCTGATACATGATAGCGGTGATTTCCTTGTTTTTGTACTCACCAATAAGGGAGAATACGCTGCATCGTCCGTATCAACGGAGATGTACAGCTTCCTATTGAAAAGGTACAGTGAGTGGGGAAAGAGCAAGCAACTAAAAAATGTGCGTGGACGAGTGACGGATTATGCCGAGATAATAACAGATTTCGTAGTAGCGAAAAAAAAATGATACTTTCAGCTTTGAGGGCGCCCCTTGTTTTGCCGATCTGTCGTTTGATGTGATGTATGCAATGTTGAGGGATGCTAATTATTTAGGTTTGCCTTATAATTCGCCTTATGTGCAGGAGCTTATAGCGGCGGCGAAGAACCGCTGTTATGAGCGTGCAGCCGAAAAAGAAGCGGTCAAGCGGTATATACTGACTGAGGAAAAAATGACTGCACTTTTGACAAGTAAGCGTACTCTTGATCATCCGGAATTTTTCCGTTCGATGACCGCAGGAGAACTGAAAAATATGATCCAACAGTCTCTTTTTGGGAGGGATAGGTTTGAATACCGCTTTTTAAAGCCCGGATATTCTATCAATTGTATAGAATGTTTACTGATAGACGGTTATGGGATAGTCATGTGGGATGCTGCACTGGGGTACGGAAAAAAGCATTTTCAAACGTTAATTTCTCATCCGAAGGCGATGGCTGTATATGATGGCTTTGCAAAGTATTTTTGGGAAAGCTGCACGCTGACGGCCGAGGAAAGCGAACAAAAGGCGCGGGAGTTAGCAGATAGATATCTTGGATAAAATTCAAAAGTAGAAGATGTATTAACGCACATCTAAGTCAGATAAATCACTCTTTATCTGACTTAGATGTGCGTTTTTAGGATTTTTATAAAAATATGCAGTTATTTATAAAATCGCGTTAAGTGTACAAAGAGCAGCCAGAAATACCACATTTATAAATGTAAACACCGCCAGATATTTCCCTTTTTCCGCATCTGCGGATTGTACATATAATTTATACGATATGAGGCTGGCCATTGATGCTATTAACGTTCCCAATCCGCCGATATTGACACCCTTGAGCAATTCTACATAATTATCTGTAAACCCACTTATTAACAACGCTGCGGGAACATTGCTTATTATCTGGCTGGCACTGACAGAAACAGCAAACGGATGCGCGTCTGTAAGAGCCGATATCGTTTCATACACTACCGGTATCCGCGCAAGATTGCCCACAAAAATGAACAACGCAGCAAACGTCAGCAATAGCCCGTAATCTATACGGAAAAATATCCTTTTGTCAAAAATTACCAAACATATGATCACTGCCAATAAAGCAATATAATGTGGTACTAATTTCAGAACTGCGCAAAGACATACGATAAATAGCATTATGTATATCGAAAGTCGCAATCTGCTCGCTGCCGGATATACCTCGCGCTCCTCCGGCAGCTCTATACCTTCTTTTTTAATAAATACAAGCGATATGCACAGGAGAATAAATGAAAGTGCTGTAAACGGAAGCATTATTGACACAAATTCTCCCATTCCCATACCGGATATTGAATATAAATACAAATTTTGGGGATTTCCTGGAGGTATCAGCATACTTCCGAGATTTGCCGCTATTGTTTGCAGCACAACGGTTATGAGCAGCTGTTTTTTTCTGCCGCACATCGAGAATAAGTCAATGGCAAATGGGACAAAAGTTATCAGCGCGACATCATTTGTAACAAGCATACTGGAGAAAAAGCATAGCATTATAAGCACCGCTGAAAGCTGGACAGTATTTTGAGTCTTTTTTAAAAGCCTCTTCCCTATTCTCCGGAATACGAACATGCTTTGAAATCCGGCCATCACTGCCATAAGCGAAAACAAAAGTGATATAGTTTTTGTATCTATGTAGCTTTTATATTGTACATCGGGCGGGACTATAAANNCACGATACTGCTGCAAGCAGCAGTGATATTGAAAGAACGCTTTCGCGTTTTATAAATGCGACAAGTGGTTTCATGACAACATAGCTCCTCCGTAACTGTGTTTATTTTATCCATTGAATTTTTTTGACTTTTATCGTAAAGAATAACAGCGAACATATAAATGAGATCGTGTAAAATTCGTGTATAAAAAAGAAGGAGCGACTTTAAACAAACCGTTCCTTCTGTGTTTGGTGTGCCTGACTGGAGTCGAACCAGCGGCCTCAAGAGTCGGAGTCTTGCGCTCTATCCAACTGAGCTACAGGCACGTGAATATTAACTGCATATTATTATATCACAATATTTAGCCGCTGTCAAATAAAT
>DBQZ01000025.1:13676-17946 GCA_002305435.1 Clostridiales bacterium UBA1381
TTTTAATATGCACCTTTGTGGAAAAGGACTGCGGGAACAGTTCTCAGGATTATCTCTATATCCTTAAAAAATCCTCTTTCCCGTATGTACTTAAGATCAAGCTCCACCCACTGGTCAAAACCAATGTTGCTTCTTCCGGAGCATTGCCAATAGCAGGTCAAGCCCGGCTTTACAGCAAGCCTTCCGCGCTGGTAAGCGTTATACTCCTTGACCTCATTTTCCAGAGGCGGACGCGGTCCTACTATGCTCATATCTCCCTTGAGGATATTTATAAGCTGCGGCAATTCATCTATACTCGTCTTTCTTATAAACTCGCCAACCTTTGTTATGCGAGGATCTTTTTCGATCTTGAACACAGGCCCGTCAGCCTCGTTAAGCGATTGCAGCTCCTCAAGTTTCTTTTCCGCATTAACGCACATGGAACGGAATTTGTACATTTTAAATGGTTTTCCGTTCTTGCCTATTCGAGTTTGGGCGAATATCGGGCTTCCGCCATCCTCTAACTTTATTGCAAGAGCCGTTATAGCAAAGACCGGCGACAGCACTATTAGTGCCAGCAAAGAGCACACAATATCAAAAAGCCGCTTTGCCATCTCATAAGCTATACGCTCCCGCCGCAGGCTTAACCATCGTCCCCTTTCTACGTTTAAGCCTACAGATTGTACGGAGTCTGTTTCCAGTACGCCTACCGCAAATTCTTCCCCATGCTTCATTTGCTATCTTCCTCACTTTTCTTCCTTATACCCATCCTGCGATCCCATTCTGAGGATAGATATATGTCTCATATCCTCTATGCCAATATGATACCAAAAAATCTCCCGTTTGTCAAGATGTTTGCCGTTTTTCCTAGGGCGTGAAGGTCATTTTCAGAAATTTATACAAGCACAAAAGTTATTTCGTAATGATTTTGTAACAAATTTTAGTTTTAAATATCCCCGAAAATTTTCCAATTTAAATGCAATATTAAAATATTTTTTTCTTTTAACAAATATTTACATAATTTTTTAGATTCACCTGGTTTTGTGAAAAATAGGTCTTGCAAAGTCTGGGATAATAATGTATAATAAGATATAACAAGCGATCAAGGTGGGTTTACATAATTTTAACGCCTTGAGAACTTGTGCAATGTTATTCAATACATGAAGAAAAGAGGTCTTTTTAGATGATATTGGACTTGAAGGAGATCGAGCTGGCGGCTAAAAGACTGGAGAAAACGGTCCATAAAACGAAGCTTGAGAAATCCGTGACTTTTTCTGAAATGACCGGCGGCGAGATATACTTAAAGTATGAAAACCAGCAAAAGACCGGTTCGTTCAAGATTCGCGGCGCAGCAAATAAGATAGCTGCTCTTGTTGAGCGGGGGGAAGCCTCGTCTGTTGTGGCGTCTTCGGCCGGGAACCATGCTCAGGGCGTGGCATATGCGGCTCATGTGCACAATATCCCGGCAACGATCGTGATGCCAAAATCCGCGCCTATCGCCAAGGTATCGGCAACAGAGGGATACGGAGCCAAGGTGGTATTGTCGGGCGACTGCTACGACGATGCCTATGCCAAAGCAATGGAGATATGCGAGAAAGAGGGCGCAGTATTTTTGCATCCCTTTGATGATTACGAGGTAATGGCCGGACAAGGCACGATCGGTATCGAGATATTGCAGGAGCTGCCGACAGTAGATATGATAATTGTCCCAGCAGGCGGCGGCGGACTTCTGGCCGGCGTGGCTTCCTGTATAAAGCAGATAAATCCTCGTGTGAAAGTTGTGGGAGTACAGGCCGAGGGTGCACCGGCGATAGCGCAGTCCTTTGCGGCAAAATCCCATTTGAGCAGCGAAAGCGTAAACACAATAGCCGATGGTATCGCCGTAAAGACTCCCGGAGAGCTTACGCAGGCGATAATAAACGACTGTGTTGACGATGTGGTCACCGTATCCGATGCGGAAATATCGGCGGCTATACTATATCTGCTCGAACGTGTGAAACAGGTCGTGGAACCGGCCGGGGCAACTCCGCTGGCGGCGGTGCTCAATAACCGTCTCGATATCAAGGGCAAAAAGGTAGTCTGTGTTATGTCCGGCGGTAATATCGACGTGAGCTTTATCCACAGAATAATCGAATTGGGCTTGGTAAACCGCGGCAGAAGGCTGAAATTTTCATCTACGTTGCTTGACACTCCGGGAAGCCTGGAAAAGCTGTCGAGAATACTTGGTGAAAATAATGCCAATATCGTAATGGTGCAGTACGACCGTTTTAGCGCTGATCTCAATCCTAACGAGGTGATAATCCATATCGCCTGCGAGGTGGGAGGCCGCGAGCATGGTCAGCGGGTTATAAATAAATTGGAAAAATGCGGGTATCACATAGTGATCGAATGATGAAAGGACGATGAGCGGTGATCCCTAAAGCCTTGATTTCACTGATATATGAAGCAGCTTCTATCCAGCGGTGGAACGATCATATTCGGCCTTGGACAGGGTTTACGGAACTTGATAAGCAGGCGCATAAGATGTTTTATGCTTATGTGCTTGCCAGATGTGAGGGCGAGGACAAATATGACCGGTTAAAGCTGGTTGAAGGCGGCATATTTGAGTTTCTGCACAGGATAATAATGACAGACATAAAACCGCCTATCTACCATAAATTGGTGGAGGAAAAGGGCGAGCAGTTAGACCGCTGGGTCTTGAGCCAGCTTAAAGAAATGCTTGCCCCTATCGCCGGCGGCAGTGTCTATGCCTCTATGGAAAGATATTATCTGGATAAGGAGTATGCCGCAGCGGAAAAACGGATATTAAAGGCTGCCCACTATCATGCCTCTAACTGGGAATTTAAGGTGATATACCCGATGAACCCGACCACGTTCGGCATTGAACAGGTAAAGGAGGAAATGATCCAAGGGCTGGCTGCCTGTGACACGTTTGCGGGATTCCGTTATTTTGCCGGTTCACCGTATTTGCAGGAGTTTTTGTCACTGATAGGAAAGCTCAGGTATCAGCAGCGTTGGAGCAAGGCAGCAAGGATGCCGCAGACCTTCGTCATGGGGCACATGATGGTCGTGGCGATATTGTCATTCTTATGTGTTAGAGATATAGGCGGCTGCCGTAAAAGGCTGGTCAATACCTTTTTCGGAGGGCTTTTTCACGATTTGCCGGAGGTGCTGACAAGGGATATCGTATCCCCGGTAAAGGCCTCTGTCGAGGGACTTGACAGCATCATCAGCGAGATAGAGGATGAGCAGATGAAGGAGGTCATATATCCTCTTCTGCCGGAGGAATGGAGAGACGAGATAATTTATTTTACTAAGGATGAGTTTTGTTCAAAGATCAGGATGGGCGCGTGGATGAACTGCGTTGATTCGTCCGAGATAAACGAGAAATTCAATGAGGACAAATACGATCCTATAGACGGTCAGATAATTAGAGGCTGCGATCATTTATCAGCGTATATCGAAGCTTATCTCTCTTTGACATACGGAGTGAGATCAGAGCAGATGGTAAACGGGTATAAGCAGCTCAAGCAACGATATGGGGAAAAAATTATAGGCGGTGTTGACTTTGGAAGTTTATTCGGATACTTTACAGTGGAGGACTTACAGTAATTGTAAATTTCCGGGGGGGGGTAACTTTTCAATGTTTAAAAGTAAAAAGTCATCTTTAACTTACGAGGAAGCAAGGGATAAGGCACTTAGGCTCTTAGGTGTACGCGAGCATTCTGAGCAGGAGCTTTCGGAAAAGCTGTCGCGTTCGGGGGCAGAGCCGGAGGATATTGAAAAGGTAATAGAATACTGCCGCGAGTACAACTACGTAAACGACAGCAGGTTCGCCGAGGTATATTCAAGGCATCTNNTCGAATCGGCCCTGGCAGAAATGGAGGAGTATACCGAGGAGGAGCTTATTCCGACTGTGGAGAGAAAGTTAAAAGGTGATTTTAGTATCAAGCAAAGGAATAAAGTAAAAAGATATTTTTACAATAAAGGGTTTTCGATTTCGCTGATCAACAGCTGTATAGAAAGGATCATAGCGGAGAATGAAGTATAATGTAGGAATCGTTTCCCTGGGCTGCGCAAAGAATCAGACCGATACGGAAACGATGCTGGGGCTTTTGGCGGAGGATGGTCACAGGATAGTGGCCGATCCGGCAGAGGCTGATATAATAATCGTTAATACCTGCGGTTTTATCGTTCCTGCCAAGCAGGAATCGATAGACACGCTTTTGGAGATGGCGGAGTATAAAAAGAACCGCTGTCGTGTGCTGATAGCTGCGGGCTGCCTGGCTGA
>DBQZ01000025.1:18023-22017 GCA_002305435.1 Clostridiales bacterium UBA1381
TGAAAATAGCTGAGGGCTGCGACAACCGCTGCACCTACTGTGCAATACCGCTGATACGGGGCCGTTTTCGCAGCCGCCCGATAGAAGAGCTTGTTTCAGAGGCGCGCGAGCTGGCAGCATCCGGAGTGACGGAGCTTATCGTGATAGCGCAGGATACTACGAGATACGGAGTGGATATCTACGGCAAATATTCGCTGGACAGGCTTCTTTGTGAGCTTGATAAGATAGAAGGGTTGCGCTGGATAAGGGTACATTACTTCTATACGGAGGCGGTGACTGCGGGGCTTATCGAAACGATGGCCAAAAGCGGGAAGATACTGCCTTATATAGATATGCCTATACAGCACGCTTCTGATGATATACTCCGCCGTATGGCGCGCCGGACGAATAAGGCACAGATAAAAAGCGTTATCGCCCAGATACGGGAAAAGATGCCCGAGGCGGTCATTAGGACTTCGATGATAGTGGGGTTCCCGGGCGAGACCGAGGAGCAATTTAGAGAGCTGTGTGATTTTTGTGAGGAGATGCGGTTTGACCGTATGGGTGTTTTCGCCTACTCACAGGAGGAAGGGACCCCGGCGGCAGGTTTTGCGGGACAGATACCTGAGGAGATCAAGGAGAAGCGGCTCGATACGCTTATGCGCCTTCAGCAGGGAATATCTAATGAGCTTAACGAAGCTCGTATAGGATCCGTAGTCGAGGTGCTTGCCGAGGGATATGATGAGGAGTCATATCTTTATTATGGACGAAGCCGCGGCGACAGCATAGACGTTGACGGCAGGGTGTACTTCGGGGCGGAAAGAGAGGTCAGCCCAGGCGAATATGTGAGAGTGAAAATATTGGCGGCAGACGAGTATGATCTGTCCGGTGCATTGGAGGAAGATGTATGACAACAGCAAACAAACTTACGATACTGCGGATAATAATGGTGCCGTTTTGCATGGGATTTCTGCTTGTTGATAATGCAGCGGCACGCGGTGTAGGGATAGCGTTGTTCATACTGGCCTCCCTTACCGACTGCTTAGACGGGTACATGGCGCGTCATTATAATCAGATCACAACGTTCGGCAAGTTTATGGATCCTCTGGCTGATAAAATGCTGGTTACGGCGGCTTTTTTGTGTCTGGTACACTTCGGCAGAATGTCGGTAGTGGCTTTGATGCTTATATTAGCAAGGGAATTTGCCGTAAGCGGGCTGCGCATGGTGGCGGTGTCCGAGGGCAAGGTGATAGCTGCCGGCTGGTGGGGAAAAGTAAAAACGGTCATGCAGATGGTGACGATAGTTGCCGCATTCCTCTTGATGTATGATACTCCGCTGGGGACAGAGACGTCTGTGCTGATAACAGATATCCTGGTTTGGATAAGTGTGGCGGCTACTGTTATGTCGGGGCTTGAATATATAGTAAAGAACAGAGCACTTTTGAAAATGAAATAAACAGGAGCATACATGGAAAAGTTAGTCGGGATGATCCGAAGAGCTATAGACGAATATGATATGGTGAAGGAAGGTGAGAAAATAGCGGTCGGAGTGTCGGGCGGAAAGGACAGTCTTGTGCTTTTGAAGGCCTTGCACCGGCTTTCGCGCTATCACCCAAAAAAATTCACTGTTTGTGGTATAACCCTTGATATGGGGTACGGCTGTGATTATTACCCGGTACAAAAGATGTGTGAGGAGCTGGGGATCGAATATACGGTCAAAAAGACCAACTTCAAGGAGATCATCTTTGATATACGGCAAGAGAAAAACCCGTGCTCGCTGTGTGCAAAAATGCGCAGAGGAGCATTGAACGATGCGGCGATCGAAAACGGCTGTCGCAAGATCGCCTTGGGACATCATAACGATGATGTTTTAGAAACGTTTTTCTTAAGCCTTTTGTATGAGGGTAGGATACACTGCTTTGCGCCGGTTACGTATCTGAGCAGAATGGACGTATGGCAGATACGTCCGATGATATATGTACGGGAACGGGATATACGCGGGGTTGTCCGTCATGAGGATATCCCGGTCGTGCACAATCCGTGCCCGGCGAACGGACTTACTAAAAGACAGGATATGAAGGAACTTATAGCCCGGCTGGAGAAACAAACTCCTCCGGGTCTAAGAAAACGATTATTTACGGCGATCCGCGGCGGTGTTGCGGATTGGGGAATTTAGCCGTTTGGCTAAGGAGATTTATCATGAGCATTTTTTCAGTTTTTCAACTATTCGGGGGATTGGCATTTTTCCTCTACGGTATGGAGATAATGGGCGGCGGTCTGGAAAAGATGTCAGGCGGCAAACTTGAACGGATCCTTGAGAACCTTACGTCCAATAGGATAAAAGGGGTACTTTTAGGAGCGGCTGTTACGGCTGTTATTCAGTCGTCGTCAGCGGTCACGGTAATGCTGGTTGGTTTTGTAAATTCCGGCATCATGCAGCTGTCGCAGGCAATAGGCGTTATTATGGGCGCAAATATGGGAACGACGGCTACGGCGTGGATACTGAGCCTGGCAGGGATACAAGGCGACAGCTTCTTTGTACAGCTTTTAAAGCCGGTGAATTTTTCGCCGATAATTGCGGTTATCGGTATTGTGCTTTTGATGTTCACCAAGGATGGTAAAAAGCATAGCATAGGCAGCATCATGATCGGCTTTGCTCTTTTGATGTTCGGCATGGAGACGATGTCCACTTCAATGGAACCGCTGGCGGAGATGGAGGGATTTGCCAACCTTCTGCTCATGTTCAAGAATCCGATTTTCGGCGTGCTTGCGGGGGCGGTGCTGACGGGAATAATCCAGTCGTCCTCGGCGTCTGTGGGTATATTGCAGGCTTTATCGCTGACGGGAGCGGTATCTTTTGGCGCGGCGATACCGATAATCATGGGGCAAAATATCGGAACTTGCGTGACGGCGCTTATCTCCGCCATAGGCGCCAATAAGGGTGCAAAGCGCACGGCCTGTGTGCATTTGTACTTCAATATCATAGGTACGGTATTGTTCCTGACTCTGTTTTATGTACTCGATGCTATATTCCATTTTACGTTTATAGACAGTACCATAAACGCTGTAGGAATAGCGGTAGTACATACAACGTTTAATGTTTTGTCTACGCTCGTGCTGCTGCCGTTTGTAAAGCAATTGGAGATGCTGGCTTGTAAAACGATCCCTGATAGGGAGAGCAAGGATGATAAATTCAAGCTGCTTGATGAAAGATTTTTGCAGACCCCGGCTGTAGCTGTAGAGCAGAGTCGGACAGTAACGGTGGAGATGGCGGAAGTCGCAGTGGATACGGTCAAGAAAGCAATGCAGCTGCTGGTAGATTACAGTGAAGCAGGGGCAGAAGAGGTTATAGAGGGTGAAAATAAAGTGGATCTTTATGAAGATCAGCTAGGGACGTATCTGGTGAAAGTGTCAAGCAAAGATCTGGCGATAAAAGATTCACGTACTGTGGCGGAACTTTTGAATTTATTGGGTAACTTTGAACGTATTTCCGATCATGCGGTGAATATAGCTGAAGCGGCCCAGGAATCTAATGCAAAAGGAATTAAATTTTCCAAGAAGGCCAGAGAGGAATTGACTGTTGTTATGCGGGCGCTTACAGACATACTTGAACTGACACAGATTGCTTTTAAAGAAGGCAACACAGAGCTGGCGAAAAAAATAGAACCTATGGAGGAAGTCATGGACGAATTGTGCCGTGAACTTAAGAATCGTCATGTGACGAGACTCCAGGCCGGCGAGTGTACGATAGAGAATGGTTTTGTGTTCCTCGATATATTGACGAGCTTCGAGAGGATATCCGACCACTGCTCCAATGTAGGCGTTTGCTTAATACAGGCGCAGAACGATAATCACGATGTACATGAGTACACCGGAGAGATAAAAGGCGACCAGGAATTTGTCAGACAGTATAATGAGCTGTTAAAAGGCTATGTTCTGCCCTCATCAAAGGCATGATACAATAATAAAGCCTTTTTTTGAGGCGATCCCGGATTTTGTGTAAAGACGTTACCAA
>DBQZ01000001.1:0-793 GCA_002305435.1 Clostridiales bacterium UBA1381
ACAGGCTTAATGCCGGTTATCGTGATGTTATAAACCTGCTCTACCGTTGCTTCTGTCCAGGCGTTCCACGGCATTTCCAAAAGCATATAATCGGTACCTTCTATGCACAGCTCTTTAAGGCGGCTGCACTCGGAAACATCAAAGCGGAAGCCGACTTCTGCGCCCAGCCGCACTTCTGGGAAATCATCGCCTCTTATGTAAGGCATAAGGCGCTCATAGCTCTCCTTTCGCCTGTTTAGAAAATTTTCAATATCAGATTCCTTTTCAAGTATACAGTGAGAGGTGGATATTACCGTATTAACGCCCTGACGTTTGCTTTCTTTAAGCATTTGGCAGGACATTTCTATATTTTCCGCCCCATCGTCAAAGTCGGGCAGTATGTGCGAGTGAAAATCTATCATAAGTCATCATCTCCCCGTAGTTTACAGCTTAAAATCATCCTCAGTGTATTTTTTGCGTACAGGTCTATGCCGTTTTCTGACTGTTTTTTTGAATATATCATATTCAAATGCGCCGCAGGAAAAGGCGAGCGGGACAAACTCAGCCCGCTTTCGACAGCGCATATGGTCGTCGCTGCCGGCGACATTTTCGGCGTTGATGCAGAAACGGCAGATTTTGTCGATATTATCTGAATAAATTATATCTCTCACTCCTACGGTTAAAAATGCAGCCCATATATTGATTTGATATTAAAGCCGTGTTTATTATAACACAGATTTTAAACATTTTCCACCCTTTTTTTCAAAAATATTAGCGTAATTTAAGACAAAAACAAAGCCGAGGGGAAGGTTTT
>DBQZ01000001.1:800-10473 GCA_002305435.1 Clostridiales bacterium UBA1381
TATGAATATTGTCCGCAGATCAAGCAGGATAATAAATGAGAGGAGTATACGGATATGAGTAAATTAAAGTTCAATTACGAAAAAGCGCTTCCGTTTGTTGGGCAGCATGAGATCGACAATCTTGCCGGATACGTAAAATCTGCGCATGATATGCTTCACAATAAAACAGGAGCAGGCAGCGACTTCTTAGGCTGGGTGGAGCTTCCGAAGGATTATGACAAGGAAGAGTTTGCAAGGATTAAAAAGGCGGCTGAGAAAATACGCTCTGATTCGGACGTGCTGATAGTTATCGGTATCGGCGGATCGTATCTTGGAGCAAGAGCTGCCGTTGAGATGCTGCAGCATTCTTTCTATAATGCTCTGGACAGCGACAAGCGCAAGGGTCCTGCCGTTTTCTTTGCGGGCAATAACATAAGTTCTACATATATGGCAGAGCTTTTAGAGGTAATTGAGGGTAAGGATATCTCTGTAAACGTTATATCGAAATCCGGTACTACGACTGAGCCGGCGATAGCATTCCGTATTTTCAAGGACATTCTGGAAAAGAAATACGGAAAAGAGGGCGCTAAGGGCAGAATATATGCAACGACCGACAAAGCGCGCGGCGCACTCAAGAGCCTGGCTGACAAAGAGGGCTATGAGACGTTCGTTATCGCCGATGATATAGGCGGAAGATATTCCGTGCTTACAGCTGTTGGCCTTCTGCCGATAGCGGCTGCCGGTATCGATATAGATGCAATGATGCAGGGCGCAGCCGATGCAATGGAAGAGTACAGCGAGCCGGATCTTGCTAAAAACCAGTGCTATCAGTATGCGGCTGTAAGAAATGCCCTGGCTAGAAAGGGCAAGTGCATCGAAATGATGGTAAACTACGAGCCGGCTCTGCACTATTTCGGCGAGTGGTGGAAGCAGCTCTACGGTGAGAGCGAAGGCAAGGACAACAAGGGATTATTCCCGGCAGCGGCTGATTTTTCAAGCGATCTGCACTCAATGGGTCAGTATATACAGCAGGGACAGCGTATTTTGTTTGAAACGGCCATTCTTGTTGAGGAACCGAGAAAGAATATCACTATCGAGGCAACTCCCGATAATATAGACGGACTTAATTTCTTGGCAGGAAAGACTATAGATTATGTAAACTCCCAGGCTGCTTTGGGAACGGCTCTTGCCCATACAGACGGCGGAGTGCCCAATCTTGTTGTAAGTGTGGAAAAGCTCGATGCTTACTGCTTCGGTCAGATGGTATACTTCTTTGAAAAAGCCTGCGGTATAAGCGGTTATCTGCTCGGTGTAAATCCGTTTGATCAGCCGGGTGTTGAGGCATACAAGAAGAATATGTTTGCCCTTTTAGGCAAGCCCGGATATGAGGAACAGAAGGCCGCTTTGGAAAAGCGTCTGTCGGAATAAGGATGATATACCGGCCGTCTCAGTTGAAAATCTTATGGGGCGGTCTGTAAAAATTATTTATAAGGAGGAAGATTGACATGGTTGAGCTTCTTATCGGTAAAAAAGGAACAGGAAAGACTAAGGCTCTTTTGGAAAGCGTGAATAATGCGGCAGCAGTTGCTAAGGGAAACGTTATTTTCTTAAGCGATGACACACGCAGAAATATGTATGACATCAAGTCGTCGGTACGCATGGTTGATACGAAGGAATTTGATATAGAAACTTACGGTGAGCTTTTAGGATTCATCAGCGGTATCGTAAGTGGCAACTTTGATATAACCAACGTATTTGTGGACGGTATATTTAAAATAGTAGGAACAGATAAGCTTGATGGATTTGAAGAATTTTTGGAAAGACTGGAGAAGATGAGCACCCAGTTTGATATTTCCTTTGTGATATCGGTAAGCGTAGACGCAGAAACTGCGCCGGATTACATTAAAAAGTACGCATAAGGAAAAATTTTGGAGGTTTTTAAGCAATGCAGTATCAAAGTACGAGAAATAAGACCATATCGGTAAGCTCCGCTATGGCTATAAAGCAGGGTCTGTCCGAGGAAGGAGGTCTGTTCGTACCGGAAAGTTTTCCGTCGGTAACAATGGAGGAGATATGCTCGCTCCAGGATATGGATTATCAGGGACGTGCATATTTTGTCTTAAGCAAATATCTCACGGATTTTTCTGAGGAGGAGCTGAAAAACTGCATAAGCCGTGCATATACGAAGCAGAAGTTTGAAACGGATTCGATAGCTCCGGTGTACAAGCTCGATCAGAACACGTATTTCTTAGAGCTGTGGCACGGTCCGACTTGCGCTTTTAAGGATATGGCGCTGCAAATACTCCCGCATCTTCTGACAACGTCGATGAAAAAGACTAATGAGGATAAGGAAATAGTTATCCTTGTGGCTACATCAGGCGATACGGGAAAAGCGGCTCTTGAAGGCTTTAAGGACGTTGACGGCACACGGATAATCGTGTTTTATCCGGAAAACGGCGTAAGTGAAATACAGAAGCTGCAAATGGTAACTCAGGAGGGTAACAACCTCGATGTTGCAGCTGTGCAGGGTAATTTCGATGACGCCCAAAGCGGCGTAAAGCAGATATTCACGGACAATGAATATAAGCAGCTGCTCTCAGACAACCGTTTCAAGCTCTCAAGCGCAAACTCCATAAACTGGGGACGTTTGGTGCCGCAGATCGTATATTATTTCTCGGCATATGCAGAGCTTGTTAAAAACGGCGAGATAGAACCGGGCGAGGAAATAAACATAGTCGTACCTACCGGAAACTTCGGCAATATCTTAGCTTCTTACTATGCAAAGAAGATGGGATTGCCGGTGAAGAAGTTTATCTGCGCATCAAATGAAAATAACGTGCTGACAGATTTCATCAACACAGGCGTTTATAATAAGAAGCGCGAGTTCCATACAACAATATCGCCGTCTATGGATATACTTATATCGAGCAATCTGGAAAGATTCCTTTTCGACTTGTCGGGCTGCGACGATACAATCGTTTCTAAATGGATGGATGAGCTTTCCAAAAACGGAGAGTACAAGGTATCCGATGACGTGTTTGCAAAGATAACCGAGCTGTTTACAGCCGGATTTGCCGATGATAAAAAGACCATGGAAACTATCAAGAGCTGTAATGATGAGTTTGGATACGTTATGGATCCGCATACAGCGGTAGCAAAGGCGGTCTACGATGATTATGTAAGCTGCACAGGCGATAAAACCAAGACTGTTATAGCTTCAACAGCCAGCCCGTTTAAGTTTAATCAGAGCGTGCTGATAGCATTGATGGGACATCAGGCCGTGGCAGGTAAGGATGAGTTTACTCTTCTGGAGGATTTGGCTGAGAAAAGCGGTATGAGCATACCGACGTCCCTTGCTGAATTAAAGAATAAAACGCCGCTGTTTGATTTGGTATTCCCCAAAGAACAGATGAAACAGGTTATCAGCGACTTTTTAAAGGTAGAATGACAGCTGTAAAGGGGGCGTTCGCAAGGACGCCCCTAATTTTTTTGAGCGATGAAGGATATAGAAGGTTATGAGAAATACAGTAGAATTAAAAAATGCGTTAAAAAACGGTGAATACGCTGATAAATTATCTTACATATACGTTTGCGCTCCCGAAGAGACAAAAAAATATGCCGACCGTTATCTTGAGGTCATAGATGGGTATGAAAAAGTATTTGGCGCAGCCGAGGAAACAGCCCTGTTCTCCGCCCCCGGAAGAACTGAGATAGGCGGCAATCATACCGACCACCAGCACGGCTGCGTGCTTGCGGGAAGCGTGAACACTGATGTTATCGCAGCCGCATCGTTAAATGGGACGAACGTGGTGCGTATACAGTCAAAGGGATATAAAATGGATGAGATAGATCTTGATGATCTTGAGATACATCCGGAGCAGTTTGATAAGGCGATAGCGCTTATCCGTGGGATGATAAAGAAGTTTGTTGACCTCGGGTATCCGGTGCAGGGCTTTAACGCTTATACAATATCGAACGTTCCGAAAGGTTCGGGTATGTCCTCCTCGGCAGCGTTTGAGGTGCTTGTTGGTACGATTTTAAACGGCCTTTTTGCTGGGAACGAGGTTGACGCTGTTAAAATAGCGCAGTTCGGCCAGTATGCGGAAAATGTCTATTTCGACAAGCCGAGCGGTTTGATGGATCAGATGGCATCATCTGTGGGCTCAATTGTGGCTATAGATTTTGCCGATAACGATGCTCCCGTAGTTGAAAAGATAGAATTTGATTTCCCCAAAGCCGGTCATGCTCTGTGTATAATAGATTCAGGGGCGGATCATGCGGATTTGACTCCGGAATATGCGGCAGTGCCGGCGGAGATGAAAGCGGTAGCGGGATTTTTCGGCAAGGAATATTTGCGTGAGGTTACAAAAGAGGAGTTTTTTGCAGCTATCCCTAAGCTTAGAAAAGCTGTTAAAAACGACCGTGCGGTTTTGAGGGCAATACATTTCTTCAACGATAATGAAAATGCGCAGAAATTGGCTGAGCTTTTGAAAAAGAATGACTTTGACAGCTTCCTGAGGCTGATAAGGCGTTCAGGTCAATCGTCGTTTATGTATCTTCAAAATGTGTTTGCCGCAAGTGTCCCGTTTGAGCAGTCGGTATCGTTGACGCTTGCGCTCTGCGATGAATTTCTCGGCGACAGGGGCGCATTCCGTGTACACGGCGGGGGATTTGCCGGAACGGTGCAGGCGTTTGTGCCGCTTGATATGCTGGACGATTTCCGCTCTAAGATAGAGGCAGTGCTCGGCGAAGGCAAGTGCATGGCGCTGGCAATAAGGCCGGTGGGCGGCACGGAGCTTTGCTGACATATTACAATTGGGGAAGGGAAGTGAGATGACATGGCAGGCGGAGGCGTACAGCTTATAGGAACGGCCCCTTGTGATACGATAGGGTTGTTTATCGCCAATCTTGACGAGGAATTGCGCCGTTTGATGAAAATAGGCGACAAATACCGTGCTGTTGGCTTGATAGGCTCCCGCACTGGAGCAGGAGCGCAGATAAAAGCGGTAGACGACGCTGTAAAAGACGCTTCTGTGGAGGTCATTTCAATCGAACTTCCACGTGATACTAAAGGCTGGGGCGGCCATGGAAACTTTATCGTTCTCGGTGGTGAAAGTGCAGCTGATGTGCGCAGGGCGGTGGAATTATCGCTTGAAAACATACGTCGTACGGTTGGCGAAATATACATAAGCGAAGCCGGCCATATGGAGTGTCACTTCAGCGCCCGCTGTGATGAAGCGGTAAATAAAGCGTTCGGCATACCAGTTGGAAAGCCGTTTGGTTTTGTCTGCGTATCACCGGCGCCGATAGGCTTAGCTGCGTCTGATGCAGCGGCAAAAGCCGGAAGCATAGAGATAGTACGCCTGCTCAGACCGAGCGAGGGTACAAGTCATTCAAACGAGGTAATAATCGTTTTTACCGGCGAGGTGTCTGCAGTGGAAAGTGCAGTCATAAACGGAAAACGCACGGGACTTTTTCTGCTTGAGGCGATGGGTTCAAAGGCAATACCGGCAGGAGAACCGTACATAGAGGTATAAATAAGTTTATGCACGTAATTTTCGCTATGTCGAAGTTTATCAGATACTACGTGATAGTTTTGCGCATAGCTGATTTAATCAAGATGATAAAAAAAGCCGCCCATATTTGGACGGCTTTTTTATTATGTAAGATTAGAAATCAACTTCTGTGCCGTAGTAAATGCAGTTAAACAGCTTTTCCATTTCGGCGGGTGTTATCTCTCTGGGGTTAGATCCTGTGCAGGCATCTCCGATTGCAAGCTCGGATATTGAGGCAACCTTTTCCTTAAACTCATCCTCGTTTATGCCGAAGTCCTTGAGTGTCTTGGGAATATTAAGAGCGACGTTGTATTCGTCTATCTTAGCGCAAAGAGCTGCTGTACATTCCTCGTCGCTTCCCTCAATGCCGATAAAGCGGGCTATTTCTGCATAACGCCCAAGAGCTGCTTTCTTGTTGAATTTGATAACGTACGGCAGATATATAGCATTTGCACAGCCGTGGGGGATATGCCCGGTCGAGAATGCCGCTCCTGTCTTATGAGCCATTGAATGTACTATTCCAAGCAAAGCATTGGAGAACGCCATTCCAGCCATACACTGTGCATAGTGCATCTGCTCACGGGCTGCCATGTCACCGTTATATGAGGGGATGATATTGTCGAATACCATCTGTATTGCACGCAGAGCCAGGGGGTCGGTAAACGGTGCGTGCATCGTCGATACATAAGCCTCAATAGCATGGGTGAGTGCGTCCATGCCTGTATGTGCAACGAGCTTAGGCGGCATTGTTTCAGCAAGAGTGGGATCCACTATTGCAATGTCCGGAGTGATGTTGAAATCAGCCAGCGGATATTTTATGCCTTTTTCATAATCGGTTATAACCGAGAATGCTGTTACTTCTGTAGCTGTGCCTGAAGTAGAGGGTATTGCAAGGAATTTCGCCTTTGTGCGCAGCTGGGGGAAGGAGAACGGCTGCAGAATTTCCTCAAACGATGTTTCGGGATACTCATAGAATACCCACATAGCTTTAGCGGCGTCAATAGGCGAACCTCCGCCCATGGAAATTATCCAGTCAGGCTCAAACTCTCTCATAAAAGCTGCACCCTTCATAACGGTTTCAACCGAAGGATCCGGCTCAACATTTTCAAACAATTTTGTTTCGATTCCGGCCTCGTTTAAGTAGCCGAGTACCTTGTCCACGAATCCGAAGCGTTTCATGGAACCGCCGCCGAGTACAAGGACGGCCTTCTTGCCCTTGAGGTTTTTGAGTTCCTCAAGCGAGCCTTTTCCGTAATAAATGTCTCTTGGAAGTGTGAATCTCATCATTATAAGTTCCTCCTTACTTATGGTTGCGGTATAAATAAGCGACACTTGTTAATAATTTAACAACATTGTCAATATTATTATACCTCATAATACTTAAATATGGAAATAGAAAATAGGCATAACACCCATAAATAAAATGGATATTATGCCTATTCATTAAAATGAAAGTTCGTTGTCTATAACTTTTTTAACCTCGTCTATATAGAGTCTATCCAGATCGGAAAGTCTGTAATCATCTGCAAAAACGAGTGCGTCTCTATAAGACTGCTTAGCGCCCTGTATCTTTTTCTGCACCAGGTTCTGTGATTCCAAAATCTCGTTCGGAATAGGAGAGGTAAGCATGAACATCTTTTCATGAGTACTGATGGTAGATAGCTGGCTGCTTCTTGAGGACATATAGATCTGCTTTAAAAACGGACGAGCTGTTCTTCTGCGTGAGCGTATATCAGATAGCTCAGGAATGAAAGAATCATCTTCGAGTATTTCGATGTATCCATATAGGTTATCCATATCTATCTCATCCCGCTGTGCGAGAAAATCATTCTTTGATAAAAGCACCCTTGCTTCAAATTCCATCAATGTTTCTGTTTTAAGGTTATGGCTGCTCAAAAGCTCAAGGTAAGCCTCTTCTTCATCAATAGGATAGCGGATTATGCCGAAATTAAAGTTTGCCGCAGCGATGTCGTGAATAACATCGGCAGTATCGGTCTCCTTAAACTCAACTTCAAATTCTTTATAATTGGAAAAGATTTTTGAGAAGTTGGAGAATGCCAGAGAGGCATACATGGAATTTATAACCGAAATCCTGAGCTTGAACTCAGAATCCTCTCTTTTCTTATAAAGATTTTCAACCTCATTTATTTCAGCAATAATTCTCTTTGCGTACTCAAGGAAGGTCATTCCCTGCTTCGTCGGAACGACGCCGCGCGAACTTCTTCTGAAAATCGTAATGCCGAGAGAGGTTTCCAAATCCTTGATTGCCTTCGATAAGTTGGGCTGTCCCATGAATAAATTCTCAGCCGCTTGTGTAATAGAACCCGTTTTAGCCACCTCAACAGCATACTTTAAATGAAGTAAATTCAATTATTTCGCCTCCTTGAAAATTTAACAGTTTACGATATTACAAAACGCACACTATGATATTATTATAACGTATTTCATGTAACATTTCAATAAACTTTTTCTAATATTTTGACTAAAAACCCACATATATAATATAGACTCTTTGGTGATAATTTATAAAACGCAAAATGTGCAAATGGACAGATTTGTCCATTTCCAAATTATACCATCACTAAAATGTGGTAAAAAAAAGGAAATTTTCAGCTTTAAAATGGTGTGAAAACAGGCAGTTTTCAGTGGACTTCAGTACGCCAGGTAAAGTCGTGCGAGAGCTTATAAACATAAAGCATTTCAGCATTCGGATAAGGCGGCTCAATTTGGGTATCGGAGTTATTCGGCCCATGTTCCCAGCGCAGATAATACGAAATGCCGCTGGAAGCGGACTTATCCTTTATCCATTCCACACTCATGGGGTAATGGGTGAACGTGGAATTTGGTTTTTCCGCTTTTCCGCTCCAAGGCGCCAGTATATCCTCAGCTGAAAGCGGCATAAGCGTGGAATCATCGAGGATTATTTTCTGGCATTTACCGCTGTAATGCAGAAGCAGAGAAAGAGCCTTTCCGTCAAAAAACACAGGTGAAATTTCAAACATATGCGGAATTGCCCCGCCTCCGCAGAAATCCCATCTTTCCTCAAGCTCTGCTGATTTTATAATATCCCAGCTGCTGCCGTTGAAGCGGGCGCAAAAAATCCCACTTTTTTCGTTATCATATTTGTGATACGTAATAACCGGATTTAGATTTTTATCAAAGCCGACTGTGTGCATCATATTTGTAAGCCCACTTTTCTGAGGAAGCTCGTCGACTATTACATCCTTTGTCTGTGGGGTGATCGGAAGTGTAAGCTCTTTGCCGGCGCTGTTTTCCCAATGGATCATATCCCTTGAACGCATATAGCAGAGGTTAAAGCAGCTCTCTGCAAAATAGTTCGCCCGCCAGATGAATTCGGCGTGCATATATCCATCCGGACCGAGTACCGGGCGGCTGTTGTGAAAATATGCGCTTGCGCCCGTTTCCGTTCCGTCGGTAAGAACAGGCAGACGACGCCATTCCTGAGACTGTGTATCCCAGCGGTTTATGTGCTGTTTGCCGTTTCCGCTCATTCCGTCACGAAAGGTGAAATACAGCTCGCCGCTGTTGTCCGTAAAAAACTGCGGATACGTCACACTTGTTTCGTTTTCGCCTGTCATAGTGTTTACACATTCAAGAGAAGAAAGGTCAAAAGGCCGGCTTGTACGCCAGTAATTAAGCGGCTGATTGTGCATAGCTCCGCTCAAGTGGATATTGCCGTCACGGTCGAAACCGGCGGCTATCGCATGGTGGGAGCTGGTATTCCAGTCGGAGAGGATTTCTGTGCGAAAAAAATCCCAGTTCCCGTTGGGGAGGGTTCTTATGGCGGCAGTGAGATGAAGCGTTTCATCATAGTATGCTGCGAGCTGGTGGGAACCGCTCGTTATAAGTACAGGCAGTCCGCAAAGATGAGCCGACCAGGCAGGGGCGATGTTTGACACTTCCAATATTTCGTTCATTTTTTGGTACATCCTTTCACAAAAAACATATTCCGGAACATAGGCTGTTCCGGAAAGCGGGTTTTATTCTTCGTCCGGCATATCCCAGTTATGGTATACATCCTGGACGTCATCGTTATCCTCGAGTGAATCGAGAAGTTTTGTCATCTGCTGTATCTGCGTCTCATCTGTAAGGGAGACCATAGTCTGCGGAACGAGCTG
>DBQZ01000001.1:10602-12782 GCA_002305435.1 Clostridiales bacterium UBA1381
CAGCCGGTCTGTCCCATATTGCCGCCGAATTTATCAAAAGAATGACGTACATCTGCAGCGGTACGGTTGCGGTTGTCGGTCAATGTTTCAACGATAACTGCAACGCCGCTGGGGCCGTATCCCTCGTATCTGATGTTTTCATAATTGTCGCTGTTGTCTGCGCCGGAGGCTTTTTTTATGGTGCGGTTGATATTGTCGTTTGGCATATTGGCCGCACGTGCTTTGGCGATAACGTCTTTAAGACTCGAGTTGTTGGAGGGATCGGGGCCGCCAGCTTTTACCGCAACGATTATTTCACGGGCAATTTTTGTGAATATTTTCGCACGCTGCGCATCGTTGGCGCCCTTTTTCCGCTTAATGGTACTCCATTTAGAATGTCCTGACATATTATTCGCTCCTTATAATTTCATGATTTCAGTCTACTATTATATCATATAAAAATAGGATTTTCAAGAGGTTTTGCCGGAAAATATCCCGCTTTTTGCAATAACGGAACAACGCATGAAGAAAAGGCGGGTTTTTGGGCGAATTACCGACAAATTTCACAGTATACAGCTTTTTAGCCGATCCTGCATGATAAGGGCACATCCGGGGGAAGATAAGAGAAAAACACAGTGAAAGGCGTGATACGATTGCAGAGAACTGATTTGGCGGCAGAAGCGCATAAACTGCGCTGCGATGCTGAAAAACTCACAGAGATAGAAGGGATAAAATGCCGGGAATTTACAAAAAGCGGCGTAAAAATGACAGAGGTGCGTGTAATAAACGAGCGTGGAGCAAGGGCGATAGAAAAGCCCTGCGGGACTTATACAACGATAGAAGTCCCCAATCTTAAATACAGTCCCGAACAGGGGGAGAAGGCAGCCCAACTGCTGGCTTCGGCGATACGGTCTATCGGAAGGCTTGATCCGGACAGGCTTACACTTGTGGCAGGGCTTGGCAACCGTGATATAACGCCCGATACTATCGGCATCAGGACTGCTGAGGGGATTATGGTCACAAATCATTTGTCGGGTGCACTGCCGGAAAGTTTATCGGGACGGCTGTCGGGGGTATGCGTGCTTATACCGGGCGTTATTGGGACGACTGGCGTGGAAACAGCTGAGATTGTAGGGGCGGTTGTACGTCAGATAAAACCGGCTTGCGTTATAGCGGTTGACGCCTTGGCTGCGGCTGATTTTTTACGGGTGGGAACGACAATACAAATAGGGGATTCCGGCATACATCCCGGTTCCGGAGTGGGGAATAACCGTGGCGCACTTAATGAAGAAACGCTCGGCGTGCCGGTAATAGCAGTAGGAGTTCCGACGGTTGCCGATGTAGAAACGGGAGTCGGGACAGCGATGGTGACTCCGAGGGATATAGACTTAACGGCGAAACGGGCATCTGCGATTCTTGCTTCGGGCATAAATATGGCGCTTCAGCCGCAGCTGTCGAAATATGAGATTGAGTTATTTACAGGTTGACATATCGGCAAAAAAGTTGTACAATATTTATATACAAATTTTGAAAGGAAGCTGAATGATGACGCAAATACGCATTAGTGAAAACATATATCTTCATTATATACCAATGCAAAAGCTCAAGACTACGACTGTCGAGCTGTATCTGCATCGCAGGCTTGATGAGAGCGAATCATCCAAAAATGCGGTTTTGCCGTACGTTTTAAGGCGGGGATGCAAACTCTGCCCGGATTCTGAAGCGATAGAAAAATATCTGGAGGAACGATACGGCGCATATATGACCTCATCTGTGACGAAGCGGGGCGACAGCCAGCTTATAAATATCGGAATGGGGACTATTTCCGAAAGATACGCCGCAGATAGAGAACCGCTTTTAGAAGAGCTTATCAAGCTTTTGATGTCGGTGGTTTTTGAACCGGTGACAGAAAACGGCGGATTCTGCCGTGACTTTTTTGCCCAGGAGCAGAAAAACGCTGTAGACAGGGTAAAAAGCCTGATAAATGATAAGCGTGTATATGCGCAGCTGCGCTGCATACAGGAGCTTTGTAGAGGAAGCCGATATGCGGTGCCTGTGTTGGGGGCGGAAGAGGGTATAAAATCCCTGACAGCAGAAGAGCTCTACGAGCACTATAAGAATATAATCACCTCATCTGTGATAGACATTTATATTTGCGGCGAATGTGAGCCGAACAGCGTATCAGAGATAATAAAAGAGGC
>DBQZ01000013.1:0-380 GCA_002305435.1 Clostridiales bacterium UBA1381
ACAGATTTTACGAGAATTTTAAGCATCGGTTGACAGGGGGATTTACACTATGGTATAATCATAAAAAAGACCGGAGGCAAAAAGATGAAGATAGAATCAATAATAAACTACGAAATGGATCAGAACACGTACGTTGTTTCAGACGGAAGCAATGCGGTCATAATCGACCCGGGCAGCCCGGCTGACAAAATCGCCGATTTCTGCAAAAAGCGGGGACTTTCGCCCGAATACATCCTCCTGACGCACTGCCACTACGACCACATCCTCGGGGCAAACGGCCTAAAGGAGCTTACGGGAGCCAAAATCGTCTGCGGGACAAAAGCCGCCCGCGCCCTTTTAGACCCCGTTATAAACCTCACCGAAGCGTTCTGCGGAAGATC
>DBQZ01000013.1:404-2596 GCA_002305435.1 Clostridiales bacterium UBA1381
GAGGATTCGGTGTGCTTTGTGACGGAGGGGGCGGTTTTCAGCGGGGACACGCTGTTCCGCATGAACGTCGGCCGCTGGGATTTGCCGACAGGCAATCAGGAGGAGCTTGAGCGTTCGCTCCGTGAGCGGGTGTACCGCCTTGACCCCAAGCTTGAGGTTTACCCCGGCCACGGCGCAAAGACGAGTGTAGGGTACGAGATGAGGTACAACCTATACGTTAAGGCGAAATAGCATAAAAAAAATCCGCCCCCTGTGAGCGGATTTTTCTGTTTTATCGGGCTTATGCGAATGTCCTAAATGGAGGGGCAGAGCGACCTCATTCCCGAAAGCGAATCCCACATAAACACGCCAAAGGTGAAATCCTCCCCAAAGGTGCTGCAGTCAAGGTAAAGCTCCACAGCGTTGTCGCCCGCCACAAGCACCTTTTCGGCTGTGGCAATCCCGAGCAGCTCTCCGCCGCTGCCGTACGCCGGTGCGACAAGAGTCGTCAAGGCATTTTTGCCGGTGTTGTTCGTTACGCAGACGGTTACTGTCAGGATGTTGTTTTCGGTACGGGTGTTCAAAATCTCAAGCTTGTATCGGCCTAAACCGACCGCATTTATCAAAAACTCGTTAGAATGTCCGATGTCTATATTGTTCCACTGATCCTCTGTTCCGGGGTAGTATACCTTTCTCAGGTTGTTGCAGCCGGACATGGAGTGGATGCCGATGCTTGTTACGCTTTGGGGGATGTTTATATCCCTCAGGCTGATGCAGTATCCGAACGCCCACGCCCCTATGCTTGTTACGCCCTCGGGAATTGTCACGCTTTTTAAGCTGCTGCAGTGCATGAACGCATAGGTGGGTATTTCGGTTATCCCGTCGGGGATGACTAAATTCGTCAGCAGCTCGTTGTTTAGATAAAGCTCGTCTGCATAGTACATGGGATTTGAGTCAGGGAAAACGAATTCAATCGTAAGGAACTCTTTCAAATCTGTTATATATACCCCCTCGATAGCCAAGCACCTGTAGAACGAGGATGCGCCGATGCACTCAAGGCTCTCCGGAAGAGATATTCTCTCAAGCCCGCTGCATAGGCCGAATGAAAAATCGCCGATTTTCGTCACACCCTCCGGAAACGTCACACTCTTAAGGCTTGTGCAGCCGTTGAATACATAAGGGGGTATTTCAGCTATTCCCTCTGGTATGACAAGCTCCGTCAAAGGCTCGTTGTTTACGTAAATATCCGCCCCGTAGTACGTGGGATATGACTTATCATCAACAAATTCAATCGCAAGATATTCTGTCAGATCCGATATATACACCCGCTCCATCGACTCGCAGCGGCAAAACACAGAATCACCAATGATCTCAAGACTATCAGGAAGCGATACGCTCTTAAGGCTTGTGCAATTGTAAAATACCCGCTCCCCAATGCTCGTGACCCCCTCAGGGATTGATACGCTTTCTAAGCCCGTGCAATCGAAAAATGCCCGATCCCCAATGCTTGTAACCCCCTCGGGAAGTACAACGCTCTTAAGGCTTGTGCAGCCGTTGAATACATAAGGGGGTATTTCAGCTATTCCCTCTGGTATGACAAGCTCCGTCAAAGGCTCGTTGTTTACGTAAATATCCGCCCCGTAGTACGTGGGATATGAGTTATCATCAACAAATTCAATCGTAAGATATTCTGTCAGATCCGATATATAAACCCGCTCCATCGACTCGCAGCCGTAAAACGCCCAGCTTCCGACCTCCGTTAGACTCGCAGGCAGCGATACGCTCTTAAGGCTTGTGCAATTGTAAAATGTGTAATCCCCAATGCTCGTGACCCCCTCAGGGATTGATACGCTTTCTAAGCCCGTGCAAGCATAAAACGCCCACTCACCAATCCCCACAACCGCCATCCCGTCAATCGTATCCGGCACGGTGACGTTTACAGCAGCGGTATCGCAGTCGGTGATCGTCACAGTGGAGTCCTCGTTCACGCTATACGAAAGCTCCCCGTACGTGCCGTCCGCAGCTAAGCGCACCACCTCCTCCGGCGTTATCACCTCCGGTGTCGCTTCCTCCGGCGGTATCACCTCCGGCATTGCCACCTCCGGCGGTATCACCTCCGGCGACATCTCCGGCAACGGTTCCGGTGTAACCTCAGGCAACGGTTCCGGCATAACCTCCGGCAACGCTTCCTGCAAAACCTCCCCCTCGGGCGG
>DBQZ01000013.1:2659-4675 GCA_002305435.1 Clostridiales bacterium UBA1381
TTTCAAGATTGTTTTGATACTTTCTCCTACATCATAACAAAAAACGGCGCAGGGGATGTCCCCGCACCGCACATCTTCATTTTACAAGCTCAATCGCCCGCTTGCCGCTTATATGCTCCGGCGAAAGCTTCAGCACGCATACCGCCGCCCATTCACGCTCGATCGCCCGCTTGCGATCCTCTTCCGCTGAGTCGGGCGCATATTTTACCGCCAACGATTCAACCGCCCTGCGTTTTTCCTCCTCGCAGCAGACGACGCTTATGCGCCCGAACACGATAACGCTTTCAAAGTACGTCGTGTATTCCTCGCTTATAACGTCATCACGGGCGATAACGCAGAACGACGCCCTGTCGCAGCTTTTGACAGCGTCGATTTTGTGCCCCTCCTTTGCGCAGTGGAAGTAAATATCACCGCCATCGTATACGTAGCTTAGCGGTACGCCGTACGGGTAGCCGTCGTCGCCTAAAAGCGAGAGTACGCCCGCACTTCCCGCACGGAGTATGGCAGCACATTCCTCCTCTGGAAGCGACTGGCGGTGTCTTCTCATCTTGCGAAACATTGTCCTCATCCCCTTTTTTATTTTAGTATATCACAAAAAATCGCACTGCGTCAAGCGTCCCTGAAATTTTTTCAAAAAACCTATTGACAACCGCTTATGTTTTATGTATAATATAACTGCACAGCCCATATAATGGGCGGGGTGAAAGCAGCAGGAAAGGACTTGATTATTATGAAAAACTCATTTAACGCAGCCCTTACACTACTAAACAACAGACTGAACCGGCAATGAGGCTTCAGTTTTGCTTTCACGCCCTTAAAAGGACGGGAATATCAGCTGAGTCGCATTGCGGCTCAGTTTTTTTATTACCATAACAAACGTAAAACAAAGAAAGGATGAACCGATATGAACTGTCACAAATACAAGAAAATGTATCACAAGGTACCAATAGAACACCGCACATGGCCGGACAATGAAATAACCCACGCCCCCATCTGGTGCAGCGTTGACTTAAGAGACGGAAACCAGGCGCTCTATTCGCCGATGACGATAGACGAAAAGCTGGAATTTTTCGCCTACCTTGTAAAGCTCGGCTTTAAGGAAATAGAAGTTGGATTTCCGGCTGCGTCAAACACAGAGTTTGAGTTTATCCGCCGCCTTATCGATGAAAACCGCATCCCCGACGATGTTACGATACAGGTATTGACTCAGGCAAGGGACCACATAATAAAGCGCACGGTCGAGGCGATTGACGGGGCGAAGAACGCCATAATCCACCTCTATAACTCCACCTCAACGCTCCAGCGCAGGGTCGTGTTTAAGAAGGATAAGGAGGAGATAAAGCAGCTTGCAGTTGACGGGGCGAAGCTTCTGGTGAGCCTTGTCGAGGGCAAGGTAAGCGGCAATATCCGCTACGAATACTCCCCCGAGAGCTTTACCTGCACCGAGATGGACTACGCCGCAGACGTTGTAAACGCTGTTTTGGACGTATTAAACCCGACGCCCGAGCGCAAGGTTATAATAAACCTCCCCTCGACAATCGAGGTCGCAACAGTAAACGTTTACGCCGACCAGATAGAATATATGTGCCAGCATATCAAAAACCGTGAAAATGTCGTAGTAAGCGTCCATGCCCACAACGACAGGGGAACAGGCGTTGCCTCCTCAGAGGTAGCCCTGCTTGCAGGAGCTGACAGAATCGAGGGTACGCTTTTTGGAAACGGCGAGCGCACAGGAAACGCTGACGTTGTTACTATCGCCCTTAATATGTTCTGCCAGGGAATCGACCCGAAGTTAAACCTCGACAACATAGACGAGGTAATCTCCGTGTTCGAGCGGTTTAACCGCCTGCCGATACATCCCCGTCACCCGTATGCCGGCGAGATGGCGTTTGTCGCTTTCTCAGGCTCGCATCAGGACGCTATAAAGAAGGCCATGGACATCTACGATGCTTCCGGCCGCACCGAGTGGGAGAACCCGTATCTTACGATAGATCCGACAGACCTCGGAAGAGTCTA
>DBQZ01000013.1:4682-7909 GCA_002305435.1 Clostridiales bacterium UBA1381
CTACCATCTGCCGAAGAAGATGCTCGTGCAGTTCTCCTCGATAATCACCGATATGTCCGACAAAAAGCATACGGTAATGGAAAACGAGGAAATCCTCGAAGCATTCAAAAACGAATACATGAACAAGACAGAGCCGATAAAGCTCCTGTTCTACAACTCCTCCGTAAGCCACGGCAAGACGAACCTCTCGGCAACCGTTGAATACGAGGGCAAGGTTCGCACGCTTGAGGCTGAGGGCAACGGCCCCTTGGACGCTCTGTCAAACGCTTTAAGAAAGCTCACAGGCCGCAGCTTTGAGCTTATGATATACAACGAACACGCCCTCGAGCGTTCGTCCGCATCGCTTGCTGTAAGCTACATCTCAGTAAAGGAAGGCGACGGCATCTGCTACTGGGGAGCCGGCACTGACAGCAACATAAACACCTCCTCAATGTACGCCCTTGTAAGCGCCGTTAACAAGCTCGTTGAGGCAGGGAAATGATTTACCAGAGCGGGCTTGACTGCCGTGCAAAGCTTGAGCTTTTCTCCTCAATGTATTTCGGCAGAGGCAGCCTTGATATGCTCCTGATACATTCGAGGTTTGAGGAGGACGAGGATGAGATGCGTGCGTATACGGAAATCGTCTACGGCCGCTCCTCCTCGTCTGCCGAGGCGGTGATACCGAAGGACAGGCGGCTGTTTTCCGAGAAAACCGCACGTGAGAGCGCAGCTATCCGCTCGCTCTGCCTTGCGGCGGAAAAGTTCCGCAAAATACCGCTTCCGTGGGGGACGCTGTGCGGAGTGCGTCCGGCGAAAATGGCAAGCCGTATGAGGGCGGCGGGCTTTTTCGCAGAGGAGATACGCTCCCAGCTTGAGGATGTGTACTTCGTAAGCCCCGAAAAAGCAAGGCTTGCCGCTGAGGTTGCAGAAAATGAGGAGCGGCCGCTGTCCAAGGTTTCGCCCGACGGTTTCTGCGTATATGTCGGGATACCGTTCTGCCCGAGCCGCTGTTCATACTGCTCGTTCGTGAGCCGTGATATGCGTTCGGCAGGCAAGTACCTTGACGAGTTCTTCACCCTCCTTTTAGAGGAAATCTCCGCCGGGGCGAAAATCCTCTCCGGTATCGGCATGAGGTGCCAGAGCGTCTATATCGGCGGCGGTACGCCTGCCGTGCTCTCACCCGAGCAGACATACCGCCTTTGCAGCCATATAATGCGGGAGTTTTCGATAAGCCCCGATACGGAATTTACGATAGAGGCCGGCAGAGCTGACGTTTTAACAGCCGAAAAACTCCGTGCTGCAAAGGACGGCGGAGCAAACCGCATAAGCGTGAACCCGCAGACGATGAACGACCGCACTCTCCGCCTGATAAACCGCCGCCATACAGCCGCCGAGGTCGTGCGTGCGTTCGAGCTTTGCCGCAAGGCGGGGTTTTCAAATATAAACATGGACTTAATAGCGGGGCTTCCCGGAGAGCGGGCGGCGGATTTTGCCCGTTCGTCAAAAGAGGTTCTCGCACTCGACCCTGAGAGCGTAACGATACACACGCTGTATAAAAAGCGGGCAGCACGGATGTCTGAGGAGGCTGTATCCTCGGCGGATTCGGCGGAGGTGGCAAAAATGCTCTCCGAGGGCTACTTGGCCCTTTATGAAAGCGGATATTCCCCATATTATATGTACCGCCAGAAAAACACGATCGGCAACCTCGAAAATACCGGCTGGTCGAAAAAGGGGTACGAGAGCTTCTACAATATCGCCATTATGGAGGAGATGACGTCTATCGCCGCTTTCGGCGGGGGAGCGTCGAGCAAGGCCGTGCTTGGCGGGGGAAGAGTTGAGCGAATCTTCAATTTCAAAGAGCCGGAGGAGTATATCCGCCGATTTGATGAGATTATAGAAAAGAAAAAGCTCCTCGGCGAGCTTTTAGACGGGAGGGACAGAAGTGGCATCAAGCGAGATTTTGACGAGGATACAGAATGAATACGAGGTAGTGCGCACAAAACACGCTCAGGAGCGGGACGAGCGCATCCGCAGGGCGTATGAAAAAGCCCCCCGCCTTGAGGAGCTTAAGCGCCTTATGAACCTCACCGGCGCAAAGGCCTCTCTTGCCGCCTTAAAAGAGCCTGAGAAGGCGGAGCGCATATCAGCCGAGCTTAAGCGGCGTATCCGCCTTTTGGAGGAGGAGCGGCAGAGGGTTATGCGCCAGAACAATATCGACCCCGATTTCGACAAGCTGACCTACGACTGCCCGCTCTGCTCCGATACAGGCTATACGCCCGACTCAAAACGCTGTTCCTGCTTTAGAAGGAAACTCGTTGAGGCTCTTTACTCATACTCAAACCTTGGCGGGCTTTTAAAGCGGCAGAATTTCGACAATTTCGACCTTAATATGTACTCCGATACGATAAAGCCGGACGGGAAAACGTCCGTTAGGGAGTACATGGGCAACGTCCGTGATATGTGCCGCCGTTTCTGCGACAACTTCGACAGTGAAACGAGGGGATTTTTGTTCTACGGAAACTCAGGCCTTGGCAAAACATTCCTGTCAAGCTGTATCGCAAAGGAGCTCATGGACAGGGGACGTTCGGTCGTATATGCAAAGGCGACGAGGCTTTTTTCCGTTTACGAGGATATGCGGTTCGGAAGAATTTCCCCATCTGACGCACGGCCGCTTACCGACAGCGTCTATGAGGCGGATCTTCTCATAATAGACGACCTCGGAACAGAGAGCATAACGAAAAATACGACCGCCTTTTTGTTCGATATAATAAACGAGCGGGCTATGAACTCAAGGAAGATGATAATAAGCACGAACCATTCGCCCGAGGAACTCACGGGGATATACTCCTACCGTTTCACCTCGAGGGTGTACGAGTATTTCTACCCGATACATTTTATCGGCGACAGCTCCGAGGATATAAGGGTAAAGCAGATTAAAGGATAAGGTAACACCGCCGGAAAAAACGAAAGCCGGCGGTGTTTTTTGGGATTTTTCGAGGAGACAGAATATTTATGGATAACAGCATTCTAAAAGGGAAAACCGTCTACGCCTTCGGCGACAGCATCGTATACGGCCACACGGAGCCTGAGAAATCGTTTATGCGCCTTATTGAGGAAGAGGTTGGCATCAGGCTTTTCATGTTCGCCAAAAACGGGGCTACGGTCGTAAATATCGACAGCCTTAAAAAGGAGGGGGCGGACGAGGAAACCTGCGGCAATTATATCATACGTCAGGTGGAATCAGCCCC
>DBQZ01000013.1:7966-8681 GCA_002305435.1 Clostridiales bacterium UBA1381
GTATGCAGGAAAAATGGCAGGGAGTGCCGATCGTATTTATAGCCGTCCACAAATCCGGAGGACGAAACTATGACGTACAAAAAAAGCTGCGGGAAGCTGCACTCTCCCTCTGCGCCCGCCACGGCGTTATGGTAGCCGACATCTTCGCCGACACTGAGCTTGATACGAGAGAGCCGGAACAGATGAGGCGGTACATAATCGGCGGCTCCGGTTCGCACCCGAACGAGGAAGCATGCCGCCGCTTTTATATGCCGGCGGTAACTGCATCAATGGAGCGGGCTTTGTGCGTTTCTTTGGCAAAGGCGGAAGGTGTAGACCTTGCGGTATTCGCCGGGCAGTCGAACATGGCAGGGCGGGGAAGTGCAGCACTTAGCGTACCATGCGGGGACGGCGGTTTTGAGTACAAGGCCGTATCAGCCCCCGATACCCTCCTGCCGTTAAGAGAGCCGTTCGGCGCAGGCGAGGACCGTGCGGGCGGGCTTTGCGACCGGAACCCCGACGGTTCGACAAAGCGCAGCGGAAGCATGGTAAGCGCATTTGTGAGTGAGTATAGCGCAATTACACACCGCCGCATAGTCGCCGTTTCCGCCTCAATGGGCGGCACGGGTTCAAGGGAGTGGAAAGACCGATACATAGAGGACGCCGCAAGCCGCCTTGATGATGCAAAGCGGTTCCTCTTTGAAAAAGGGATAAAAGTCGGGCGGACGTTCCTCGT
>DBQZ01000065.1 GCA_002305435.1 Clostridiales bacterium UBA1381
AGAATAGGGGGATTATAGAATCAATACGGACAGCAATGTTTTAAATGGATTGATTTTCTAAAAAACAGTATTTAGGGTATAATACTATTTGATGAAGATAATAAATGGAAAGTTGGATCAGTTGATGTTTCATAAAGACATAGGTATTGATTTGGGAACAGCTACAGTCCTTATTTATATAAAGGGCGAGGGTATTGTCCTGCGAGAACCGTCCGTAGTGGCGGTTGATACCCGCACTAATACAGTTATTGCCGTCGGGGAAGAAGCAAGAAAAATGATAGGCAAAACACCTCCTTATATAGAAGCAGTGCGGCCCTTAAATGACGGCGTTATCTCTAATTATACGCTTACAGAAGCGATGATAAAAACTTTTATAAAAAAAATATTAAAACGCACATTTGGAAGGACACGTATAATGATGTGCGTTCCCAGCGGAGTTACGGATGTTGAGCAGAGAGCTGTTATAGAAACGGCAAGAGAAGCGGGAGCAAAAGATGTTTACGTAATCGAAGAGCCGGTGGCGGCAGCTGTCGGGGCGGGCGCTGATATATCACGGCCCCGTGGTGTAATGGTTGTCGACATAGGGGGAGGTACGACTGATATTGCGGTGATTTCGCTTGGCAATATAGTTGTCAGCCGTTCTATAAAGATAGCCGGAGATGAGTTTACCGACGCTGTAATCCGTTACGTCCGCAAGGCACATAATATGATAATCGGCCCGCAGACGGCTGAGGCGGTAAAAATTGCTGTCGGGAGCGTATGTGAGGGATACGATTTGAGTATAGTGGCACGTGGTGTAAGTATGTTATCGGGACTTCCGGTGAAAAAAATAATTACCGCAGACGAGCTGCGGCCGTCGTTTGAGGATTTCGTTTATAATATCACCGAACGCATATGCGAGGTACTTGAGGAAACGCCGCCCGAGCTTCATGCAGACCTGCTTGAGGACGGGATAATTCTCACCGGTGCAGGTTCGCTTGTACGGGGACTTGACAAGAGAATTGCCGATGCTGTCGGACTTTTTGTGCGTCGTGCCGATGATATTGAGGCCTGCGTTGCAAAAGGAGCCGGTGCGGCTCTTGAAAATATAGATATTATAAGCGATCCGACAAGGACTTATTATAAAAGAGCATATGTAAGAGAATAGAAAGGAAAATATATCATGGAAACAATCTTATCAAATATCGACATTCAAAATATCCTGCCCCACCGTTACCCATTTTTGTTGGTGGACAAGATTATAGAGTTTGAAGAGGGCAAATCTATAAAGGGCATAAAGAACGTTACGGCGAACGAACCGCAGTTTACCGGACATTTCCCGGGAAACCCAATAATGCCGGGCGTTCTGATATGTGAATCATTAGCGCAGCTGGGAGCCGTTATGCTTTTGTCGATGCCTGAAAACCGCGGCAAACTCGGAGTGTTTACGGGGATAAACAACTTTAAATTCCGCCGTCAGGTGGTTCCCGGAGACACTATGGTACTCGAAGCAGAACTCATACAGTACCGCCATTCTATGGGCAAGGCTAACGTAAAGGCTACTGTGGACGGTCAGGTGGCAGCAATGGGCGAGATAAGCTTTGCCGTAGTGGAGAATGCTGCCAACAAATGATAAATAACGGAGAATGTATAGACGACCTGCAAATAAAAGGTCTTAGGCTGATACAGAAAAACGATGGCTTTAAATTCGGCATAGACGCTGTGCTTCTGTCAGATTTTGCTAAAAATGCTACGCCCGGAAAAGTTATGGATCTTTGCACCGGTACCGGGGTAATACCCCTGCTTTTGTGGGCAAAAACAGCCTCGCCCGATATATCGGGACTTGAAATACAGGCGGACATGGCGGATATGGCAAGACGCAGCGTCGAGCTTAACGGAGTAGGGGAGAGGGTACATATTTTTGAGGGAGACTTAAAAAACGCATCTGAGATGTTCGGAAGATGCGTTTTTGATGTTGTAACTTGCAATCCTCCCTATATTGAAACCGGAGCCGCCATAACGAACGACACAGATGCTGTTACAGCCGCAAGGCATGAGCTTTTATGCAGTCTTGAAGATGTTATACGCTCAGCAGCGGAGATACTAAAGCCGTTGGGGCGGTTTTACATGATACACCGTCCCGGACGGCTGGCGGATATACTTTGCTGTATGCGAAAATACCGTCTTGAACCGAAAACACTGCGTTTTGTGCATCCATCCCCTAACAAGCCGCCGAAAATGCTGCTTGTGGAAGGACGCAAAAACAGCGGCCGTGAGCTCAGGATAATGGCTCCACTGTTTGTTCATGACGGAAACGGCGGCTACAGTGCGGAGATAGAAGCTATCTACGGCCGTGACGGTCAGGAAAAGAACGGAAAGGAAGGAAAATGAGCGGAACTTTATACTTGTGCGCAACGCCTATCGGAAATCTCGGCGATATTTCTAAAAGATGCCTTGATACTCTTTCATCGGTAGATATAATAGCCGCTGAGGACACACGCAGAACATTGCAGCTTTTAAATCATTTTGGCATATCAAAACCGCTCACGAGCTATCATGAACATAATAAGCGTGAAAAGGGCGAATATATAGCAAGGCTTTTGCGGGAGGGGAAGAATATAGCCCTCGTTTCAGATGCCGGTACGCCGGCAATTTCTGATCCTGGCGAGGACATTGTGAGAATCTGCGCCGAAAATGGTCTGGCGGTAACGTCAATACCGGGTCCTGTAGCGGGCGTGAACGCTCTTATATTATCCGGACTTTCGACAAGCCGGTTTGCATTTGAGGGATTTTTATCGGTGAATAAGCGTCATCGGCGGGAGCATTTGGAAAGTGTGAAAAACGACACTCATACGCTGATATTTTACGAGGCGCCCCATAAACTTTTGTATACGCTTGAGGATATGAAAAACGCTTTCGGAGCCGAAAGACGAATTGCGCTCGTGCGGGAACTTACAAAACTCCATGAGGAAGTTATCCGCACTACCCTTGGCGAGGCTCTTTCATTTTACGAGGAACGTTCGCCGCGCGGCGAGTACGTCATAATTGTAGAAGGAGCCACCGAGCAGGAGGCTGCTGAGGATTGGTGGGAGACGCTGTCGGTCGAGGAACACGTTGATAAATATATATCAGACGGCGTGACGCAGAAAGAGGCAATCAAGCTGGCTGCCCGTGATCGGGGAGTGCCTAAAAGGGAGATATACAGCGAATATCACAAAATTTAGAGAGGAATGGTTGAGATGGCAAAGAAAAAAAGCGCCGTTTTGCCGGTACTTGCTGCCGTGGGAGCCGGGCTTATTTACGGAGCCTATAAGGGTAAGGGTATATTTAATAAACCACGTTTTCAGAAACAGCATGATGCGGTATCACGATATATAAGCACGCATTATCCGGGAGCATTTTATGATCCGATCCAAGCATCTGATAACGGCTGGCTGACGGTTGTACATTGGCAGAGCCGAAATATAGGCCTGTTCATCACGGTGACGGAGCAGGGGGATTTCGTGTTTTCGGAATTAAAATGAGTGCGGAGGTTTGTTAATGAAGGAAAGATTCTCAAGGCTCAGAGGCAAAACCGGCCTTTTTGACAGGCTGGGAATGTTAATGAGCTTTTGCTTTTTACTGCTTCTGGTGCGTGGATTTGGCGGTCTGGGATATTCGGCAGTTATGGACGACTGGTTCTTATATTTCGGCACTTCAACATATGACAACATCTGGAGCGAGTATATCATACCTAATGACAAACTATCCATACGCCCTCTTGCCGGACTGCTCGATTGCTTTGTGGTAGCGCCGCTGTCTGATTACATAGGATATATTCAGCTTGCGCTTACAGCTCTTTTAATAGCCGCCTTGTGGCTTTTTTGGACTCTGTTTAGAGAAAACAAGCTCCAAGTCGGAGGGATATTCCTGATTGCACTAAGCCTTGCTCCGACCTCGTTTGAAGCGGTATACTGGCTTTCGGCTGCCACGAGGATAATACCGGCTCTGTTTTTTACGGCTCTTGCGTGCAAGCAGGCAATGGCTTATATAAGAACACGAAAAACGGTATACTTCATCCTTTTTTATATTTTCGGGATTTGTTCGATGGGCTTTTATGAGGCAGCGGTTCCGGTATATATAATACTTGCACTGATGCTGATAGCCGGCGAACGTTCAAAGCCGGAAGCAAGGGCGCTTGCCGTTTCCCTCCTGCTTCAAACAGCGGTTTTAGCAGCTTATTACATCATACATTCTGCAACAAAGGAAATAGCAACACGAGGACAAATATCTTCATTTGCCTTGATTTTCGAGCATTTTCCGGAAACGATAGATAAAATGTGGACGCTTTTTACAGTGTATCTGCCATGGCTGTTTTCACGTGCGTGGACAAACGGTCTGGAACTGTTGAAGGGAAGCGCACCGTACTTCATCCCGGTAGCCCTGATGGCAGGCGTATTCGGCTTTTTCGCAGCCCGAAACCATGCCCGTACAAGCTCAAGGATAATATACACCTTCTTCACTGGCTTTTTTATTTTCCTCGGCGGAATAGCGGTATATTTCGTGTTGGATAACATCCGTTTGCCGATACGTATAACGTATCTGCCGATGGTGGGATTATTGCTGATGGTTGAGTCCGTTTTGGGGCTTCTGCTTTTTGGCAAAAGCGGCAAATTTATCTACGGCGTTATTTGTGCCGCAGCCGCGTTTGTGTGCGTTGTTGCAGGTATAGGGGAAGTGGAACAGTACAGGCGGGTAAGCCGCTCCGATGTTGAAGTTGCCGCCAATATTTTCAACAGCGGCCTTATCGAAGATATGCTTGATGAAAACCATTATATGTGGCTTTTTAACACGCCGGAATATTATTTCCCCGAAGAAGTCTGCTATTACGAGCATATACGTTCAGCCGTACAGACCGAGGCGGCGCTTACGAATTGCTTGATGTATTACACCGGAGAATACAGGATAAACACGATACAGCCGGTGGATGATGGGGATCTTGCACGTCTGTATATACCGGCTGAAGGTGAAACGTTCTACTACGCCGGGCTTGAGGATGATTTGTCCGTAACACGGCTTACACTGACCGGCAGGGAAGGGCTGTATTATGAACTTTTAAGAGAGGACGGGAGCCTTTTCGGAACGCTCGGTTTTGACAGCGCATCAGGCGGATATTTGTTTAGAAAGACTTGATTTAATGGAAAGAAAGCTTTTAATAGGCGGGCGGAGCATTAGCTATGAGCTTATCCGCAAAAATGTAAAGAACGTAAACATTACCGTGCGACATGACGGTACTGTGCGGGTTTCAGCGCCAAAGGGTGTGCCGGAGAAGGATATTCGTGACATACTGTATCAAAAAGAGGATTTTTTGATTAAAAATATCGAAAGATGCAAAACACGAACTTTTCCGGAGGAAATATTCTATTTTGGCAAATCCCTCCCGGTGATATACGGAAAAGGAAACCGCATCTGCGACGGATACGCCATTATTGCGGATAAGGAGCATTTTGGCGAATGTTTAAAAGTGCTGTATAAACAGGCGGCTATGGAAAACTTCCCGCAAATATACGAATGCGCATATAAAAGGTTTCGGGGGATAGAAAAACCGGGACTGCGCTTTCGCAGCATGAAGACACGCTGGGGAAGCTATAGCAGAGTGAGCGGTATGGTAACACTGAATACAGCACTTGCCGCTGCTCCGCCGATTTGCATTGAAGCGGTAGCAGCCCATGAGCTTGCACACGTCTATGTTATGAATCACAGCAAGGACTTTTATCGTGTATTGCTTTCGGCAATGCCGGAATACAGAAGCTGCCATGAATTGCTGAAGCAGTTTTCAGCATCAATATATGCGCAGATATAGAGGAGTTAAAAATGAATACGAAGCTAAATCTACTGCAAAAGTATTTTCTTTATTTTTTAATGTATTCAATACTGGGATGGATATATGAAGTTTTTTTGGAGGTTGTTGTATACCGTTGGGGATATTCTGACAGAGGTGTACTGTTCGGACCGTATTGCCCTGTGTACGGGGTAGGTGCGCTGCTGTTTTTGTTTTTGATATATCCGCTGATAAAGGATAGAGATATGAAGCAAAAGCTGCTGTTTATACCGGCGGTATTTTTGCTTTGCGCAGTTACGGCAACGGCAGTGGAGCTTTTAGCATCGTATATATGCGAGCTTTTCACCGGTTCGTGGCCGTGGCAGACGTATGCTGACTACAGCTTTAATTTTCAAGCCCGAATTGCTCTGTCTCCGTCGGTTCGATTCGGAATCGGCGGTGTGGTTATATTATATGTGCTTCAGCCGCTCTTGGAAAAGCTCACTGATAAACTAAACGACAGAAAGCTTACGCTTATATCCTCTGTAACAGCCGCTCTGTTCACATTGGATTTGGCGGTATTTATAATAAATCACATTAAATAACCATTGAGGAGAAAGACTATGGTATTTAATATCATATATTGCCTGACGCTTATCCCGTCATTGATTTTCATGGCGGATAAGACGAACGATTTTATGTATGCGTTATCGGGATACAGCCTTATGCCGCTTTTTGTGGTGTTGTGGCTGTTGGGAGGTGCGGCTCTTTGCGCTGTAGCATGTAAGAGGAATTGGTTTGGAAATCTTCTTGGAGGAAGCGTTATAGCAGCGGCTGTTAATATAATATTTATTATAATTGCCGCTTTAGCGCCGGGATTTTCTGGTGAGGATAATTTGCTTCTTAAAATCGGTATGGGAGGAACGCTCGGATTTTATCTGTACACCGCCGTTTCCATGATAGCAGCCGTGCGCATAAAACCGCATATCGAAAAAGACAAGCTGTCATTTATTGGCGTGGTATTTGGAATAGCCGTATTTGCCGGAGCCGTTTACATTTCCCAGAG
>DBQZ01000044.1:0-2784 GCA_002305435.1 Clostridiales bacterium UBA1381
GAGCCTGCAAGGGAGGCTACTATGTCGGGGTTTAAAAGGTGCATATTCTTGCCCTTTATTCCGATCAGAGCTTCCTCGGCTCCCATAACGTCCAAAAGCAGATTAAGCGTATCGCACAGCTCCTGCAAATGCTTTTCCAGAAGATAGTGATCCACCATCATCAGCGGCTCACATTCAGCGGCGTTTACCACTATCTGGGACACCTGCTCCGAAAATTTCCTGTGCGTCGGAAAACCCGCTCCGCCGGCGCCGACAATACCGGCATCATATACGATTTTCTGAAGTTCAGCCAAATTCATGCTGCTTCTCTCCTTCCATGTGCAAAGCCGCAGGCCGCTTACGCCTGCTTTTCATCCAGAATACCCACAATAGCCGCATCCACCGGCGCATCGGGGGTATCGAGTCCCAGCCTTGCGGCCGAGCCGGTCGCTATTATAACATCCTCGCCGATACCGGCGCCGACAGCGTCAACGGCTGTTATGTATTTGTCCACCAGCGCACCGTTTTCTATGTGCTGTACCAACAGCAGCTTATACCCGACGAGTTTCGGGTTCTTGCTTGTCGATACAACGCTTCCATACACTCTGCCTATGATCATGCTTTTTATTCCTTTCAAGGAAGCCCGGAAAATTTCCCTCCGGGTTTTTGTATCGCAAACGGTCTGCCGCACCGAAAAGACGCCGCACATCCCTTCGTGCGGAAGCTCTCCGATACGGCAGCCCGCTTATTTACTTCGTTAATATTTTCACTAAATCGCCGTTTTTAATCGCACAGGCGTTCGCATCGTCTGTGTCAATGTGCATCTCGGTGTCGAAATCCTCTCTGACTCTCACCTGCACGTTATAAAACTTCGTCGGCTTGGAGTTTTGGATCTCCACGTCAACTATATCGTTATCCTTAACGCCGTACTTCTCAGCGTCCGCGGGCGTCATATGGATATGGCGGTTTGCGATTATGCAGCCTTCGTTTAAGAATACGCTGCCTTTGGGGCCTACAAGCGCAATTGCGGCACTGCCCTTTATCTCACCCGACGGTCTTACGGGCGGGCTTATTTTCAGCGTGAAGGTGTCTGTTCTTGAAACCTCTACCTGTGAATCCTTTCTCACCGGGCCTAATACTCTCACGCCCTGTATGGATCTTAACGACGGGCTTACCAGCGTCACACATTCCTCTGCTGCAAACTGGTCTCCCATGAGCCTTTTCTTCGGGGTAAGCTCGTAACCCTTGCCAAACAGCGTCTCAAGGTCTTTCTGCGACAAATGTACATGTCTTGCGGACACGCCTACTTTTATCCCTTCGCTCTTTTCCTGTTCTTTTAATATGTCAATGACCCCCGCTGTAATAAGGTCAACCAATTTTGTATCCAACATAAGTGCGTATCCTCCCTTTTGATTTTGCAGTGCGGCGTTTTATGCGGGACAGGGCAAAGGCTGCCCTGCCCGCTTTGCGCACATTTTTACCTCATTAAACAGACGGCAAAATCTTCTCAACATCGCCGTGAGGACGGGGAATAACGTGAACGGATACGAGCTCGCCGAGCTTTGAGCCGGCAGCTGCGCCTGCGTCTGTTGCAGCCTGAACCGCACCTACGTCTCCTCTAACCATAACTGTTACCAAACCGGAGCCGATTCTCTCTGTTCCGATAAGTGTAACGTTTGCGGCCTTAACCATTGCATCGGCAGCCTCGATAGCGGCTACCAGACCTCTTGTTTCAACCATTCCTAATGCTTCTACAGCCATTTTTATTTCCTCCTACATTAAAATTTGCTTTTTGGGAATATATATATTTAAAGCCGGAGCTTTAAACGCTTTAATTGTCCTGTGACGGAGCTTCCTCAGCTGCCGTCTCCTCCGTTACAGCCGGAGCGTCCGTCTCATTCGGAGCTTCCGCCTCAACCGGGGCGGCCTTTTTGCGCCTTTGCGTCCGCCGTTTCGGGGCGGAGGAGGCACGTTTTGTCTTGGCCTCTATTTTCTCCTCCTCCGATACCGGCAGCGCTCCCACGTGGGTTGCGGCGCTCTCGGAGTTGGGGATTTCCTCATCCTCTTCATCGAGGTGGAGGAATTTTAATATCTCGGTATGGGGACGGGCGATAACGTCATGCACCTTTAAGCAGTTAAGCTCGGTCGCCTTTTTAACTCCCGCCTCGACCGCCGCCTTTACAGAGGAGAGATCCCCCCGTACAACGAGCGATACGAGCCAGCCGCCCAGCTTCCTTTCAACAGCCACGAACTCAACCTCGCCTGCCTTTAACATATCGTCAAGTACCTGCACGGCGTGTCCGAGAGCCTTTACCTCGATAAGTCCCAATGAATAATTTACCTGATTTGCCATCCTGATACCTCCTGCTGTTATATTGTCGGAAGTATCTTCGCTACGTCATCATGCGGTCTGGGTATGACATGAGCGGCATAGATCTCCACGAACGGCTCTGCAGCCGCCTTTCCTGCTTCCAATGCGGCCTTGACCGCATTCACATCTCCCTCAACGACCACGTTGACCAGTCCGGAGCCGATTTTCTCCGTTCCCACCAGCCGTACATCGGCCGCTTTTGTCATAGCGTCGGAGGCATCTATAGCGCCGGTAAGACTGCGCATTTCCAACAAGCCTAATGCTTTCATATAAATTCCTCCCGATTACGCATTGTTAGGGATATGACCGACCTTGTCCCTGCCTACGCTTAAGCGTTTTGCCATTTTAACAGCGTCGTTTGTGGGGCTTGGGATTACGTGGGTGTTTATAAGCCCTGCAATCTCCTCAGCTTTCTTCGCCCCTGCCTCGACCGC
>DBQZ01000044.1:2817-3346 GCA_002305435.1 Clostridiales bacterium UBA1381
TCAGCCGCCTTTGCTGCGGCATCCGCTGCCGAAATCGCGGTCACAAAGCCGTACATTTCGATGATCCCAACTGCTTCATTCATGGCGGGTCCTCCTCAAATTAAAAATCCTTGTTTATATAAGCTATCTTAAGACCCTTCTGCGACAGGTTCGTCTCCAAAGCCTCATTCATCTCATCCAGCCCGAAGCGGTGAGTGATAAGCTCCTTTATCGGAAGTCCGATAGCGTTTGCCCTCTTCAAGAAATCGAAGGTCGTTGCATAGTCTCTGAGCGTGTATACCCACGAACCTACAAGCGTTATCTCCTTGGAGCAGAGGTCGAAATGCGGGTTTATCGTAGCGTCGCCGCCGTTTATGAAGAAGCCCAGCTCGCAGAGTCCGCCGCCGTTTCTGATGAACTTGTAGATGTTGCTGTGAGCTACAGGTGAGCCTGTGCACTGGAATGCAAAATCTGCCGGATAACCGCCGAATGCGTCGCATACTGCCTTTGCGAGATTGTCTATGCCCTTGTAATTCATGAAGTTTACCGT
>DBQZ01000044.1:3351-5310 GCA_002305435.1 Clostridiales bacterium UBA1381
ATACCCATTGTCCTAAGAACCGCTATGCAGATAAGGCCGATAGGTCCGCAGCCCTGTACGACTACTCTTGAGTTGAAGCGGAGTATATCAGTCGTCTTTGCCCGCTCAACAGCGTGTACCAAAACGGCGCACGGCTCAATGAGTATTCTTGAATCAAGGTCGAGGTCGCTTACGTTAAATACGGTAGAGCCGCCTCTTATAAATATGTAATCGCTGAACCAGCCGTTTAAGTGAACGTCATCGTCCGGCAAAAGCCCGTAAACGTCCGCTCCGCCTACGTTCTGCTTGTTAAGATCGAACATCGTTATATCGGGGTTGTCCTTGAATATCATGCAGGTAACAACCTTATCGCCGATTTTAAGCGGCTTTCCTGCGCTGTCAACCTTTACATTCTTACCCATCTTTACGATTTCGCCCGTACCCTCGTGGCCGAGAACCACCGGGATAAGCGAGAACGGATCGTTCTTATATTCGTGAGCGTCTGTGCCGCATACGCCGCAGCCCTCAACCTTTACGAGGATGTCATCGTCGCCCACCTCGGGGATCGGGTATTCCTGAATCTCGAACTTCTTAAGCTCGGTCATCATTGCAACACGAGCCGTCTTAGGAATATTGCCGCAGGCTTTCTTGCCGCATGAGCCGGACGCAGCGGGAGCAGCTGCTCCACCCGTCATCTCCTTTAGGACGGCCTGCACCAATGCAGCAACGTCCTGTTCGTTATATGCCATTTATATCAGCTCCTTCGTCCTCTATATTATACTATATTATCGACAAGCTGTCAACCAGTACGCACCGTCTTTGGCGTGTAAAGCTCCTCGGGGATGTTATGCCCTCGCCTGTGGGGCCTGCGATCGTAAATGTCGTCCAGCCCTCGGCATTAAAGCCAATGCCGGCGTAGCTTGGAGCATTCTTTACGAATATTGTCGTGCAGATCGCCTTTGCGTACTGAGTCATGTGATCGACATTCTTTGAATGTAAGTGCGCCGAATGTCTGTTGCCGTGCTCTGCCTTAACAGCCATCTCTACAGCCTCATCGAACGTTTCAACACGTACTATCGGCAGTATCGGCATCATAAGCTCGGTCTGTACGAACGCCTGTGAAAACTCCGTCTCACAGATTATGCAGCGGATGTCGTCGGAAGCCTTTATACCTATCTGGGCAAGGATCGTCTTTGCGTCACGGCCGACATAATCCTTGTTTATAACCCTCTTGGGCTTGTCGCCCTCCTTTTTCGGCTTCGACCATACGAGGACTACATCCTCAAGCTGCTTAACCTGCTCGTCGTTTATCAGGTAAGCGCCGTTTTTGAGCATATAATGCACAAGCTCATCGGCAACGCTGCGCATAACGAAAACTTCCTTCTCCGCAATACACGGGAGGTTATTGTCGAAAGTACAGCCGTCTATTATGTCCTTAGCAGCCTTGGGTATATCGGCAGTATCGTCTACTACTACCGGCGGATTGCCCGCACCGGCTCCGATAGCCTTCTTGCCGCTTGAAAGAAGCATCTTTACAACGCCCGGTCCGCCCGTTGCCACCAGCATCTTTACAGAGGGGTGGTTTACCATTATGTTAGAGGTCTGGATTGTCGGGTTCTTAACCGTAGCTACGATATTCTCAGGGCCGCCGGCTGCAAGCACCGCACGGTTAACGAGGTCTACCGCATACGTTGATATTCTCTTTGCATGGGGGTGGGAGTTAAAGATAACGCCGTTTCCTGCTGCAAGCATGCAGATACTGTTACAGATAACGGTACAGCTCGGGTTTGTCGAGGGGGTAATGGCGCCGATTATGCCGTAGGGAGCCATTTCCACAAGCGTTAAGCCGTGGTCGCCGGACATCGCCCTTGTCTGTAAATCCTCCGTACCCAACGTCTTATCCGCCACAAGATGATGCTTTAATATCTTATGGTAGACGTTTCCCATCTTTGTATCCTCCACGGCAAGCTTTGCCATGGG
>DBQZ01000044.1:5401-7906 GCA_002305435.1 Clostridiales bacterium UBA1381
GGCTCGCACTCGAGATCCATTTTGGAAATAACATTCTTAACAAGATCAGCTATTTGCTTTTCATCTATCAATGTTCCTTCTCCTTTCCGGATGCGGTCATTTTCTGCACCCTTTTTTCAAAATACAGCGACAAAAACTGCGCCAGCTTCTCATCCTCAGCCGCTGTGCCGCCGGAAACCCCGACCGCACCGAAAACCCTGCCGTCCGCTTTTAGAGGGTATCCGCCGCCAAGCAGAATTATATCCCCGCCTGAGGTAAGCCCCTCGAACGCTCCGCCCTCTTTCGAGTGCGAAAGTGCCTCGTGCGTCGGCATCCTGAGCATCGCCGCCGTATACGCCTTCTTTCGTGAAACGTCCGCACTTATCGGGATCGCCCCGTCCATCATATGCATGAGGATCGGTATCCCTTCCGCCGTACAGACCGTAATGCTCACTGATTTTCCCTCGCCGAACGAAAGCCTCTCAGCCGCCTCCGCCATCTCCTTTGCAAGCAAGAGCCCAAGCCCGTCCGATAAAATACCGGGGCTTTCAAAGGCGGGAGCATCCACGGGGATTTTCTCAGCCGGAGACGGTTTTTCACCGGCGGGAAGTTCGGAGACTGTCTTTACAAGGTCGCAGAGCCTGTTTACACAGGCAAGAGCTTCCTTCGGATATGCGCCGAACCGGCAGACGTTCACCGCCGCCCTCTCTGCCCGGCGCAGGATCGTCCACGCTTTTTCCATATGACGGCAAAATTCGCTGCCATCGCCGCCCTTTGCCTCGGGCGAAAGTGCGTCGATCCTCTCCTCAAGCTCCCCCGGGGAGGGCTTGAAGAGCCCGTCCGCCCCCGAAAAGCCGCTTTTTAACGCTTCCGCCTGTTTGATGAGTTCTTCAGTGAGTTCTCTCTCTTTCTCTCCTGCAGCAATTTGTGCAATCCTCACCTCAGCTGCAAACTCCTCAAACGTTCCCAACAGCTCCATAAGTGCGTCGGCCTTTGAAATGCGGGCGTTTTTGGGGGTTTTGGTGTAGCCCTTATCCCCGGCGCCGGTGTATATTTTGTTGTCGTTACTGCCGTAAATAAGAGCCGCCCCCTCTCTTTTTATGAATCAAGTATTATCCCTGCAAGCAGGACGGCGTTATATTTACTCTCAAGCTCCTCGGCAAGCTCTCTTTTCTCTGATGTCGTTCCGCCTGCAATTACCGCAGACGCACGCTTCATCACATCCTCACCGACGGCGGCAATTTCGGCTGCCACTCTTAAATATCGGGAGAGCGTATCCTCCTTTTGCCTCATCGCAATATCCGCCTGAGTCCTTAAAACCGCCGGCGATATTCTCATGTCGGAGTCCTTGCTGCCGTTATGTACATATATAGGAAGCTTCTCCTCCTTTTTTTCCGGAGCCTTCTTAACGCCGAGGTTTTCGGCAACTCTGTCCAAAAGGGAGTCGATAATATCCGCCTTCATTATTTCTTGTACTGCTCAAGTACCTTCTTGGTAACTTCAGCTACAATGTCGCCGATATTCGTATCGTCAACTGTGCGGCCGGCATACAGCTCGTTTGCCTGAGTCGGTGTCATATCGTCTGTGCACTTGCCGTCAGCATAGCAGCCGGGGCAGAGCTTTTCCATCGGGTGCTTGCCCGGTACACCGAAGCTCTTTCTGAGCTCGATAAGTCTCTTTACGTTTGCACAGCTGAGCTCCTGCTCTCCGCCGAGAAGTCTTGCGTAGAAGTAGAGCTTTGCGTAGAATTCTGTTGATTCCATTCTGAAGAATGCTGTGTTTAAGTCGCAGCCGAAGCTGAGTGCGCCGTGGTTTGCAAGAAGAACTGCGTCATAGTCCTGCAGGTACGGCATGAGTGAATCGGGGATTTCCTCTGTCGAGGGTGTGCCGTATTCAGCAATCGGAACTGCTCCCAAGAAGATTATAGCCTCGGGCATTATCATTTTGTCAAGCGGTATTCCGGCTATTGCAAATGATGTTGCAATCGGCGGATGTGCGTGAACAACTGCCTTTACGTCCGGTCTTTCTCTGTACACTCTAAGGTGCATCTTAAACTCCGATGAAGGTCTCCAGGGGCCGTTCGGCTCTTTAAGGTTGCCCTTGCCGTCCACCTTACAGATCATGTCAGGAGTCATGAAGCCCTTGCTCACGCCGGTGGGGGTTACGTAGTAGGTGTTGTCGTCAATCTTGACGGAGAAGTTGCCGTCGTTTGCCGCTACGAAACCGTCGTTGTAAATGCGGCGGCCGATCTCGCACAGCTCTTTTTTGATTTCGTAATCAGATTTGAACATTGTGTCAAAACCTCCATCTTGTAATTTATTTGTTTTTCTTGGTTTTTCTTTTGGTTCAGCTTTATTATACCGCAAAAACCTGTGTTTGTAAAGGGTTTTTTTAAGAATCGCCAAGATTTTTTCACATAAAATACAGGCTGTACTGTACTTTATTATTATATCACAAAACACATGGATTTGGCAAGTGTTTTTTTGTATAATTTCGATTATTTTCACAGATTTTACGAGAATTTTA
>DBQZ01000069.1:0-1833 GCA_002305435.1 Clostridiales bacterium UBA1381
GCATAAAAAGAAACAGGTTTCTCCCGAAAACCTGCCTCCTATAAAGTATATATCCTACCTTATCCTATGCTTTTATTATACGACAAATTCTTAAATAAATCAATATTTATTACGAATTTGTTTCTTAAAATTAACATTTCTGCAATATTTTCCGTCTGCAGCTGTATTCATTTACAAAACCAAACATATTTTTGCATTATTTTTGTACATTCTCATGATTTGCACAAGTTTTCGCAGAATGAAAGCATTTATGATTGATTTTTCACTCTATCAGTGGTATAATAAAAGGACAAATAAGAAAGGACGAGAGGCTATGACAGAAAAATCTTTTGAGCTTGTATCGGAATTTAAGCCTACTGGCGATCAGCCGCAGGCAATAGACAGCCTTGTAGCCGGGATAGAGCGGGGCGACCGCTTTCAGACGCTTATGGGCGTTACCGGTTCAGGAAAGACTTTTACAATGGCAAACGTTATCGCCAGAGTAAACAAGCCGACAATAGTTCTCGCCCATAACAAAACGCTTGCAGCCCAGCTTTGCAGTGAGTTCAAGGAATTCTTTCCCAACAACGCCGTTGAGTTTTTCGTTTCATATTACGACTACTACCAGCCGGAAGCGTACATCCCGCAAACGGATACCTTCATCGAGAAAGATTCCGCTATAAATGATGAGATAGACAAACTCCGCCACAGTGCGACCTTTGCCCTGTTTGAGAGACGTGACGTTATTATAGTATCAAGCGTATCGTGCATTTACGGTCTCGGCGACCCAGAGGATTACAAGAACCTGATGATTTCGCTGCGTGTGGGCATGGTTAAGGATCGCGACGAGCTTCTGCGAAAGCTTGTGGACATCCAGTACGAGCGAAACGATATAAACTTCGTCCGCAATAAATTCCGTGTACGGGGAGACTGCGTGGAAATTTTCCCGTCAAACAACGGCGAAAACGCTATCCGTGTGGAGTTTTTCGGCGATGAGATAGAGCGCATCTGCGAGGTAAATGTCGTGACCGGAGAAATAGTCGGCACACGCAACCACGTTGTAATATCGCCGGCCTCCCATTATGTAACGACAAATGAAAAGCTGCTTTTGGCAATAGCGGAAATTGAAAAGGAGCTTGACGAGCGTATACGGTATTTCAAGGAACGTGATATGCTCTTAGAGGCTCAGCGTATTCAGCAGCGGACGGAATACGATATAGAAATGCTGCGTGAAATAGGCTTTTGCCAGGGAATAGAAAACTACTCCCGTGTCATAAGCGGGCGCGCGCCCGGCAGCGCCCCGTACACTCTGCTTGATTATATGCCGGAGGATTATCTGATGTTCATAGACGAGTCGCACGTTACCGTATCACAGGTACGTGGAATGTACAACGGCGACAGGGCAAGGAAAGAGACGCTTATTCAATACGGCTTCCGCCTGCCCTCTGCGTTTGACAACCGTCCCTTGAAATTCGATGAGTTTGAGGAACGGCTTAATCAGGTGATATTCACCTCCGCTACACCTGCCGCCTATGAAAAGGAACATTCCACGCAGATAGTCGAGCAGGTAATACGCCCGACTGGGCTTCTTGATCCGAAAATATCGGTACGTCCGACAGAGCATCAGATAGACGACCTGATCGGTGAAATAAACGAACGTGCGGAAAAAGGCGCACGTGTCCTTGTTACCACGCTTACTAAGAAAATGGCGGAGGATCTCACGGATTATCTTAGAAGCTCCGGCATACGGGTGCGGTATATGCACTCTGAAATAAAAACAATCGAGCGTACGGAGATAATCCGTGATTTGCGCATCGGCGAATTTGACGTGCTTGTCGGCATAAACCTGCTTCG
>DBQZ01000069.1:1856-8125 GCA_002305435.1 Clostridiales bacterium UBA1381
GAGATGTCGCTGATACAGACTATCGGCCGTGCCGCCAGAAACGCCGACGGTGAAGTTATAATGTACGCCGATACCGTAACCGGTTCAATGCAGCGGGCTATTGACGAAACACAGCGCCGCCGCAAGATACAGGATGATTACAACAAGGCGCACAATATTACTCCCAAGACGATAAAGAAAGATATTCGTGCCATAATCGAGTCCCTGACACCCGCCGAGGACAGTGCAGCGCCTGATATTGGCGATGTTGAAGAACGCATAGAGGACCTTAAGGCACAGATGCTTGCAGCTGCTGAAAATCTCGAATTTGAACGTGCCGCAGAACTTCGTGACATGATAAAGAAGCTGCAGAAAAATATAAAGAAAGGCTCCAAGGTGATAAAATGACCCAGGAAAAAATAAATGAGGCCGTTAAAATACTTGCCGAAAACATTCTCACTCCCGTAATATACGTCTGCGAACAGAATGACAGGATAGAGTTTATCTGCTTCTGCGACCGTTCGCTCGATCTCGAGGAGCTGGCAGAAACGGAACGGAGGCTTGCAGATTTTCTCGGCTGTCCGGCTGAAATTGCAGACATACGTGAATTCAGCGAATCGGACAGGCTTGATATAATACAGTCAGCCACGCTCGTGCACTCACATTCGCCGGAAATCCGGCAGATGTTTGAGATGTCGCTTGCGGCTGATCTTCAAAAAGCCATGGAGGAACGCACAGAAATAATCGAGCGGTCGCAGAAATGCTGCTCGCTCCTGCTTCAGTAAACACGAGGTGAAATATGGCTCAGGAAATAAAAATAAAAGGTGCAAGGGAGCATAATCTAAAAAACATAAACCTTACAATTCCACGTGATAAGCTGGTTGTACTAACCGGGCTTTCCGGCTCCGGCAAATCCTCCCTGGCATTTGACACCATTTACGCTGAGGGACAAAGACGATATGTGGAGTCACTCTCCTCCTACGCCCGCCAGTTCCTCGGACAGATGGAAAAACCGGACGTGGATTATATCGAGGGACTTTCCCCGGCGATAAGCATCGACCAGAAAACCACTTCTAAAAACCCGCGCTCAACAGTGGGAACAGTAACGGAGATATACGACTATCTCCGTCTTTTGTACGCCCGAATAGGCATACCCCACTGTCCAAAATGCGGCAAGGAAATATCCAAACAGACGATAGACCAGATCGTTGACCGTGTGATGGCTCTTGAGGAAGGTACACGTATACAGGTACTCGCTCCCGTGGTTAGGGGCAAAAAGGGAGAGCATAAAAAAATACTCGAGGATGCCCGCAAAAACGGTTACGTACGTGTTAAGGTTGACGGCGAAATGCGGGAGCTGAGCGAGGATATTTCGCTCAAGAAAACGTTTAAGCACAATATTGAAATAGTCATAGACAGGCTCATAATCCGCAGCGGTATTGTTAAACGTCTTACCGATTCGATAGAAACCGCCTTTTCCCTCACCGGCGACTATGCAATGGTAGAGGTAATAGGCGGCGAAATTATGAATTTCAGCCAAAACTACGCCTGCGACGACTGCGGCATCAGCCTGCAGGAGCTTGCGCCCCGTATGTTTTCCTTTAATAATCCGTACGGCGCCTGTCCGCTCTGCGACGGTCTCGGAGCGCTTTCCAAGATAGATCCGCAGCTTGTTATAGCAGACGAAAATCTGCCGCTTTTAAAGGGAGCGATATACGGCCCCGGCTTTGCCGCCCCGGAAATTGAGGACAGCATGGTGCATATGTACTATGTTTCCCTTATGAAACATTACGGGATAGATTTTGATACCCCATTTAAGGATCTGCCGGAAGATTTTAAAAACAAGGTTCTTTTCGGCACTGGCGATGAGAAAATAAAAATGGACTACAGCCGTGACGGCTCCACACGCACGTATTACGCCCCGTTTGAGGGCGTTGTCACAACGATGGAGCGGCGGTATCACGAAACAAATTCAAGCTACGCCAAGTGGGAGCTTGAAAAATATATAAACGTTATAAAATGCTACAAGTGCAAGGGCGCACGCCTTAACGATGAGGTTCTTGCCGTAACGATAAACGGACTTAACATCTACCAGCTTACGCAGCTGCCGATACGAAAGGAAATGGAGTTTATCGACAACCTCAAGCTCACAGACCGTCAGCTCATGATCGCCTCTCAGGTTATAAAGGAGATAAAAGCACGGCTTCAGTTCCTTCTGGATGTAGGGCTTGACTACCTCTCGCTCTCACGTTCCTCAGGCACGCTGTCAGGCGGAGAAGCGCAGAGAATACGTCTTGCAACGCAGATAGGCTCCGGCCTTACGGGCGTATTATACATTCTTGATGAGCCGAGCATCGGCCTTCATCAGCGTGACAACGACCGTCTTATCGGCACGCTTAAGCATCTGCGGGATTTGGGCAATACGGTTATCGTGGTGGAACACGACACCGACACAATGTACGCCGCCGATTACATCGTTGACATCGGCCCCGGAGCCGGTATTAACGGCGGTTACGTAGTAGGTCAGGGAAGTGTTGCTGATCTTATAAACAGCCCCGATTCCATGACCGGCAAATATTTGAGCGGCGAGCTGAAAATCGAGGTTCCGAAAATCCGCCGCAAGCCCACCGGCTGGCTTGAGGTCAAGGGCGCAAGGGAAAACAACCTGAAAAACATCAACGTAAAATTTCCCCTCGGCGTTATTACCTGCGTTACCGGAGTATCCGGTTCGGGGAAATCCTCACTGGTAAACGAGATACTGTATAAACAGCTGGCTCACGATTTAAACCGTGCCCGTATACGTGGCGGGGCGCATAAATCAATAGTCGGCAAAGAGCAGCTCGATAAAATAATTGATATTAACCAATCGCCGATAGGACGCACCCCCCGTTCCAACCCTGCGACGTATACGAACGTATTTAACGATATTCGTGAGCTGTTCGCCTCCACTCCCGACGCTAAGGCACGTGGATACAAGAGCGGACGATTCAGCTTTAACGTCAAGGGCGGACGCTGTGAGGCGTGCGCCGGCGATGGTATCGTAAAAATAGAGATGCACTTTCTCGCCGACATTTTCGTCCCCTGCGAAGTCTGCAAAGGCAAACGGTATAACAGGGAAACTCTCGAGGTTAAATACAAGGGTAAAAACATCTACGAAGTCCTTGATATGACCGTAGACGAAGCTGTGGAGTTTTTCGCTGCCATTCCCAAGATAAAGCGCAAGCTGGAAACTCTCCAGGATGTCGGCCTTGGATATATCAAGCTCGGTCAAAGCTCCACCACCCTCTCAGGCGGTGAAGCGCAAAGGGTGAAACTTGCAACAGAGCTTTCACGCCGTGGTACCGGAAAGACGATATATATACTTGATGAGCCGACCACGGGACTGCATACCGCCGATGTACACAAGCTCGTTGACGTTTTGCAGCGGCTTGCCGAAGGCGGCAACACCGTTGTTGTTATCGAGCATAACCTTGACGTTATAAAAACCGCCGACTATATCATAGATATGGGGCCTGAGGGCGGCGATAACGGCGGTACCGTAATCGCCCGCGGCACTCCTGAGGAGGTCGCAGCCTGCGAAAATTCCTATACGGGGATTTATCTGAAAAAATATCTGGGGGGATCAAATTGACGCTTGCAGAAGGGTTAAAAAACAAAAGCTATAAAGTGATAAAGATAGACCTTTCCCCGCAGGTCAAACGCCAGCTGGAAACGCTGGGACTGACTGTGGGAACAACGGTTCGTGTGCTTAACAAAAAACGGCGGGGCGCAATTATAGTAAAATTCAGAGGCACGAGGTTTGCCGTTGGCCGCCGTTTTGCAGAGGGGATAACGACAGGAGGCGCTGAGAATGAATGAGATAAAAGTAGCATTTGCCGGAAACCCAAACTGCGGAAAAACAACGCTGTTCAACGCCTATACCGGCGCTAAACTCAAGGTTGCCAACTGGCCGGGAGTTACGGTTGAACGCAAGGATGCGGAGATGGATTTTAAGAATATACACTTCCGTATGACCGACACCCCCGGCGCATATTCTCTGACATCATACACGATGGAGGAAGAGGTAACACGCAACTTCCTCACGGGTGACAATGTCGATGCGATAATAGACGTTGCCGACGCTTCAAGCCTTGAGCGCAATCTCTACCTTACATTACAGCTGATAGAGCTCGGCAAGCCTGTCGTCCTCGCCCTTAATATGATGGATATAGTCGAGGAACGTGGTATGGCTATCGACCTCCACCGTATGCCGGAAATGCTCGGCATACCGGTCGTGCCTGTAAGCGCACGCAAACGGCAGGGGCTTGAAATCCTGCTTCATGCTGTCATACACCATCTGGAAAAACCGCTCGACAAGCCGCAGCATCATCATGCACGTGGAGCGCATATCCACGATCATCATTCTGAATACACCGTCGTATACAGCGATGAGGTTGAGGATCAGATTGACCTTGTCTCTGCGCTGTTAGAGAAGAAATATCCACGGCTTGAAAACTACCGCTGGTATGCGCTTAAAACATTAGAGCGTGACAGCTTCGTGCTTGAAGCTTATCCGATAGACTACGTCCCCGAAAAGGATTTTGAGCAGGAAATAATAAATCAGCGGTACGCTTTTATTGAAGAAGTTATAGCCGAATGTCTCGTCAACAAGGACGCTTCAAGTGCAAACACCGATAAGGCAGACCGGCTTTTGACCCATTCCGTCTGGGGTATACCGATGTTCCTTTTGATAATGGCGGTTGTATTCTTCCTGACATTTACAGTCGGCGACTGGCTGAAAGGATATTTTGAGCTGTTTTTGGAGTTTATAACCGGAGCGGTGGGTGACTTCTTATCTGCGGTAAACACGAACGAAACGCTTATATCTCTGATAACAGACGGCATAATCGCCGGAGTCGGCGGGATACTGACGTTCCTTCCGAACATCTTCATCCTCTTCCTCGCCCTTGCTTTTCTCGAGGACAGCGGCTATATGAGCCGTGCCGCCTATGTCATGGACGGGCTGATGTCAAAGCTCGGACTTTCCGGGCGGGCTTTTATACCTATGCTTCTCGGATTCGGCTGTACGGTTCCTGCCGTAATGGCCTCAAGAGCGCTTGAAAACCGGCGTGACCGCATAAAAACCGTGCTGGTAACACCGTTTATGTCATGTTCTGCAAGGCTGCCTATTTACGTGCTTATATCCGGTATGTTCTTTGGCTCCTATGCAATGCTTGCTGCTTATTCAATGTACATAATCGGCATGATAACAGCTATTGTTGCCGCAAAGGTTATGTCTTTTGCGGACAAAAACCACGATGAGAACACCCTTTTGATAGAGCTGCCCGAATACAAGCTGCCAAATCTGCGCACCGTTGGCATATACGTCTGGGATAAGGTTCGTGACTACCTTACAAAGGCGGGAACGACAATCTTTATCGCTTCAATAATCCTCTGGGCACTGCTGAATTTCGGCACGAGCGGATTGGTAGATTCACCGGCGGATTCGTTTGCCGCATATATCGGCCATGCGGCTGTACCGTTCTTATCGCTTGCAGGGCTTGGCAGCTGGCAGATAGCAGTAGCGCTGATCTCCGGTATAGCTGCAAAAGAAGTCGTCGTATCAAGTATGAGCGTCCTGTACGGGATAAGCGGTATTTCCTCCGATGCGGGCATGGCAACGCTTTCAGGGATACTTGCACAGTCTGGCTTTACAGCAGTAAACGCTTATTCACTTATGCTGTTCTGCCTGTTGTACATACCCTGCATAGCCACAATCGCTACAATCAAGAGGGAAACCTCGTGGAAATATGCTCTTATATCAATCGTAATGCACCTTATGACAGCCTGGGTGGTATCCACGCTGTTCTTCCAAATAGCATCACGGCTGATATAAACAAAAGCCGTCTGTACACTGTAATTTCACAGTATACAGACGGCTTTTTAATATCCATTTATTTATGATGGCGGCTCATATCCTCGATAAGGGCGTACAGCTTTTCAAGCGCATCTGTCTGAGCCAGACTCTTTAATGATGCGGACATACGTGAAAGCTCCGCTGGATTCATTATCATGCTCATCATTTTATCATAAAGCGTCTTAGGTGTAAGCTCCGCCTCTGTTATAACAGCAGCTGCACCTCGCTTTTCAAATTCACGGGCGTTCTGCTCCTGATGGTTGCGGACGACGTTCGGCGAGGGGATAAGTATCGAAGGCTTACCAAGAGCCGCTATCTCGCTTACCGTTATCGCTCCGGAGCGTGCAATTACAAGATCCGCCGCCGACATTACAAGGTGCATATTGTTAATATA
>DBQZ01000051.1:0-2453 GCA_002305435.1 Clostridiales bacterium UBA1381
TATTCGTATATCGCAAAGGCTGACGGATGTATTACAGAGTACGGTACGTTTGAAGTTACAGATGGAGATGCTGAGTCTGGTACAAAAGAGGTAAACATTACTCTTACACAGATATCGCCAGCTCCGGAAAGCACAAATGCGTCCGAAGGTTTTAATCCTGTTGATATTATAGCAGATTGCTTTAATAAAGAAGCAGTTTCATTTACAAACATACCGGCTATTAAGCATGGCGAACAGGTAGTAATTGAGTATGACGTATTCGTTACAGGCGATAATACGTTTAACATGACTCTGACGGGAACAGATGGTGGAACAGGCGCAAATACTGAATTTATCGCAAGTGAGAATGAAGTGTTGGTAAGAAATCAAAATTCAAGAGATGATTATACAAAACTTGGCACATACAGCAAAAATCAGTGGGTACACGCAAAACTGTCATTCAAAGCTGTACCTCCCACAGAGGATGTTATAGCAGCAGGAATTCCGGAAAGCACTATAAGAACAGAGAATGTTACGCTTGTTGTCAGTGATGCAAATGGCAAATCGTTATTTAGCCATGCTAATATAACTCCGAGAAATCTTGAAGCTGGCTTTATGCTTACAAATAGCGCAAGAGAGTATTCGTTTAATGGAGTAAACATATCCGGAGCTGCAAACATTGCCAATGCGGAAATGTATGTCATCCCTGCTCCCACAATAACAGCAGAATTAAGCACCAGTGACTACATACCGGCAGATGACACAACATTAACATTAGTAGCAGAAGATGGCGAAGAAGCAACAGGTACAGCTACATGGGCAGACGTTGTAACTGAAGGAACATCTGTACAGACAGTAGTTATCAATGTAACCAACCCCACGGATGGAGTTGCTCCGACAGTTAAAGTTGGTGAGACAGAGTATACACCGACAAAGGTTGATGAGATTATAAATGACAACGGTGAGTTCTTCATCTACCAATTCGTAGGCTTTGACAGCTTAGCTGGCGCAACTGTATCATATCCCGGTGCAGCTGAGTCAGTTACACTTCAATAAGCCAACTAATCACGCTCCCACTTCCGCAACAGCGGAATGGAATAAAAAATCCACGGGCGGCATAACCCGCCCATCCCTTTGCTCCTTGCTGCTTCTCCCATAACCGCAGCGGGGAGCGCAAAAAAAGCCGCAGTCCGATGGCTCACGAGCCGTTGGGGGCGGTTTTTTGCGTCCATTTCAAAGAATTATGTAAACCCGGTAACGGCGGGCGGCAGGCGGTCATATATTGGTATCAGGGAGGAGGTGAGGTTATGTATAAGAAATACCCGATTGAAAGGGAGAATAGTAGCCCTGTGGGCTGCAGCTGCCGCAGTGTATGCACGGTCGAGGTAAGAGATACAGCGTCTGGCTTGGAAGCGTACGCAAATCCGCCCCAGCTTGCTGCTGAGGGGAGCGAGCTTGTGTTTGACCGAAATTCCGTGATCTGCGGGGATGCGGTCGAGCATGAGGAGAACAGCTCCACCTTTGTACTCGGCGAGGAGGGGCTGTATCTTGTATCGTTTTACGGCTCGTTCCTGCCGGCGGCGGGGGCGTGTTTGCCGCAGAATCTGCTCCTGTCGCTTTTGGCAGGCGGGGAGGAGACTGCGGGAGCAGTGGTACAGCAGTCGTTCGAGCTTAGCGGCGAGGTCGAGTCGGTATCGTTTACACGGCTTGTCAGGGTGGAAACAGCTCCGGTGGAGCTTGCAGTGCGTGCTTCGGGCGGTAATTTCTTCTATACGAACGTATCGCTTGCGATAGTCCGCCTTGGCGGCTGCGGCGATGTAGAATAATATAAAAGACCCTCGGGATACCGGTACTCGGTGTTCCGGGGGTTTTCGTTTACATAAAGTTCACAAATTATGCGAAAAATTACTATTGACAAACGGGGAAGTTGGGGTTATAATATAATCAAACAAAGGTCAAAGAAAGTCAAAGTCAAAGAAGGCGCTTTGAGAGAGGAGGAGGGACGATGGGCGTCAGCGACAGGATAGAAACGTTCATATTGGAGTTGTTGTCCGATGAAGATGATTGGCTCAGGCTAAAGAGGAATGAGCTGGCGGAGGTATTCGGCTGTGCGCCGTCGCAGATAAATTATGTGATAGCGACCCGGTTCACGCCGGAGAAAGGGTATGCGGTACAGTCAAGGCGAGGCGGCGGCGGATACGTGATGATAAGGCGTACCGGCACGCTTGAGCGCAGGATTGAGGAGAGTATAGGTCAAAGCCTTGATGCAAAGAAGGCGGCAGCTGTTATAAGCGGGCTTTTTGCGAGGGGTGCTCTAACCTCGTCGGAGGCGGCGATAATGGCGGCGGCCGTATCGGCTGATGTGGTAAAAAGCGATGAGGAGCGTTCAGCGTTATTGAAGAGCATGGTAAGGGCGCTTGCAGACAGCAGGAAAGGATGATAGGAATGTTATTTGATGATTTTTTCTCCGATGA
>DBQZ01000051.1:2503-4196 GCA_002305435.1 Clostridiales bacterium UBA1381
CGTGCGCCGGTGCGTGAGGTGTTAAAGCAGCTGCATTCGACCTCCCGCCATACGGGGAAGGTACCGTCAAAGGCGGGCGAGGGTTTGCGCCGCAAGAGGCGGTATGACGAGCTTAAGCGCAAATTGTCCGAGGCTGTATCCCGTGAGGATTACGAGACGGCGGCAAAGCTGCATAAGGAGATACGTTCGCTTGAGAGCGAGGGTTTAGCGTAAGGGGAGGATGAGCATGATTTGGTATGAGAATAACAAAGACGATATAGCCGTCAGCACGAGGATAAGGCTGGCGAGGAATCTTGAGGGAGTGGTATTCCCGCAGTTTTTGAAAGACAAGAAGGAAGTATCCGACAAGATAAAGGATGCGGTGTTAAAGAGCAATTCGACGCTTTCGGGTGAATTTGAGGAGATAGAGCTTGATAAGCTTGGCGAGGGCGAGAAGAGGCAGCTCTATGAGGCGCATCTGATAAGTCCGGCGATGCTTGAGGGCAGCGGCAGATCGGTGCTTTTGAGCAGGGACAGGACGATGAGTTGTATGATAATGGAGGAGGATCATCTGCGGATACAGGTGATACTGCCAGGATTTGATGTGGATTCGGCGTATGAGACGGCGGATCGTGTGGATGATGTGATAGAGGAGAGCGTAAACTACGCATTTGACGAGGAGTTTGGGTATCTGACATCCTGCCCGACTAATGCGGGTACGGGGCTTAGGGTATCGGTAATGCTGCATCTTCCGGCGCTTGAGGCGGCTGGGAAGATGGCGGGGATTGTATCCTCGGCGTCAAGGCTTGGGATAGCCGTAAGGGGTATGTACGGCGAAGGTTCGGCAGCCGAGGGGAGTTTGTACCAAATATCGAACCAGGTGACGGTAGGTCTTACGGAGAAAGAGCTTACCGACAAGGTAAAGAACGTTGTCGGGCAGATAATAGAGCTTGAAAAGCAGACGAGAGAGAGTATATACAAGAATAACCCGGCTCAGCTGGAGGATAAGCTGTGGAGATCATACGGTATAATAAAGTATGCAAGGAGCATATCCTCGAGCGAGGCAAAATCCCTCATATCGAACGTTATGTTAGGCAGAAGTCTGGGCATACTTCCTAAAGAGGGAAAAAGCGGCATAGAATGTATCATAAAAACAGAACCGGCGACGCTGTCGGGCAAAGAGCAGCTTTCGCCGGAGGAAAGGGACAAAAAGAGAGCGCAGTTCTTAAGGGAAGAGCTGTAAGAGATAGGAGGTAATATTTATGCCATACTCATATTTTACAGAGAAATCGAGAAAAGCGTTAAACGAAGCCAGCATGGCGGCGCTTGAGCTGGGGCATAGCTATGTGGGCAGCGAGCATCTGCTTTTAGGGCTTATGCGTGAAGGCACGGGCGTTGCTGCAAAGGTGCTGGAAAAGACCGGCGTAACGGTCGATGCGTTCTGCGATAAGGTAAAGGAGCTTACCGGAGCGGGAGAGCCGCTTGAGGGAATATCCCCGCAGCTTACACCCCGCAGCAAGAGGATATTGGAATGGAGCGCACTTGAGGCAAGAAATCTCGGCCACAGCTATATCGGCACAGAGCATATACTGCTTGCGATCATACGTGATGGCGAGGGCGTAGGCATAGAGATACTGCGTAAGCTGGGCGTACTTCCGGGGGTATTGTATACGGAGCTTGTGCATATGCTCGACGGCATGGAGAATGCGAACGA
>DBQZ01000051.1:4317-4626 GCA_002305435.1 Clostridiales bacterium UBA1381
CGCAGGCGATGTGCCGGAACCGCTTAAGAATAAGCGGCTCGTAGCGCTGGATCTTTCGGCGATGGTAGCCGGGGCGAAATACCGCGGCGAATTTGAGGAGAGGATAAAGAAGGCGGTGGATGAGATACTTGCCGCCGGCAATATCATCCTTTTCATTGATGAGGTACACACGATTATAGGAGCAGGCAGCGCAGAGGGTTCGATGGATGCGTCAAACATCCTGAAGCCGACTCTTGCAAGAGGCGAGCTGCAGCTCGTAGGCGCAACTACTATAAAGGAATACAGGAAGTATATCGAAAAGGACGCAGC
>DBQZ01000051.1:4673-8030 GCA_002305435.1 Clostridiales bacterium UBA1381
GCGAAGCTGTCGGAGCGGTATATAACCGACCGGTATCTGCCTGATAAGGCGATTGACCTTATAGACGAGGCTTCTTCAAAGAAGCGGCTAATTTCCGAAACAGCGCCCACAGGCGTTAAGGAGCTTGAGGATAAGCTGGAGGGCTTGGCTAAGGAAAAAGAGGAAGCCATAACGGCTCAGGACTTTGAAAAGGCAGCAAAGCTGCGTGATGAGGAAAACGAGCTTAAGAAGCAGCTTGAGGAAGGCAAGAAGGAGTGGAAAGGCTCCAATACCTCAGCCGACCTCGTGGTAGACGAGCAGGATATATCGAATATAATCTCCGATTGGACAAATATCCCGGTTGAGCGGCTTGCAGAAGAGGAGAGCCATAAGCTGAAAAATCTCGAAGCCCTGCTGCACGAGCGTGTAATCGGGCAGGATGAGGCTGTAACAGCCGTTGCAAAAGCCATCCGCCGCGGCCGTGCGGGACTGAAGGATCCGAAGCGTCCTATAGGTTCGTTCCTGTTCCTTGGCCCGACAGGCGTAGGTAAGACGGAGCTGTCAAAGGCTCTTGCCGATGTGATGTTCGGCAGCGAGGATGCGATGATACGTGTTGATATGTCCGAATACATGGAGAAGCACGCAGTATCGAAGTTTATCGGTTCGCCTCCGGGATATGTCGGCTTTGAGGAGGGCGGACAGCTTACTGAAAAGATAAGAAAGCAGCCCTACAGCGTACTCCTGTTTGATGAGGTGGAAAAGGCGCATCCTGATGTGTTCAACATCCTGCTGCAGGTGCTTGAGGATGGTATCCTCACCGATGCGCAGGGGCGCAGGGTGGATTTCCGCAATACGGTAATAATCATGACCTCAAACCTTGGCGCAAAGGAGATACTCGGCAACGGTTCTTCACGGCTCGGCTTTAAGAAGGACGAGGCTGAGAGCGACAGCTACAAATCCATCAAGGATAAGGTAATGGAGGAGGTAAAGCGGGCGTTCAAACCGGAATTCCTCAACAGAATAGATGATATTATAGTATTCCACCGCTTAAGCGATGAAAATATCAAAGCAATAGCACGCCTCATGCTCAAATCGCTTGACGAGCGTCTTAAGGCGAACGAGATAACGGCGGAATTTACCGATGCGGCAGTAGCAAAGATTGCCGAAAACGGCTTTGATCCCGCCTACGGTGCAAGACCTCTGCGCCGTGCAATTCAGAGCGAAATAGAGGATATGCTGTCTGAGAAGATAATAGACGGCGAGGTAAATCCGGGCGATTCGATCGTAGTGGATGCTGATGAAAACGGCTTTGCGGTACGCAAGAAATAAGGCTAAGCCGTCTAAAATAAATAACCGTCTGTACGTCAGGTGATGTACAGACGGTTTATTTTTGCCCGGATTCCATGTGTCATACTCCGAGGGCGGTTTTGCCCGGATTTCATGCGTGCATACTCCGAGGGCGATTTTTTGCACCCTCGTTATTTTTGCCCGGATTTCATGCGCAGTGGCGGCGGAGAATGTTCTCCAGGGCGCAGGCGCTCGAGCTGTGGCAGCGTTCGATACAGGCCTGTGATTTTTCCGCCTGACGCACGGCTGCCGATACCATCTTATGGGCGACGGTATTTGTGAAAAGGATGATCAGGTCGGGGGAACCGATCTGGTTGCGGAAATTCGACGGCAGCTGTGTAAATACCTTGCACTTGCAGCCGTAGCTTTTGCATATGTCCTTATAGCGGCAGTGCATCCTGTCATGTCCGCCGACAATTATAACACTCATGGTGAGTCCTCCTTCTATTGGTTAGCCGAGGCTAACACGCTGATAAAAAAATATATGATGATTTGTATTCCGTTTATGGTTAGCATTAGCTAACTACATATAAATGATACCATAAAAATGCTGGTTTGTCAAGAGAATTTTTGGAGAAAATAGCAGGCGTGGAAAAAACAGGAGAGTTGAATAAAAAAACTTATCCGCCGGCTGTGAGGGGGAGGTTTTTCCTTAAGCGAGGCTGCTAAAATTTACAAAAGCTATTGCAAAATCAGCTTTGGTAATGTATAATAAGAATATACGAAAAAAATATCAGGAGGGCTGATAAAATGAACAAAAAATACTCGATAGGCGTTGACTTTGGCTCGCTTTCCGGACGTGCCGTGCTGGTCGATGTCGAAAACGGCGAGGAGCTTGCGGTATCGGTGCTGGCATACCCGCATGCGGTAATGTATGAATACCTGCCGGACGGCAAGACGAAGTTGGAGCCGGACTGGGCACTGCAGCATCCGCATGATTATCTGGACGTGCTCGCAACGACTATCCCGGATGTTATGAAAAAGGCGCACGTTCGTGCGGAGGATGTTATCGGCGTGGGCATTGATTTCACGGCGTGCACGGTTCTGCCGACAACATCTGACGGAACACCGCTGTGCTTCCTGCCCGAATACGAGCATGAGCCGCACGCTTACGTAAAGCTGTGGAAGCATCATGCGGCTCAGGACGAGGCGAACCGCCTTAATAAGATAGCCGAGGAGAGGGGCGAAAAGTTCCTTGCCCGCTACGGCGGCAAAATATCCTCGGAATGGCTCGTTCCGAAGGCGTGGCAGATTTTGAACGAAGCACCCGAGATATACGAGAAGATGGACAGGTTCATAGAGGCTGCCGACTGGGTAATATGGCAGCTGACGGGCGTTGAGACCCGCAATTCCTGCACGGCAGGCTACAAGGCGCTCTGGCATAAGCGGGAGGGTTATCCCTCAAAGGATTTCTACCGTGCGCTTGACGAGCGGATGGAGAATTTCGTAGATGAAAAGCTCTCAAGGGATATTTCCCCGCTCGGCGATAAGGCAGGGGAGATAACAGAGGAGGCAGCCCGCATGACAGGCTTGCTTCCGGGAACGGCTGTTGCCGTTGCAAACGTTGACGCTCACGTTGCGCTTCCGGCGGTTGGCGTAACCGAACCGGGCAAGATGCTTATGATAATCGGTACTTCCACCTGCGATGTGCTTTTAGGCGAGAAGGAGGAGATAGTGCCGGGGATGTGCGGAGTTGTTGAGGACGGCATAATAGCCGGCTATCTCGGCTACGAGGCGGGACAGTCGTGCGTGGGCGACCATTTCGACTGGTTCGTTTCAAACTGCGTTCCCGCCGAATATACAGAGGACGCTAAAAATAAGGGGGTAAATATCCACAAATATCTGCGTGAAAAGGCCTCCAAGTTAAAACCCGGCGAAAGCGGGCTTGTAGCCCTCGACTGGTGGAACGGCAACCGCAGCGTGCTTGTAGACGTTGATCTTACGGGCATGATGCTCGGTATGACGCTTCTTACAAAGCCGGAGGAGATATACCGTGCGCTTATTGAAGCTACGGCATACGGCAAGCGGATG
>DBQZ01000080.1:0-1591 GCA_002305435.1 Clostridiales bacterium UBA1381
AAAAACGTAGCAGGTCTTGCATGAAGTCCGACTTGGTTCTGTACTACAACTTCCTTTGAAAACATTGAAATGCCCCCTTAGTTATTTGATCAGCATGAATCTCATACTGCGTTGTTTAACGCAACTTTCTATATTATATAGGATACTAAAAAAACCGAAAAAAGTCAATATGTTTTTTTATAATTCTTACTTTTGATTAAATATATCCTTTTTATTCCGATTTTTTATCCTATTTTTCGTTCATTTCGACAACGCCGGAAATGTCTGTTTCGTCCTTAGGTTCATCGCTTTCGTTTTGTTCCTCGTCCGACGCCGGTTTTGACCTTGTTACAGCCGGCATACCGAGAGCTTCTCTCACCTGCGCTTCAATATTTTCGGTAAACTCACGGTTGTCGATCATGTACTTTCGCACATTGTCACGACCCTGGCCTATCTTTTCGCCGTTATACGAAAACCATGCCCCAGCTTTTTTGATTATATCCAAGCTGACCGCAACATCGAGGATATTTCCTTCTTTGGATATTCCCTGACCGTAGAGAATATCAAAATCCGCCTCTCTAAACGGAGGAGCAACCTTATTCTTCACGACCTTGACTCTCGTCATATTACCGATAATCTCAGTCCCGTTTTTAATCGCATCCTTCCTTCTTACGTCAAGACGCACCGACGAGAAGAACTTAAGCGCACGGCCGCCGGGAGTCGTTTCAGGGCTTCCGTAAACGGTACCAACCTTATCACGGAGCTGATTTATGAAAATAACAGACGTTCCCGACTTCGAGGTGATCGCTGTAAGCTTTCTCAGCGCCTGCGACATGAGCCTTGCAAGCACACCTACGTGGGAGTCTCCCATTTCACCCTCAATTTCCGCCTTTGGTACGAGCGCCGCAACGGAGTCGATAACAATAACGTCTATAGCCCCGCTTCTAACAAGGGCTTCCGTTATTTCCAGAGCCTGCTCGCCGCTGTCGGGCTGTGCAACTATCAGATCGTCAACATCAACGCCTATATGACGTGCATATTCCGGATCAAGAGCGTGTTCTGCGTCTATAAATGCTGCATCCCCGCCCATTCTCTGCGCCTCTGCAACTATATGCAGCGCAACCGTGGTCTTACCCGAGGATTCCGGTCCGAATATTTCTATAACCCTGCCGCGGGGTATACCGCCTACGCCGAGGGCTATATCAAGCGTCATCGCCCCTGTCGGTATGACATCGACGTTTGCCGTGTTGACTTCACCCAGCTTCATTATGCTGCCCTTTCCGTATTCTTTTTCTATAACCTCAAAGACAGCGTTTATAGCTTTCTTCTTTTCATCGTTAAACTTACGTTCAACGGCGGCTTTTTGAGTTTTTTCCTTTGCCATGCAAGTATCTCCTTTTTATGTTAAGCAAGGCCGCATATAAAAACGGCATGAATAAAACTGTATTTTTATTATATAACGTTTTCCCTGAAATTGCAATAGTCATTTATCACAATATTTTCATAATACTGCTTTAAAAGCCGCCTGTCCCTATTTTTCAGCCTTTTGCGCCAATACCGCCCGCCTTATCATATCAAAAGCGTGCATTACCGTGAGCGTCCTTATCCTCTG
>DBQZ01000080.1:1678-7567 GCA_002305435.1 Clostridiales bacterium UBA1381
CCGGTGTTCTTCTTAAGCCCCTCTGCCATCTCCTCTGCGGTCTGTTCGCTCACTGCTCCGTATTTATCGAGCGTATCAGCCGAAACACCAAGATACTTCATCTTAGCCTCATTGGAATACGTGACAAAGCTTGTGCCAAACACCTCTGAAATTCCGGCAATATCCGTAAGCGTCTTTGCAAACAGCCCGCCTGTACAGCTTTCGGCAGCCGATATTGTAAGCCCTTGCTGAAGCAGCAGCTCCGCTGTTGTATTGTACAAATCCTTTCCGTCGTCACTGTAAATATATTCGCCTGCCGCTTCATATATACGCTCCTTGACGGAATTGATCAGCCTTTCACCCTCCTCGGGATCTGCGCAGGAAGCTGCCACCCTCAAGTGCACCTCCCCGGTCTTAGCATAAGGGGCTACGGTCGGGTTTGTGCTGTCTCTCATAAGGTCGGCTAATTTCTGAGCCACTGCGCTCTCACCCATGCCGAAAATCCTGTACGTCCTTGAATATATCAGCTTGTCGGACTTTTCCCTGAGATATTTAAGCGCCCCGTCCTCAAACATCGCCTTAAGCTCTGCCGGCGGCCCCGGCAGCATAATAGCGGCCTTGCCGTCCTTCTCGATTATACAACCCGGAGCCGTCCCGCACGTGTTCTTAAGCACTATGCAATGCTTGGGAAGCATTGCCTGCTTGACATTATTTTCGGTCATGGTACGGTTTACCCTGCGGAAATAATCCTCCATACGCTTAAGGCTTTCCTCATGCAGAACGAGCTCTTCGCCCATACATTCGGCAAGCGTTTCCTTTGTGAGGTCATCAGGCGTAGGCCCAAGACCACCGGAGGTTATAACTATATCCGACCGCAAAAGCGCCTTTTTTATCTCCTCGGACAGCCTTTCTTTATTGTCGCCGACCACCGACTGGTGATAAACATTTATCCCTATGGCAGAAAGCTGCTCGGCAAGGTATTGGGCGTCGGTATTCGTTATTTCCCCCATCAAAAGTTCCGTTCCCACGGCAATTATTTCTGCGTTCATAAAACCATATCCTTTCTGCTTTTTGCCCTCTTACGCCTGCGGATATACCTCTATCAGCTCCACACCGTCAAGAGCTTCTTTAATAAGAGATTCAACATCGAGCGCACTCTCCGACTGTTCTATATTCCTCCGCTTAGGCTGGGTTGTCGGATGCTTCGGTGTAAACACCGTGCAGCAGTCCTCATACGGCAATATCGACGTTTCAAACGTGCCGATATTCTCCGACCTCTCGACTATCTCTATCTTATCCATGCCTATGAGCGGACGCAGCACCGGCATATCAACGACTGCGTTTGTCGTATCAAGGGCGGCAAGAGTCTGGCTTGCCACCTGCCCGGCACTCTCGCCTGTTATAAGCGCTTTGGAGCCGTTCTTCACCGCCAGCCTTTCAGCTATTCGCATCATAAAGCGGCGCATTATAAGCGTCATATGTTCTTCACGGCACTTATCACGTATTTCCAGCTGTATCTGCGTAAACGGCACTATATATAAATTTATTTTCCCCGTATAGCGGGCAATAATTCCTGCCAATTCAATGACTTTTTCCTTTGCACGCTCGGAGGTATACGGAAACGAGAAAAAATTCACCGCATCTATCTCTATCCCACGCTTAGCCATCATATGGCCGGCAACGGGGCTGTCTATACCGCCTGACAACAGCAGTGTCGCTCTTCCTCCAGTGCCTATAGGAACTCCTCCCTGACCTTTCGTCTTATTTTCCACACAGTAAACGTAAGATGCAACATCGCGCACCTCTACCTTCACAGTTACCTGCGGCTTGTGGACATCACAGCGGAGATTGTCAAACTTATCGTCAAGGTAGCCCCCGACCTCCTGGCAAAGCCTTATTGAATCAAGCGGGAAGCTCTTGTCGGCACGTTTTGCCTCCACCTTAAAAGTCTCGACAGCCAAAAGCTCCCTACGGCAGTATTCTTCAGCTGTTCTGCATATATCCTCCACATTTTTTTCGCATACAGCCGCCCTCGTTATTGAAACTATGCCGAACACTTTCGACAGCCGCTCAACAACGATATCCAGCTTTTCTTCCTCGCTGACCTCAATATATATCGTTGCCTGCATAAGCTTCATCTTTATCTCGGCAACGTTCCTTAACGCATCACGGATATTATTCATCAGCTTCTGCTCAAAACGGGAACGGTTGCCGCCCTTTAAAATTATCTCTCCGTATTTAACAAGGATTATCTCCCTCATATGTTCACCTCATTATCCTGCGCAGACGGCTTACCTCTTCTGAGAGCACCTCAGCCGTACGCATTATCTCCTGGGTTGTATTCATGTGCGAAAAGCTGAACCGCACAGCCGAATCCGTTTCTGCCGCACTGCAGCCCATCGACATCAGAACGTGGCTTTTCTGGGGCTTATGTGAGGAACAAGCCGAGCCGGTCGAAACGTATATCCCCCGTGATTCAAGCACGTGGAGCAATATCTCCGACCGAAGTCCCGGAAAGGATACGTTTAAAACGCTTCCGGCATTGTTCTCATCCGTCCCATTTATTTTCACATTTTCTACTCTGTTTATTATCTCAGTCTTCAAAAGCGTCCTCAGGCTTTTTAAATGGATGCTGTTTCCCTTAGCATCAAGCTCACGGCTTACCTCGCCCATAGCGTATATGCCGGGCAAATTCTCCGTCCCCGGACGAATGCCGTCCTGCTGACCGCCGCCGAATATTATCGGTCTCAGCTTATTCACCCTGCAATACAGAACGCCGATCCCTTGAGGGGCGTGTATTTTATGGCCGCTTACCGAAAGCAGGTCTATACCCCACTCCTGCGGCCGAAGAGGCAGTTTGCCAAAACTCTGCACGCAGTCCGAATGGAAAATCGCATTCGGTGAATGTTTCTTTATAATTTCTCCTGCCTTATCCACCGGCTGTATCATGCCCGTTTCATTGTTTACGTGCATAATACTCACCAAAACCGTATCCTCCCGAAGCTCATGCTCAAGCTCCTCAAGGCTTATTACCCCGCTGTCATCAGGCTTCAGGTAAGATACCTCAAACCCTTCCTCCTCAAGCGCCCTCATGCACTCGAGCACAGCAGGATGCTCTATCATTGTAGTGATTATGTGATTTCCCCGCTTTTTCATTTTGCGGGCAGCCCCGAAAATGGCGATATTATCGCTCTCCGTGCCGCCGGAGGTGAAATATATCCCCGCCGGTGATACTCCAAGCGTTCGGGCGATATTCTGCCTTGCTTCCTTTATGCGTTTTTCGGCAGCTATACCTATCCCATGCAGGGAGGATGGATTGCCGAAATTATCCATACATTCCAAAACCGCCTTTACCGCCGTAGGACACGGCTTGGTAGTGGCGGCATTATCCAGATATATAATATTCTCAGTCATTGCTCTTTATCACGAAGCCCTTTCCGCCTGCCGTTTCTATCAAGCAGGTATTTCCCGTCATAACGTTGCTTACGCCTCGGCATTCATACCGGTAAAGCGTCTCCCCCGCCAGCGGATACTCAAGTCCCTCTGTCCTAACTCCGCAAAGCTCCTCGTCAAGCGGCAGTATCGACACCAAATCGCCGGGCTTTCCGCTAAGACGGCAGCTTCTGCCTAAAAGACGGATCTCGCTGTTACGGTCTATGATAATTCCCTCGCCGCCCATTTTTTCTATGTATTCCAAAAGGCCGAGGTTTGCTATTGTATGATCCATACGCCCGCCGGTGAAGCCGAAAAGCAAAAGCTCCTTATACCCTTTCTCAAGCGCATATCTTACAGCCAGCTCGCTGTCGGTAAAATCCTTTTTAACAGGAAACCTCTCCGATTCCACATTTTCGGGGAATTCCGCTATGGAGTCGAAATCCCCCAAAAGCATATCGGGGTTTATATCACCCGCACGGTCAAAGCCGCTATCGGCGCAGATAATATAATCGTCCTCACGCAAAAATTTTCCAAGCTGTTCCCGGCAGACGTTTCCGCCTGCGATTATAACTGCCCGCATCTTTTCAATTCCTTTACTGCTTCTGTAATATTTCCCCTGCCGAAAACGGCTGTACCTGCCACTATCACATCGGCCCCGGCATTTATCGCTTCGGCTATTGTCTGGCTGTTTATTCCGCCGTCCACCTGAATATGCAGCCGGTCGCCGGCAGTCTTTCGCAGCCATTTTATTTTGTCATTCATCGAATGTATATATTCCTGCCCGCCTTTTCCCGGTTCAACGGTCATCACAAGCACCATATCAATAAGCGGCAGATACTCCTCAAGCACCTCTGCCGGAGTGTCCGGCTTTATTGATATGCCCACTTTTTTTCCAAGCGAACGTATCAATTCCAAACATTCCCCAACATCGCTGTCGGACTCATAGTGGAACGTTATCGAGTCGGCTCCAGCCGCTGCAAACTGCGGTATATGCCAAAGCGGCTCCTTAACCATAAGATGAACATCAAAAAACATCTTGCTCATCGGTCTTAAAGCCTTTACCACCGGTATGCCAAAGCTTATCGACGGCACAAACACACCGTCCATAACATCAATGTGCAGCCACTCTGAGCCGGCTTTTTCACATTCTGAAACCTGTTCGCCAAGATTGCAGAAATCAGCCGCCAATATAGATGAAGATAAAATCATTTTCATTCCTCTTAGTTTTTCCATTCTTTTATATCCTTTAATGTATCATATAAATCCCGGTAGCTTTGATAACGTGAGGTTGAAATCTCCCCCGCCTCAGCAGCTGCTTTAACAGCGCAGTCCGGCTCGTTTATATGCACGCAGCCACGGAAGCGGCACTCTCCCGCCCTTTTCGCCATCTCGGGGAAATAACGCCACAGCTCCTCAGCCCGCACGCCCGTAAGCTCCATAGACGAAAATCCCGGAGTGTCCATCACGTATCCGCCGCCCTCAAGCTCCATCAGCTCCACATGGCGTGTGGTATGACGGCCTCGGTGTATTTTGTCCGAAACCGCCCCCGTTTGCAGATTGTTTCCGGTTATACGGCTTAAAAGGCTCGACTTGCCGACTCCCGAAAGGCCGGCAAAGGCTGCCGTACGACCGCATATGACTTCTTCAAGCTCAGCCGTACCCTCATTCCGGAGCGCCGAAACTTTCACTATCTCGTATCCGGTACACTTATACGCATCATATATCTTTTTGCCATCGTCTATATCCGTCTTGTTTATACATATAACCGGCTCAATACCGTTCATTTCCGCATGAACAAGCATTTTGTCGAGCAGGAGGAAATTCGGCTCAGGCTCCTTTGATGCTGCCACAAGCACGAGCATATCCACATTTGCCGCAGCCGGTCGTATGAGACTCGTTTTCCTAGGCTGTATTGCGGTAATATTCCCTTTACCGTTTTTTACCTCCACCTCAACAAAATCGCCTATCATCGGGGTTATGCCTAATTTACGGAATATCCCCCTGGCTTTACACTCATATACGCATCGGTCGGAGGCCTTCACATAGTAAAAGCCTCCGATCCCTTTCATTATTCTTCCCTGCATATCAGTCAAAATCTATCGAGGTACTGTCTACCTTCTGACCGTCTATATAAGCCTCTATCAGCTTCGTGCCGGAGCCGGTTATATTAACCGTAACTCCGCCCTCAGATTTGCTGTGCGTACCCTGATAGTTAGTGCGTCCGTCAACTTCAATGCGTACGTTTACAGTATCATCTGCGCTGCTGGGTATCATTACCGTATAGCTTTTTGTAGAGGTTGATTCCTCCCTTACAGGCACTCTCGTTGCTGACGGTTCGTCATCCGAACTGCTGCTTGAGCTTCCTCCGTTCGAGGACGGCCTCTCAGTAGGACTTGAGGTGCGTGTAGGACGTTCGGTCGGGCTTGAAGTGCGTGTAGGTCTCTCAGTCGGGCTTGAAGTGCGTTCCGGCGAATC
>DBQZ01000080.1:7575-21423 GCA_002305435.1 Clostridiales bacterium UBA1381
GAATACTTCCTGCTGACGCTTACAGTAAAGCCCTTGGATGTCAGCATCTCCTCCGCCCTTGCTCTTGTCTGGCCTACTACGTTCGGTACTTCAACCTGAGGCTTAGCCTCTTCGGAAGCACCGTCCGCTCCGGTACTAATGTATATTGTAACAACCTCTTCCTCTTTAACCTTTGTTCCCACTGCCGGAAGCTGACGTGCAACCTTGCCAGCTTCGACCGTATCGCTTGGCTCCTGCGCTACCGCATAAAGCAGGTTTTCCTCAAGCAGCCGCTCTATCGCCTCTGTTTCAGTCATACCGATAACACTTGGCACGGAGATATTTCCGCCTGTAGAACCGAGTGAGATGACGAGTTTTACCTCGTTGTTCTTCTTAACCGTCTTGCCGGCTTCTGGCAGCTGCGATACCACCCTGCCCTCTTCGACTACGTCCGAGAGCGAATATTCCATGCTGTCCGATATAACAAAGCCTTCATCAGATGCAAGCGTCTTTGCTTCCTCAAGCGTCATATTTGTGAAATTGGGGACTACCAGCTCTTTTGCGCTGTTTAAATAGAAATAAACGCCTCCGGCAATCAGCGCCAGTACAACGACTGTCACGATAGCCAGTATTACAGCCATCTTGTCCTCTTTTTTCTGCTGTTTTGTTTTTTGCTTCCGCTTTGATTTTTTGCTGTCTTTTTTATTTGCCACGTCCTCTTGTTCACCTCTGCGAGTAATGGGCGTTGTCGTTATCTCTTCAACATCCGTCTGCGGCGTTATCTTTTCTGTCGGCTCTATCTTTTTTGTCGCCTCAAGGTCATCTTCTTCTGCATCATCTACCTCGCCCTCACGGCTCGGGAGCATTTCATCAGCCAAAACAGCCCTCAAATCCTCCGTCATCTCCTGTGCGGACGAATATCGGGATGTCTGGTCTTTAGCCATAGCCTTCATCGTCACGTATGACAAATCCGCCGGAATGTCCATATTGATACATTTTACAGGCGTGGGTTCTTTCTCCAAGTGCTGCAGAGCTACTGCTACCGCCGTTTCGCCGTTAAACGGCACCTGACCGGTCAGCATTTCATAAAGCACTACACCTGTTGAATATATATCGCTCTTAGCGTCGGTAAAACCGCCTCTTGCCTGTTCCGGCGAAATATAGTGAACCGAACCCACAACGCCGCCGGCTACCGAAGTTTCAGACGCCGCCGCCCTTGCTATACCGAAATCCGTCACCTTCAATATACCGTCGGAAGTCATCATTATATTCTGCGGCTTTATATCACGGTGTATTATACCGTTTTTATGCGCTTCTGCAAGCGCCTGACAAATCTGTATCGCAAAACCGCAGGCTTCCTGCCATGGCAGAGGGGCGTTCTTCTTTATGTATTCCTTTAAGGTAATACCGTCAACATACTCCATTACCATGTAAAGGATACCGTCCTCCTCGCCGACATCATATACTGAAACGATATTCGGATGCGAAATGCTCGCCGAAGCCTGAGCTTCCTTTTTGAAATTCTTAACTATGGCCTCGTCATTCTTCAATGAATCACGCAGCACCTTTACTGCAACGTATCTGTTGAGCAGGCTGCATCTGGCCTTATACACCATAGCCATTCCGCCAGAACCGAGCAGCTCAAGTATTTCATATCTGTTCCCCAGGGTTTTTCCAATTAAATTTTCACCACTCATACTATAATTCCCTCCCGGTCAGTTTTGTCCAATGCAACTATCGTGATGTTGTCGCGTCCGCCGCGGCTGTTAGCCAGCTCCACAAGCGTATCGGCAGCCTTCTGCAAATCGCTGTTGGCACATATCACATCGCATATTTCATTATCCTTAACTAAGTTCGTCAGCCCATCGCTGCACAATACCACGACTCCGCCGGTATAATCCCTGATGGAAATATCTACCTTTACGGATTCTTCTGCACCTATTGCTCTGGTGATATAGCTTCTTTTGGGGTGATGCTCAGCCATTTCCGGCGTTATTTCCCCCCGTGCCACAAGCTCTGCCACATAGGAGTGATCCCTTGTTATCCTCTCTATCTCATTATCACGGCACAAATACGCACGGGAATCCCCCACATGAGCGGTTATCAGCTTATTTTGATATATCATGGAAAACGTTGCCGTCGTTCCCATTCCCATTATTTTATAATGATTTTTTGCATACGTATAAATTATACTGTTGGCAGCAATAAACGCCTGGCGCACAGCTTCCCCAGCTTCTACGTAGTCAAGCTCCGTATTCAGGTTGTTTGCCAGGTGGTTCATCACAATATCCACCATCATCATACTTGCTATCTCTCCGGCCTGATGTCCGCCCATGCCGTCTGCTACGATACCGTACAGGAACTCAAAATCATCATTAACAAAATAGCTGTCCTCGTTGAGCTTCCTTACCCTGCCAATATCGGTAACAGCGCCGATCCTCATTTAAGTCACCCCGCTTCCGTAAAATATGCTCTTCTTTATTATAACACCTTTTTTCTCAGCTGTCCACAGCTGGCATGAATATCACTGCCCAATTCCCGACGAATTGTAGCATTTATCCCAAGCTCCGTCAATGTTCTCTGGAATTTTTGTATTGTTTGCACAGAGCTTTTTTCATGACTGCGCTCCTCAACCTTGTTTACCGGTATGAGATTAACGTGGCAGAGCATTCCGCCCAGCTTTTTTGCAAGCTCTCGTGCATTTGATTCGCTGTCGTTCACGCCACGTATAAGCGAATATTCAAACGTAATCCGCCGATTCGTCCTTTTTATATAATCATGACACGCTCTGAGCAGCTCCTCCATACTCCACCTATTTGCTACCGGCATTATCGTTTTTCGTATCCGATCATTCGGCGCATGGAGCGAAATGCAAAGAGTAACCGGTATATCCTCCCTGCTTAGGCTGTATATCTTATCGACTAAGCCGCAGGTTGATATTGAAATATGACGGTAGCCGATATTAAGCCCTTTCGGATGATTAACGTTATGCAGAAATTTCATAACGTTATCGTAATTGTCGAACGGTTCGCCTATGCCCATCATTACTATATTGCCTATCCGCTCGGATAAGTCCTTTTCGGCAAATATTATCTGGTCAAGAATTTCTCCCGCCGTCAGCGACCGGTACAGCCCGCCTATGGTAGAAGCGCAAAAGCTGCACCCCATACGGCAGCCCACCTGTGATGATACACATATCGTAAGCCCGTGATGATAGCGCATCACAACGCTTTCAATGCAGTTGCCGTCAGGCAGTTCAAACAGATATTTCACCGTCCCGTCTATTGCAGAAACGTATTTTTCCCGAATTGAAAGAGTTGATATAAAGCTCTTTTCCCTGAGCTTTTCTCTCGTCTTTTTCGATATATTCGTCATCTCGTCAAAAGAGGTAACGCCTTTTGAAAGCCATTCAAATATCTGCCCCGCACGAAATGACGGTTCTGCTAACTCCGCGAGAAATTCCTCCAGCTCGCTGTATTCTAAATCCTTTAAATTAACCATGCTTCAGTTTCCCTATAAAAAATCCGTCCGTACCATGTACATCCGGGTACAGCGTTATTCTGCCGCTTTCCGCAAAAATACTCCCCGCCCGAAACGGCATGGGCGAAAAATCGGGATGGCGGTTTAAAAACCTCTCCATCACATCCTCATTTTCCTCAGGGTTAAGCGTGCAGGTACTGTACACCAGCTCGCCGCCCTTTTTCACATACCGTGCTGATGTTTCCAAAATGGAAAGCTGTATCCTCGGCAGGTCGGTATGTTCGGCGGCATTATGTTTTATATCGGGTTTGCGGCGTATGATTCCCCAGCCGGAGCATGGAGCGTCCACCAATACCTTATCCGCACAGGATTCGTATTCCGGACGAAACTCCGCCGCATCTCCCATTTTTGCATCTATAATTGAAAACCCCATGCGGTCTGCATTCTCTTTGATGAGACGCACCTTATGCTCGTGAATGTCAAAGGCTGTTATATGCCCCTTGTTTCCCATCAGCTGCGCAAGATACGTCGTCTTGCCTCCGGGAGCGGCGCATAAATCCATCACCTCATCCCCCGGCTGCGGCGCAAGGGCGGCAGGCGGAAGCATAGAGGCAACATCCTGAACCGTAAACATCCCGTCTTTATAAAGCTCGCTTGAAGCGACAGAAAGCCCTAAAACCTCCACCGCATCTTGACAAAGCTGCGACTCCTGCGCCTCTATTCCATCTTTTTCAAGCACTGCAATAAGCTCGCTGCGGCTTATCTTAAGCGTATTCACCCTTATAGTCATCTTTGGCTCGCTGTTTAGGGCTTCCATAAGCGAAACAGCTCTTTCTCGCCCAAACAGCTCAACAAACCGGCGGCACATCCACTCTGGGAAGGCGTATTCTACGCTCATCCGGGGAATTTCCTCCTCCGGCAGCCTGAGGCTGACCTTCCCACGCTGGGCATTGCGGAGGATTGCATTCACAAATCCCGCCGAACGGGGCGCATACCGCTTAGCTAATTTCACGCTCTCATTGACCGCTGCCGACGGCGGTATCCTATCCATCATCATAAGCTGATAAAGCCCGATTCGCAGTATGTTTATAACGTAGCGGGAAAGCTTCCTGAGCTTTACCGATGAATAGCTGCCTATTATATAATCAAGCGTTATCTTCCTCTGGATTACCCCGTATACTATTTGTACCGCAAGCGCCTTTTCGACCGCTGGCATATCCTGCGGCAGACTGCGTTTTAATACCAGATTCGGATACGCCCCGTTTTTATCTATCTCGTACAGCGACAAAAGAGCCGCTTCTCTTGCATTTTTCACCTTCTGTCGTTTCTCCTGTTCAGTATAAGCAAAAGCCGCAAAAATTGCAGCGCCGTTGCAGCCGTTCCCGCAACGTACGTCATCGCCGCCGCTTTAAGAACCTTCTTAGCCCCTCTGAGCTCATCATCACCCAGCATATCGTACTCATCCAATATCCGTATTGCACGGCTGCTGGCGTTAAATTCGACCGGCAGAGTTATCAGCTGGAACACAAGCACCAGCCCGAACAGCAGCGCCCCGAACAAAGCCAGCGGCTCAAGCGAAAGTATCAGTCCTATAAAAAACAGCGGCATTGAAAGCGTATTTCCGATATTTACAACCGGCACTATTGCGTTTCGGATTCTTATCGGCGCATATCCCACGGCATACTGCACCGCATGACCGCACTCGTGCGCAGCCACGCCGATAGCTCCCACCGAAGTCGACTGATACGTGGAGTCCGAAAGACGCACCACATTTGCCCGCGGGTCAAAGTGGTCGCTGAGATTTCCGGAAACGTGCTCTATCCTGACGTTCGTAAGCCCGTTCCTGTCGAGTATCTGCCGTGCAGCCTGCGCCGCTGTCAGCCCACGCATATTGTATACGTCATTATATTTTGAAAACGTCGCCTTTACACCGAACGAGGCAAAAAGCGTCAGTGCAAAGCCTATTATAAGCAGGATATACGTAGGGTCATAATAAAATCCGTATCCAAACATAGCGTTTCCTTTCCCGTTACTGTCCTAAAACCGTTCCGCTTTCGATTGAATGTCCTCTCAGATAATCGGCCGCTTCCATACGGCGGCTTCCCGCAAACTGCACAGTCCTTAAATAAAGGCCGCCGTTTTTGCATTTTATGAGTATTCCGCCTTTTGCGTCGGCACGCAGGATACAGCCATATTCGCCGTCAAAATCACCTTCCGCCTTTTCGGCATCATATATTTTTACCGTTTCGCCTTTATAATATGTGTATGCCGCCGGCCACGGATTCATGGCACATATCTGCTTTGATATTTCCTCCTTGGAACGTGACCAGTCTATTTCGCCCATCTGTTTTTTTATCATAGGCGCATACGTTGCCTCCGCATCATTTTGCGGTTCGGGCACAATATCCGGCAGTTTTTTGAGGGTATCTACCAAAAGCTCTGCTCCCATTAAGCTCAGCCTGTCAAAAAGCTCCCCGGCGGTTTCATACTCGCCGATCTCGGTTTCAACCTTTGAAAGCATATCGCCCGTATCAAGCCCCTCGCCCATCTGCTGTATTGTGACTCCTGTCACCTTATCGCCGTTTAGGACTGCGTACTGAATCGGCGCAGCTCCGCGGTATTTTGGCAGCAGAGATGCGTGGACGTTTACACAGCCGAACCTCGGATACTCAAGCACGTACGGGGGCAGCAGCTTGCCGTAAGCCGCCACGGCTATCACGTCCGGCTGAAGCTCTGCCAACACCGGCTCAAGCTCCCCGTTTTTCAAGGTCTGCGGCTGATAAACCGGTATCCCCAGCTCCAGGGCTTTCTTCTTAACCTCAGGCATAGCCAGCTTATGGCCTCTCCCTTTCGGCTTATCGGGCTGAGTTACAGCCCCCACTACCTCGAAATATTCGTCCGCCGCAAGCGCTGTTAAGGATGCTGCGCCGAAATCCGGCGTTCCCATAAACAATACCCTCATTCCAGTACGCTTCCTCCCTGCTCTTTAACGACATCGGTNNGTAAGCTCAAATTTTCTGCCGTTCCTGTCCTGCGCTACGACCGTTACCACGTTCGGCCGCTCCACATCGTACCACTCATCCGGAATACTCAAGCAGCCCTCCTGACCGAGCTGCTCTCCCTCCGTCTTTGTTATAGTCGGGTTTATAAGCTCTATCCTGCCCTCGCCGACATCTATAACCACAGCTCTTTTCAGTATGCCCACCTGCGGTGCGGCCAATCCCGCCCCGTCTCTTTTTTTCATCGTTTCATACATATCGTCGAGGAGCTGGGCCAATTTATCGTCGAATTTTACGACTTCCTTGCTCCTTTTTCTCAGTATCTCGTCGCCCTTTATTCTGATCGTTCTTATCGCCAAAACCAATACCTCCTAATAAACGCTGTTGGGATTTTTGTCTATCACGACTGTGACCGATTTATAAAGCCTATGCTTTAAGCACGCTTTCTGGGCTTTCAGCACATATTCGTTCAAGACCTCTATATTTTCACTTTTTATAAGTATCTGCCATCTGTATTTGTTTTTTATCTTCGGTATCTGCGCCTCTATCGGGCCTAATATCTGTATTTTACCCTTCAAAGACCTCATCGGCTCTAAACAACGGGCGAAAAACCGTGACGCCTGCATGACGAGGTTCTTGCTCTCGCCGGAAAACTGCACGCTCTCTATCTCGCAGAACGGGGGATACCACATCGCCATTCTGGCGGCTATTTCCTGATTGTAGAACGCACGGTAATCATGCAACTTTGCGATTTTCACCGCCTCATGATCGGGACTGTACGTCTGGACAACGGCTCTGCCGCCCACATTTCCACGGCCGGCACGCCCCGTAACCTGTTCAAGCATGGCAAACGTCCTCTCGGAGCTGCGGTAATCATTTATGTGAAGCATCGTATCCGCTGATATGACCCCCACGAGTGAAACGTTTTCAAAATCCAGCCCCTTTGCGACCATCTGCGTGCCTATCAATATATCGGCTTCCCTGTTTTTAAAAGCTGTGAGTATATTTTCATGCGCTTCTTTCGTCCCTGTCGTATCCACATCCATTCGCAGAATACGTGCTGCCGGAAAAAGCTGCTTTGTTTCAGCCTCCACCCTCTGTGTACCTCCGCCGAAATGGCGTATATATTTCGATGCACAGACCGGACAAATTTTCGGTGCAGCAACTGTATAGCCGCAGTAATGGCAGCGCAGCATTTCACCTGTTCTGTGATACGTCAGCGATATGCTGCAATTGGGACATTCTGCGACATAGCCGCAGTTTCGGCATGAAACAAAGGTGGAAAATCCACGCCTGTTCATCAGCAGTATAACCTGTTCGCCCCGCTTGATGGTTTTATCCATCTCACTTATCAAAAGGCGGGAAAACATACGCTTGTTTCCCTCTTTCAGCTCTCGGCGCATATCGACAATTTCCACCGGCGGCAGCGGTCGCTCGTTTACACGGCGAAGCATTTCTATCAGCGTATATTCGCCGTCAAGAGCGTGCTTGTAATCCTCAACCGACGGTGTCGCAGATGCTAAAACGAGCGGCGCCTTGTGCTGAGCAGCACGGAATCTTGCCACCTCATGGGTGCTGTAACGAGGGGCATTTTCCGATTTATACGTTTCGGAATGTTCCTCGTCCATTATTATCACCCCTATATCGTCAAAAGGGGCGAAAACAGCCGACCGTGCGCCAATTGCAATATCCGCTTCACCGTCACGCATCCGCCGCCATTCATCAAACCGCTCTCCTGCCGACAATCCCGAATGAAACACCGCAATCCTCTCGCCGAACCGTGACAGGAAGCGGTCTATCATCTGCTGTGTCAGTGATATTTCAGGCACAAGCAATACGGCTTTTTGACCCTTTCTTAAAACCTCGTCTATAACAGCCATGAATACCTCGGTCTTGCCGCTGCCGGTAACGCCCCTTAAGAGGAACTCCTCGAATCTTTCCTCATCCACCGCCGCTTTTATCCTCTCATACGCAGCCTGCTGCTCGCTGCTGAGAGGCGGTGCGCTACACCGCTCAACCGCACGTCCCTTAAGAGGGTTCCGGTAGATGTCGGCTGTAAATATCTCTGCCATGCCCTTTTTCGCAAGCGTCCGTATAACTCCGGCGGTACAGCCGGATGCAGAGCATAGCTCCGACAAAATCATGTCGCCCTTACCGGCTGCCTCCTCAAGTACCCTTGCCTGTGCAGGAAACTTTTTTTCGATATTCCCCGCCGTCTCCAACGCTTCCTCACGGGAAAGGCAAAGCCTCACCATGCGGATCGAAATACCGTTTTTCTTTCCCGGCTGCGGAGATACGGCCTTTATTGCGTCTATAAAGCTGCAAAGATACTTCTCACGCATCCAATAGATAAGCTCGAGCATCTTCTCATCGAACATACGCCCGCAGCTATGAACCGAGGATATATTCTTCAGCTCCTTCATGCTGCCGGAGCTTTTTATACCAAGCACAAATCCCTCGCACAGCCCGTCTCCCCTGCCAAACGGCACCTCAACGCTGCTGCCGATTATAATTTTGCCCTCAAGTTCCTCCGGTATCCGGTAATCATAGAGCTTATCTGTGTTTTTGGAAAGCCTGTTTACGGCTACCTGAGCAATCACCTTACTGCTCCGCCGGATATTGCTCCTCAGGCGTATCAGCGTCAATATATCTTATATTGCCGCTTGCTATCTCATGAGCAGCGATTGAGACGGGTTTGTCGGAATCGCAGTGTGCATACTCGGTTATATCTCTGCCCTCGGAACGTGCCTTACCTATCATCCTCGCCCTTTTTGCCGCAAGCGTTACAAGGGTGTAACGGCAGCCGTTTTTGTGTACGTGTTCCAAAAGCTCGCTTATTCCCGGTTTTATAATCATTTCACATTCTCCTTTATGATTTTCACACTCGTTATATCAATATTTTTCATCAAGAAGAGCCTCTATCCGCCGCCTTGTTCCGGCTTCCCTGTGCATTACGGAAATCACCTCTTCAACGCAAGCGTCAAGGTCATCGTTTTCTATAATATAATTGTATTTCGGCGCCTGCTCAAATTCCCAGCGGGCAGCATCCATCCTCTGTGCTATCTGCTCATCGGTTTCACGTCCCCTCGTCTCGAGCCTTCTTTTTAGCTCCGCCATAGACGGGGGCACTATAAATATCAGCACAGCTTCGGGGAACATCTTCTTAACCTGCAATGCGCCGTTGGGCTCTATCTCCAACAGCACATTCTCTCCCTTTTCAAGCCGGTCAAAAACCTTCCTTTTGGGCGTGCCGTAGAAATTGCCGCTGTACTCGGCCCATTCAAGCATTTCGCCTGCATCTATCAGGTTTTTAAATTCCTCACGGGTATGATAGTAATAATTCACACCATCAGCCTCGCCCTTTCGTATCTCACGTGAGGTTGCAGATATTGAAAGGAACAATTCCTCTTCCCTTTTCAAAAGCTCTTCGCATATCGTGCCCTTGCCGGTTCCCGAGGGACCGGACATCACAAAAAGCAATCCTTTATTCAACGTCGCTCTCCTCCTCGTCCATTGAATGGCCGAGCCTGTTTGCTATTGTTTCCGGCTGCAGAGCCGAAAGCACGACGTGCGAGCTGTCAGTTATAATAACCGCCCTCGTGCGCCGCCCGTATGTAGCGTTTACAAGCTCGCCGTTTTCATCAGCTTCCTTTATAACCCTCTTTATCGGAGCCGATTCGGGGCTTACTATCGCCACTATCCTCGACGCCGACACCATGTTGCCAAATCCTATATTTATCAGTTTCAATGTTGTTCCCCTATTCTATGTTTTGTATTTGCTCTCTGAGCTTTTCAAGCTCACCCTTAAGCTCCAGCACAAGCTTTGATATTTCTATATCAGAAGCCTTTGAGCCTATGGTATTTATCTCCCGGTTAATCTCCTGTACCAAAAAGTCAAGCCTGCGCCCTGCCGGCAGCTCGCTCGATGTTATTTCGCAGAACTCCTTAAAATGGCTGTCAAGGCGTACCGTCTCTTCATTAACCGCTACCTTGTCAGCAAAAATCGCCACCTCTGTCAATATGCGCTGTTCATCAGGCGTTTCGGAGCCTAAAAGGTCTTTTATCTTCGCATAGAGCTTCTTCTGATATTCCTCTACAGTTTCGGGCGACCGCCTGTCTATTTCTGCGGCAAGCGTCCTCATATAACTAACCCGACCCTCAAGATCGGTGCGGATACGCTCTCCCTCTCTTGTGCGCATCTGACAGAACAGCTCAAGCGCCTCTTTTAATACCGGCTCCACACAGCTCCAAAGCTCTTCCTGATCCTCCAGCCGTCTTTCGACCTTGAATATGTCGGCATTTCTGGCAACGCTCATCACGCTTATATCATCCTTTAGACCGAAGCTGTCACGCAGCTCATAAAGCGCCCTTATGTAGCTCTCTGCTCCGCTTTTGTCGAGCAGTATGTCCTTATCGTCCCCATCACACGTTTCTATCGTTATAAAAATATCGACCTTGCCGCGGGCTATATATTCCGAAGCAAGCTTTCTTACTCTTTCTTCCAAAAAATAGTAGTGGCGTGGCAGTTTTATGGTATAATCCGAATAACGGTGGTTTACGGACCTCACCTCTGCCAGTATCTTTTTGTTGCCCACAACGGCCTCATGCCTGCCGTATCCGGTCATGCTTTTCATAAGGCGACCTTTCCTTTCCACAGCTTTTTGCCGGTATTTCTTATCTAAATATTATATCACAAAATTTTCCGTTTGCATACATCTTTTTGCAAAAATTTAAAATTTATTGATAATTCATCATTTTTCCCGCAGCCATCCGCGGTTTATTGACTCTTTTATCAAAGCGTCGGCCACCTCATATAACCTCGGAGCGCCAATCTTTATCGGAGCTGCACGGCGGTACACCATATCCGCCGTAACACTGCCGTCTTTCCACGTGTAGCCTTCAGTGCGGAAATTATTTATAAGCGGCTGCAGTCTGTCCAACGCCCCGGCAAATGCAGCCTCGGAGGTTTTTCCCGATTCAAATTCCTCCCACAAACTGCGAAACTCCTTCTCCTGTTCGGGCGGCAGCATGGAAAACAGCTTATCGGCAGCTGCGGTCTCCCTTGCCTCTTTCGTTTTCGCCCCTTCCGTATCATAAGCAAACGTATCGCCTGCATATATCTCCACCAAATCATGCACAAGCACAAGACGTATAACACGTTCCATATCAGGGCTGCCCTCAGCATATTCGCCGAGCGTCATCGCCATCACCGCCAAATGCCACGAATGTTCGGCATCCGTTTCCGCCCGTGATACATCCGACAGCATCGTCCGGCGGTATATCTTTTTCATATCATCGCAGACAGCCAAAAATTCCAGCTGGCTTTTGAGTCTTTCGGTCATACGCCGCACACCTCCGCAAAAACCCTGCCTATCGCATCATGCAGGCTTATCCTTGCCATATTATCCGCACCGGTAGGAGACTTGTTGATAAGCACCAGCTTATCCCCCTGATAATAGTATATCAGGTTGGCAGCCGGATATACTACAAGTGAAGTGCCGCCTATTATTAAAACATCGGCCTTGCGGATATAATCAACCGCTTTTGAAAGGACGGTTTCATTCAGCATCTCCTCATACAAGACAACGTCCGGCTTAATGATACCGCCGCAGCTGCAATACGGCACTCCTTCTGTCTCCATTATGCTGTCAAGCGTGTAAAACTTATGGCAGCGGCAGCAGTAATTGCGATGTATTGAGCCGTGCAGCTCAAGCACATTCCTGCTGCCGGCAGCCTGGTGCAGTCCGTCAATGTTCTGGGTTATAACAGCCTTTATTTTGCCCTCTTCCTCAAGCTTTGCAAGGGCAATATGCGCCTTGTTCGGTTTAGCGTCACGGTATACCATCCTGTCACGGTAGAAGCGGTAAAACTCCGCCGGGTTTTGTTTAAAAAAGCTGTGGCTTATTATTTCTTCAGGCGGATAATCGTAGTTTTGGTTGTAAAGTCCGTCCGTACTTCTAAAATCGGGTATTCCGCTTTCTGTGGATACCCCAGCCCCGCCGAAAAATACTATGTTGTCGCTTGACTCAATAAGCTCCCTAAGCTCCTCATACATTTCATATCACCTCGTCTATACGATCCATAAACAGCTCAGCCAGCTTCTGCATATCCTCAATATCACTAAGAGAGGCTACGGATGCTGGCGAATGAAGATAGCGACACGGTATCGACAACGACGCTGTCTTTACACCGGTTCCCGAAATATGAACGGCTCCCGCATCATTTCCGCCGGCTGCCGCACGCTTCAGCTGCACATTTACACCGCTTTTCTTCCCCTCATCAAAAAGCCATTTGTAGAACTGCTTATCTGCTATCGTGCGCATATCCATAAACGATACTGCCACTCCGCCGCCAAGCTCCGTTACGTAGTCCTTCTCCTCGCAGCCGTGGACATCTGAGCAGGTCGTGGACTCCAAAATCAAAGCAATATCAGGCCTTATGCGGTGTGCGGCAATTTGTGCACCTCGAAGGCCTACCTCCTCCTGCACTGTAAAGCAGAAATACGTATCATACATGCAGCTTTTCTTCATCAATTCCACTAAAACCGCACAGCCTGCCCTGTCGTCTATGGCTTTGGCCTTTATCCTGCCTCTACCAAATTCATCAAAGTCCGTATCAAAGGCAGCATAATCCCCGAGCGATATATGTTTTTTAGCTTCCTTTTCGGAGGATGCTCCTATATCAATAAAAAGCTCCTTGATTTTAGGGACAGTCTCCCTCTCCTCTTTTGTCTGCAAATGTATAGCCTTAATCCCGATAACTCCCGGAATTTTATCTTTTCCTATACGAACCCGCTTCGATATTAAAACCCTCGGATCTATGCCGCCGACGGTTTTAAATTTCAAATAGCCTTTTTCGGTTATTCCGCTTATTATAAGCCCCACCTCGTCCATATGGGCGCAGAGCATAACACGCTTTGAGCTGTCTGCCTTTTTAAGCGCAATAACATTTCCCATCGTATCAACCGTCACTTCATCGGCAAGCGGCCTTATCTTTTCCAGTATTATCCTGCGTACCTGATCCTCGCAGCCGCTGACACCGTCAGCCTCGCACAGTTTCTTTAAAAGCATAGCCATTCCTCCAAATCTGTGTCAAGCCCTCTTATAAACTGCTCCAAAAGCGCAGATGTCGCCTTTACATCGTCAAGTGAAACAGTTTCCACCGAAGTGTGCATATATTTAAGCGGTATTGACAAAAGCGCTGTCGGTATCCCGTTGCCTGCCACCTGTATAACCCATGCGTCTGTACCCGTATCGCCGCCGTCAACATCTATGCTCATCTTTATATCATGCTTTTTAGCCGTCTTTATAAGCCGTTTCGCCACTTTCGGGTGGATGTTCGGCCCTAGGGATATAACGGTACCGGAGCCGTTTTCAAAGGCATTTTCAGA
>DBQZ01000137.1:0-7506 GCA_002305435.1 Clostridiales bacterium UBA1381
CACCTCCGACAAGGCTATGACGGCGGATCTTATCGCAGCCGTTTACAACGAGGACGGCACTCTCAATACAGCCAAGGTAACAGAGGTTGTATTTGAAGAAGCCGGCACACAGTCGATCCCCGTTGCAGAAGGCAGCACACTCATGCTGTGGAACAGCCTTGAAGAAATGACTCCGGTAGAGCTTTCAGAAGCAGTTTCCGGCGACAGCCTGACTCTTCCGATAAATACCGCAGTTACAGTTGTGGCAACTGCAAATCCGGGTTACGTATTCATGGGCTGGTACGAGGGCGAGACACTCGTATCTACGGACGCAGAATATACATTCAGACTTCGTGATGATATAACGCTTGCTCCGAACTTTGCTTACGAGCCGGGCGTTGCTGATGTAGTAAGCTTCAACGTATCGGCAGCTGCTTCCTTTATTAAGGCAGAGCCGGGTGCTACAACATCACTTACAGTATCGGATGCAGTTGACGCAGCCGGAACACCGGTAAGCAAGCTGACAAACACTGATGTAACATGGACTGCAAGCGATGCTAACATCACAGTAAGCGCAGACGGCGTGGTTACAGTAGGCGACGGCTTCACAACCGACGGAGCTTCCGAAAAGCAGGTAACAATTACCGGTGCTCTCAACGGCTTTGAAGCAACCTGCGTTATCACCTTCCATAATTATGCATATTATGAAGTGATGACAAACGCTAACTACACCGGTCTGACAATGACTATCGCCGACCAGAGTGCTATCGTATTCCCCGGTGCAAGCACTACAAATACGTATACTCTTACAGCTCCCGTAACAATCGGAGCCGGCACAAAGATAACCTACAGCCACGCTTGGTCAGGTTATAACACCTGCGAGCAGCACAGAACCCTTAACTTCAAGGATTCTGCGGGCAATGTAGTTCTTACAATGTACTATTCATGGGGCGACCTCTTTGTGAACGGAACAGCTCTCACAGGCGCAGTTACAAAGGACACATGGAGCGATGTAACAATAGAAATCGCTGATGACGGCACAACGGCAACCGTAACGGCAGGCGGAAATTCCGCTACCACCACGCTTACCGGCACAGAGCTTGCATCAATAGATTTCGTATCGGCAAGCTCCGTTCCCGCACCTGATCAAGGAGATAAACCGAGACCTCTCGGTATCAGCTCGCTGATAGTTGAATAAGACTTTAAAAAAGAGGATGCTGCCTTCGGGCAGCATTCTTTTTATGTACGTGAACCCGAATTTTTGCATAACAAAAAGCGCACCCAATTGCGGATGCGCTTTTATTATACGATATTTTAAAGTCCCAGCTGCTCCTTAACGTCTGCGAGGACTTTTTCTATTTCAGCTGATGCCGCTTCAAAGCTGTCGCCGAAAGTACCCAGATAAATCTTTATCTTCGGCTCTGTGCCGGAGGGTCTTACGATGAAATACGTCTTATCATCACTTAAGTTGTACTTTAGTACGTTCGACTTTGGCAAGCCTTTAAGGGCGGTTATTCCGTCTGCGGATTTTATCGTCTGGCTCTGGTAATCGGTGTAAACAACAATGTCCATACCGGCAGCCTTCTTGGGCGGATCTTCACGCAGACCTGTCAAAAGGGCAGCCATCTTCTCCATGCCGTCCTTGCCGGGCATTGTGAACGATACGGTCTTTTCTGCATAGTAGCCGTACTTCTTGTAAATATCCTGCAAAGCCTCATAAAGGGACTTATTCTTCGTCTTATAGTACGCTGCCATTTCTGCTATAAGCATGGTCGCAACTACGCCGTCCTTATCACGGGCATGGGTACCGGCAAGATAGCCGTAGCTCTCCTCAAAGCCGAACAGGTACGTATGCTCGCCTGTCTTTGCAAATTCGGTCATCTTTTCGCCGATGTACTTAAAGCCGGTCAGCACGTTCATTATCTCAACGCCGTAAGCCTTTGCTATAGCAGACGCAAGCTCCGTGGTAACAATCGTCTTTATAACAACGCCGTTTTCCGGAAGGGTTCCCTTAGCTTTTCTGGAGGAAAGGATGTATTCAACCAAAAGTGCACCTGTCTGGTTGCCGGTAAGCGTACGGTATACGCCCTCTGCATCCCGTACAACTATCCCCACACGGTCGCAGTCAGGGTCAGTGCCGATTATGATGTCAACATCATTTTCCTTTGCCATGTTGATAGCTATCTCAAAGCCTTCCTTGTCCTCGGGATTGGGGGACTTAACGGTCGGGAAATCGCCGTCCTCAGTGTCCTGTTCCTTTACTACAAGCACGTTTTTAAAGCCTATACGTGAGAGGATCGCCTTTACCGGACGGGAACCTGTGCCGTGGAACGGCGTATATATCAGCTTAAACGTATCAGCAACAGCCGCTACCGCCTCGGGATTTAACTGCTGTGTCTGAACGGCGTCAAGGAACTTATCGTCAAGATTAGGCCCTGCCATCTCAACTATGCCGGAAGCTTTCGCCTCTTCCAAATCCATAAATTTCACATCATCGAAAATATCAAAGCTGTCAATAGCCTCTACTACAACGTCAGCCGCATCGGGAGGCAGCTGGCCGCCGTCTGCGCCGTACACCTTGTAGCCGTTGTACTGCTTGGGATTGTGGCTTGCCGTTATCATTACGCCGGCGGCGCACTTTAATTCCCTGATGCCGAAGGATACCTCGGGCACCGAATGTACTCTCTCAAACAAATATGCCTTTACTCCCGCATAAGCCAGAACCTTTGCGGTTTCCTCGGCAAATTCACGTGAGAAATGCCTTGTATCGTAGCCTATCAGAACGCCCGCCTTTGCCGCATCTTCTCCCATCGACTTTACGTATTTTGCAACGCCCTGTGTAGCCCGGCGTACGTTGTATATGTTCATGCGGTTTGTGCCGATTCCGAGAATACCTCTCATTCCTGCCGTACCAAATTCCAGCTCACGGTAGAAACGCTCTTCTATTTCTTTTTCATCCCCGGCAATTGAGCGAAGCTCTTCCTTGTCCGCATCGCTCAGAACGTCTGAATTAAGCCAGCGTTCATATGTTTCCTTATAGCCCATATCGTAAACCTCCTGCGTATATATTTGTAATTTTACAGCTATATTTATTATACACCTTCAGCGTGAAAATTGCAACCGAAATTATGTAAAATTTATAATAAAAAAATCGTCATTTTCCATAAAAACCATCAATATTCATAAAAATTGTGCTATTATTTTCCATTCCTCACAAAGCCGCTCCAGGCTAAAGGCGGCATTTGCCGGAGATGTTGACGGCAGACGCTGGGCTTTGATGCCGGTCTTGTCAAAACAGTATTTATTGTAGAGGCGAAACGCTGTCGTGCCGTTTGCAAACACCGTTTTTGCCGGAATCTGCGAAAGGTCGTTTGGGGTAACGTTTCTGATACTCGCATCACTCGAACCCTCAATATCGCAGCTTTTTATAACGTCCCAGACGGCTATATGGTTTCTTAGCAAAAGCTCCCGCTTTTCATCGATCGTACCGGGAACCTCCTCCCCGGTGATATTTGCTATCACCCTCCAGAACCTGTTTTGCGGATGACCGTAAAAAAAGCCCGTTTCCCGTGATCTCACAGAGGGAAACGAGCCTAAAATAAGCACACGGGAGCTTTCGCCAAATACCGGCTCTATAGTATGCAGCTCCATTATCTCACCTCGCAGCAAGCGCCGCACCGATTATGCCGGCCTCGTTGAACAGCCTTGCCACCTCAAGCTGCGTGTGCGGGCGGTAACGGTTGTAATCGTTCGCTTTGACAAATTCCTCCACCGGCTTTAGGAGGTAGTCGCCCTCACGGCTTATGCCGCCGCCGAGTACGATCTTCTCCGGCTGGAAGATGTTTACAACGCTGACAATCCCGTCCGCCACGTATTTAACATATTGGTTGACAACTGCCTTTGCCGCCTCATCGCCTGCCCTTGCTGCATCAAATGCAGTACGGCCGCTGATTTTGCCCCGTTCTGCGGCGAGCTTTTCCATCAGGCTTCCCGGATTTTCCTCTATAGCAGCCTTGGTCTGGGCGATAAGGGCTGTCACAGACGCATACGTTTCCCAGCAGCCGTCCTTGCCGCAGGTGCAGCGGTTGCCGCCGCTTACGAGCGTCATATGCCCAATTTCGCCGCCTGCCCCGTTAAAGCCGCGGTAAATCTTCCCGTCAAGGATAATGCCAGAGCCGACCCCTGTACCCAAGGTTATCATTATGAAGCTTTTTGCCCCGTCTCCGTAAATGCAGTATTCGCCGTAGGCTGCCGCATTTGCGTCATTCTCCAGATGAACCTCCTTTTTCAAAAGCCGCTCAAGCTCACCGGCTAAAGGTACTCCCTCCATTTTGAGGTTGTTTACATAAACTGCCGTGCCGGTTTCGGTATCTATCGTCCCCGGGCAGCCGGCGCCGATTTTCTTTATATCCGACATAGACAGCCCCGCCTTGTCCACCAAGCCCCTGCACAAGCGGGCAATATCGGATATTATTTCGCCCGAACTGCGGTTGCGCAGCGTGGGAGTTGTATCTTGTGCGATAATTTCTCCTGCTTCGTTTACTATTCCCGCAGCAAGATTCGTTCCGCCTATATCCACTCCTATATACATTAGTCATCCGTCCTTTCCTTTACAATGACAGTTGCAAGTGACATCTCGCTGTACTGGGTTGATATTATGCTGTTTTTTGCAATCCGTGAATATATCCCCTGAAAACGGCCGCCGTAGACGAACAGTCCGGTGATATTGCTGTACGGGGCAAATTTCGCATTTTCCGTACGCAGCAGGTCGATATTGTCACATTCATACGGCGGGCAATATTCCTGCAGCAGATAATCCTTGCCGAGGGCTTCTTTTACTGTTTTTTCCCATTCCTCACCGTTTTTAAACTCCACTCCGGCATGAACACCTCTTGAAGCATAGGAATCCTCAGGCTTTATCACCCAGCTCTGCCTATCATTATATACGTCATGCTCAAGCGCTGTCTCCTCTGTGAGCAGCGTCGTGTACGGTATATGCTGAAAGATAAATTCCCGGCTTGTCTCATCGAGGAAGCTGAGCGTCGCCCCATCACGCAGTATCTTGAAAATTATCTTGTTATGTATTATCTGCGTGCGGAAATCCCCTATCAGGATAACGTCATTGTTTTTCACAGCTCCGATAAACGGCTGCACCGCATCGTAATTTTCCATTATATCGCAGGTTACGGCACGGCGGTAAATTGCGTCTATGGGGGTATTATCCTTTGTATAAAGTCTGCCGTGCTTGTACTTAAGCTCACGTATATCAGCTATCACACAGCCGCAGCCCGCCTTTTCAAAGGCTTTTTTAAACGCTTCAAACTCATAATTGACCTTGCCGTCAAGGAAATCCACTATCGCCACATTCGGATTCTCTTTGGGATTTTCGGAGGTGTTGTATATTTTTACAAACGCCTTTGCCCATGAATTAAAAAACTCGCTTTTGTACACACGGAAACGCTTTTTGAAAATGTCAAACGACCGTGATTTTGCAAGCACCTTGTTAAGCTCCCTGTCCTCGTTCATTGCGCTTGCCCCGTCTGCATTAAATTCGCAGAATTTGAAATCCCACGTATCCTCGTTAAAGAACACGTCAAGCCGTGCTATCGGAAGCGGGCAGGGATACGTCCTCGGACGCAGTATCAGCTCCTCAAGCCGCTTGTCAAAGCCGAACAGCTTCCTGTATTCGGCATCGGTTTCATACCTCTCGATTACACGCACAAGTATACTATACATCACATCGCAGACGCTTTTTAGGAACCTCTCCTGCTCCTTGGTAAATATTTTCGGGATGTAGAGCGTGCGCACGAGGATATTATGGCTGTACGCCTTTGATTTTTCCAGCCGCTTCTGCATCTCTTGCCCGTCAAGGCGGCTCTTCTCCATATCCGCATCTGCTATCCCTCGGTAATATTCTGCCGGTGTAAGCATTATCCTCTTCCCTCCGTATATCTGTCTTTCAACGGTTTTTCACTCATTATTATCTCCTCCATCTTCGGAAGATACTCCCTCTCATCCATCGTCAGCGACTCTTTTGCAGTTTCCAAAAGCTCCGCTAAAATCTCACGTACACTCCGCCCGTATACCACAGCGTCAAAGCCGCATTTTATAAGCTCCGCCCTTGACGATACGACATCTTTCTCCGTTATACCGGCTATCCCGGTTATTTTCTCCGCACGCTCCAAATCGAGGAATATCCCCCGCACAAAGGCGGCATAGGAGAGCGTGTATTCTATCGGCATACTGTCCGCCGGACGTATCTCTATATACTGCTTAAGCCGCACATCCGGAAAAAACATCGACAATATATGCTCTATCTCCTCAGTCGTCATTTCCCTGTCCTTATAGATCTCTCGCACGGTCTTTTTTCCGGTATAAACAGTCCCCTCCGCCTCCTCAATTAGTATCGCCGGAGCGTCAAGCAGATATGCAGCATAGCTGTCTATCGTAAATCCATGTTCAAGACAGCCCGGAACTATCCCGCAGCGTGCCGGGTCAACATCCTGCCAGATACGGCTTCTCACCATCCTGCCCGGATACGGCTCACCCTCAAATATCGGTGAATTATCCGTTATCATCGCAAACAGCGGTGCGAGTACATTCGCAAGCCGAAACTTGCGCAGACAGTCCTCTTCGCTCGTATAGTCAATCGATACCTGCGCAGATGCTGTTCCACGCATCATATTCACCCCGAAATGTCCGACTGTGCGCAAATACCTGTCCATAAAGCGGTACCTCTCCTTCGGTATCAGCTCAAGCTCCTCCGCTTTATCATACGGCTGATAACCGTACGTCTCCATCCGGTATCCCCGCTTTTTTAAGGCCGGCTCAACAAGGCGCAGAAAATCCCTGTAATACTCTTCGGTCTCCCGCACGCTTTCGCACGGTTCTATGCTTATTTCAAGCTGGGCTGCCGGCTCCAGCGTCAGGTGGTATTTCCCGTTTGACAGGGCGATAAGCTTTCCCTCGGAATATATCTTCCTCTCAAAATTTGGGCTTAATTCCAAAAGTACAGCTTCTACACCGTCTGCGCCGTAGTATCCTGCGCTTTTATTATCGGCGGTTATGATGAAATGCTCCAGCTCCAAGCCTATTTTCTCCGCCGGTTTTATCCCGGAACGGATATAGTCGGCGATTCTTTTTTGATTCATGCTTCCCTCGTTTAATCGTAGATTTTTAATGCCACGGCTATACACCGGGCTTTTTTTCATTATACCATATAAAGAATACGATTGCAAGCAGTAAATCCCCGCCTTTGCCCTGCAAAAATTATACGAAAAATTTACATATCGTCTATTGCACATAAACGGGACGATATGGTATAATAAATACAGAATAAACTACGGGAGGTATCCTGAAAATGAACATAACGCCCCAAGATTATATAAACCGGGAGCTTAGCTGGCTGGATTTTAACCTGCGTGTCCTTCATGAGGCGGAGGATAAGGAAAATCCCCTCTTTGAGCGGCTTAAGTTCCTTGCTATAACATGCTCAAATCTCGACGAATTTTTCATGGTGCGGGTAGC
>DBQZ01000137.1:7543-8748 GCA_002305435.1 Clostridiales bacterium UBA1381
CTGCCGCTTATCGAGGCCGAGGGTATCCGTATCCTTGAAGCCGATCAGCTGTCCGATTCGCAGAAAAAATTCCTCCAGAACAAATTCCGTGAGGAAATTTTCCCGGTACTTACACCGATGGCAGTAGATCCCTCACGGCCGTTCCCGCTTATCCAGAATAAAACGCTCAACATCTGCGCCATTGTTCTAAACCACGAAAACGAGGAATCGTTCGTAACCGTGCAGACTCCGTCTGTGCTTCCACGCCTTATCGAGCTGCCCTCGAAAAATACCCACGACTATATCCTGCTTGACCGTGTAATCCAGCTCTTCCTTACGGAGCTTTTCCCGGGCTTTCAGGTGATCTGCTCCTACCCGTACCGCATAATGCGTGATGCGGACATACCCATTGACGAGGACGATACGGAGGATCTCTTGGAGGAAATCGAGAAAAACCTCAAGCAGAGAGAACGCAGCGAGGTTATCCGTCTGGAGGTTCAGGAGGATATCGACAAAAGGCTGCTCACCTTCTTAAAATCAGAGCTCGAGGTCGGCAAGGAGGATATATATAAAATCCCCGGTCCGCTTGACCTTACGGTTTTAAACAAGCTCTATTCCGAGCCTTTCGATCAGTTTAAATATCCGCCCGCACCGCCTATTACACATCCTCGCCTTGCGGAGGGGGATATTTTCGAGGAAATTAAAAAGGGAGACATCCTTTTCCACCACCCCTACGACAGCTTCAAAAGCATAGTGGAATTTGTGGAAAAAGCCTCCCAAGACCCCAACGTACTGGCGATAAAGCAGACGCTCTACCGTGTCAGCGGAAATTCCCCCATCGTCCGCGCCCTTGCCAACGCCGCCGATAACGGCAAGCAGGTAACAGTTCTCGTTGAGCTGAAAGCCCGCTTTGACGAGGAAAACAACATCATCTGGGCAAAACGTTTGGAAAAAGCCGGCTGCCACGTTATCTACGGCCTTCTCGGCTTAAAGACGCACTCGAAAATAACAGTCGTTGTCCGCCGTGAAGAGGACGGCATAAAGCGGTACGTACACCTTGGAACCGGTAACTACAACGACATTACCGCCCGTTTCTACACCGATATGGGCATACTTACAGCCTCGGGCGCAATAGGCGCAGATGCCAGCGCTTTCTTCAACATGATTTCCGGCTTCTGCGAGCCGGCGCACTGGAACCGCCTGATACTCGCTCCGCTGTGGCTGCG
>DBQZ01000137.1:8762-9052 GCA_002305435.1 Clostridiales bacterium UBA1381
GCCATCAAGGCGAAGATGAACTCCCTTGTGGATCCCCAGATAATCGCCCTTTTGTATCAGGCCTCCGAAGCCGGGGTTAAAATCGACCTCGTCGTTCGTGGTATCTGCTGCTTAAGAGCCGGCGTGCCGGGGTTGTCGGAAAATATCTCCGTGCGCTCGATAGTCGGACGGTATCTGGAACATACCCGCATTTACTACTTCCACAATGACGGGCTGGAAAACGTGTTCCTCGCCAGTGCAGACTGGATGCAGAGGAATCTTGACCACCGTGTGGAGATAATGTTCCCCGT
>DBQZ01000137.1:9077-12201 GCA_002305435.1 Clostridiales bacterium UBA1381
CAGCGTTCGCACATCCAGTCAGACGGCGTCTATGAAAAGGTAGACCGCCGCGGCAAGAAGAATCTTGACTGCCAGAAGCTGTTCTACGAGGAGGCTAAGGAACGTGCGGCTGCTGCAAAAGAGGAAGCCGCCGACGACCGTGTATTCATCCCCATGGAGCATCACGAGGAGTAAAAACCCATCATAATAAAACACCGCCCGCATACCGTGGATGTGCAAACATCCGCACGAGTATTCGGGCGGTATTTTTGTCCGGCGACGCTTATCGCCGATGCTTTATCTTACGTATGACGTTTATAATACGTGCAAAAAACGGCCGCAGGCGGAAACAATCCACCCACAAAAAGCTGTAAAACCTGTACCAGAGCGCACCTGTCGGCACGTATCGGCTGCGGCGGTAAAAGCCTACCACCTTTGCAATAAACCTCCCCCGGCTTACGCCCTCTTCCTTATACAGCTGGTTATCGCCGCAGAGCGTGTACGTTCCGTTCTGCTCGCCGACTATACGGTGGAGGATGTACGAGCCGTCTGAGCGGATATACAAGGGGATGTCGCCCTTTTTATAGGAAGCGGACTTTTCCAGCACTACGCTGTCTATGCCGTCCCGCAAAAGCGGGTACATACTCATCCCCGACACCGTCAGCCGCACTCTGCCGCCCTTGTCGAGCTGTTCGCCCAAAACGGCGGAGAGGTCGTCCATCGAAAAATAGCTGCTGCTCATGCTTCAAGAATACCGGCGGATGCCAGCTTATCTACAAATTCATCAATATCCTCCGCCGCAGTCGCTTCGTCAACGTCGTATTCAGCCGTCATTTTTGCGATAAGCTCGTCCCTGTCTGCTCCGTCCTTTAAAAGCTCCCACAAAAACGCCCCCGTCTCATTTGTCGATACCATAGCGTTAAAATCCACAAGCTCAGCTCCAACGGCTACCGCCGCCCACTGTGTGCCGACTTTCCTAAGAACAAAACCCTGTTTTATTTTCATCTTCACTTTCCCTTTCTGTTTTAGTATATACTGATTATACCACGGCTTTGTGAAAATAGCAATGGTTTTCGATAAAAAAACACACGCCCCGCAGAGCTGTCTCTTACGAAGCGTGGCTTTTTTCATTATCCGCTATAAGGCGGATGGGGTGCGCACGGTCTGCCGTGATTTGGGAGAAGGCAGAAGCCCGTGTGCGGTATTGAATTTTTTATTCCATCCCCCGAAATGGGAGAGTGGGAGCGTGAGTTATGCTGCTGGCACAGGTGTAGGTGTCGGCAGTGTAACGCTTTCTGCGCCGTCGTAGGATACTTCTGCGCCGGTTACGTCTATACCTGCGAACTGGTAGATGAAGTAATCGCCAAGCTCAGCAGTGTTGTTTATTATATCAGTCTTTGTCGGTTTGCATACAGTACCGTCTGTGGCTGTTACAGTAGGAACAACACCATCTGTCGGGTTGGTTACTTTGATAAGCAATGTCTGTACTTCACCGGTAACTACTTCATCCCACGGGGTTGCTTCTGGGTTTTCCTTACCGTCTATAACTTCATTTACGGATTCCGGCTCATCAACCGTGATTTCAGCGGAGTTAAGCACTGCTGTGATTTCCGGAGCAGGCTCAAGAATTAAGATAGTGTCGAGGCAGTCGTATGTTCTGCTTCCACCCGGATTAAGAACTAAATTTCCTGCTTCCGTAATTTCTACATTCTCAAGTATGATATCTTCCCATGAACCTTTCGATTCAACCAAGTTTCCCTCTTCATCTTCGCTTGTAAAATATTTTCTATAATCAAATATTGTCTTGTTGCCAATATTTAAAGTTGTACCCCTTGCCATATTTTGTACTCTTAATCTTACTGTATATGTACCGGGCTGTATTATTTCTTCAGATGTATATGGTGCATTGTTAAGTGAGAAGCCGTTAGAAGCTCTTACATTTGCATTATCACCACTGCTTCCATCCAAATCCTCATGGAATACAACTTTTCCGTCAAGCTTTGTATACGTTACATTTTTTACAACATCATCATTAGCTGCTGTAATATCAGCATAGTATCCGTCTTCACCATCAGATTCAATGTACGCTGTATCGCCATCTATTACGTACTGCGGCCAATAATATTGTAAATTATCACCCTCATCTACAGTGTACTCTCTTATTGCCGACTGAATAGTCTCACTTTCGCTGTTTACTGCGTTCACTGTAACAGAATATTCTTCTGCTTTTCTGTAGTTGACAACAAAATCATTGTCGCCATCTGCGGTTACTGTAAACTCAGTTTCTGCACCATCAACCGCAAAGTATTTTGTGCCATCTTCAACCCAATAAGGGCTTTCAGCTGTTATGGATGTTCCAGCTTCCACGCTTGCACTCAACTCACGAATTGGCGTATCGTCGCACATATATGTAAGTGTATAATCATGCAACTCTACAGAACTTTTCTCACTATAAAGAGCCACGTTGTCTATGTATCCGCCACCCCAAGGCGAACCGCTTATTAGTAATCCTTTTATATTATCTACCGTCAACCCACTTATAGAATCCTTTAATGTAGTGAATGAACCATTTCCGGAGGAAACCAGCAGCTCATAATCAACCTTGTTTGCATCTAAGTCTACACATATGCTTACTTTATATCCGCATGTACGAGGGTTACGAACATAATTTATAATTTCTACTCCGTTTATAGTAGCAACAGCAACAGTTTCATTACTGCCGGTACCGTTCATTGTGCTAGAAAAAATTGGAACATTATTATTGTCCACAAGTTTTATAACACCTTTATCATTTGCACCTATGCTGTAAACACATGAAAAATAGATCTTACCATCAGTTTTTGCTGTATCAAAACTCTTTTCCCAAGCAGTGCTTTTAGGTATTGTTAAAACTGAACCATCAATAGGGAACTCCTCTACATTTCCATTTTTATCAGAAAACGTTACACCGGTTACCTCATTAGGATCATCAGTAAAATCCGTCTGCGGCGTAACTGTACCGTTTGCTTCCACACCGTACAGCACTTCATCAATTTCATATTCACCCGCTGCCGAGGCTGATACCCCAAACCCTGCAAACGCAGACACGGCGATAGTGGCCGCCGCAATTGCGCCGACTAATTTTTTAAACTTCATAAAAAATCCT
>DBQZ01000037.1:0-16372 GCA_002305435.1 Clostridiales bacterium UBA1381
CTGTTTGAACGGTAAAAAACGTCTGCATACATTATTTGTATGCGGGCGTTTTTCTATCAGATGAATAAGCCGCTTTCACAGCGCCTTCATAACATTCCTCAGAACACAACAAAATATCGCCTGTATATCAAACTTCGATACACAGGCGATATTTTATCGCAATTATTCTACAGGAACCATATTGTCGCCCCAGAGATACGTCCTGACATTATAGCCGTCAAGCTCTACCGAAAGCTCTGCCGTTTCTCCCGGAGCTATCACAGATGTGTAAAACTTCACATCGTTCAAAATCCCACTCTCATAGGCAGCCTTATAAAGAGTAACCGACTGTTCAGAATCAGCGTTGTTTTTCACTGTATACACGCCGTTCTCCTCACTGACAAGCTCAAGCGCTGATGATGATTCTTTTTCACTGTTCATATTCGTAGCCATAACGTCAAGCGACGGTATGCCCACGCCGTCAAAATCAAACAGAGTTGTATTTTCAACAACATTGCTGTCAACAGTATCGTCCGCTTCCTTATAAGCCCAGCCTACACCGTCACAATGTATCATGACCGGATCCCAGTATATATCGCCTATGCAGCGGCCTCCTTCTACCTGCTTCAGACCGTTGTACAGCTCTGTCAGGAACGCTTTGTGACCTTCTTTCGTAAACGGATACATCTCGCCCCGCAGATCAGAACCAAGCTGTCCCGGATAACCGTCCGCCTTTGTTTCGTTCCAGTTATAACCCGTCTCCATGATCAGAATATCCCTGTCATACCTTTTTGCCATAGTGTTGCAGAACGCTGTACATTCTTCAATTGTCATTTGCGACCACGCCGGATAGTATGAAAATCCCAGCACGTCAAACTTTGCTCCGGCTGCGACAAATTCTTTCATAAACCATTCTATCTTACTTTCAATCGGCGCATCCGCCAGATGGATAACGACCTCCGTTTCCGGCGACACTTCCTTGACCGCTTCATAGCCGGCGTTGATGAACTTTGCAAGCCCATCCCAATTCACCGGACAGTATTCCCCGTTAAAGTCATCTATTACGTACGTATTGCCGTACGGGAAAAGCAAGCCGCCGTTTATCTCATTTCCCAGAGAAACAAACTCAGGAGTTGTTCCCTGCTCTGAGAGCTTTGTCATAATATCCTTCGTGTAGGAATACACAAGCTCGGCTAATTTCTGCTGCGCCTCTTCCCTCTCCATTCCTTCTATCTCTTTCTGCCAATCCGCCGGTATCAGCTGACGCTCGCCGTTTGACCAGTAATCCGAATAATGGAAGGTAAACTGTATAGCCATACCGGCATCCTTTGCCCGTCTTGCCAGATCAAGGCAGTCCGCCTCGTCCTGATAGCCCTCGGGAAGGTAATAGCCGTCATACCCCCTGCCCTTGCCGGGAGAATTATACAAGCGGATACGTGCCATGTTTACTCCGTAATCCTTGAGTATTTCTACCGCATCCCCCTCAGTACCATCCTGATACTTGTATACGCCGCCGTGATCCTCAACGTAATTAAGCTCGGTTATATCCGCACCCTTGTAGAATACGTACGGATTGTCAGTCTTTGTAAGCGTAACATCGTCCATCGTCAGCCCGTGGCTGCCGTCGCTGTATAAACCTATTTTAAGCCTTCCATCCTCAGCGCCTATGCCGCGGACTACTACCTGCACCTTGTCCCCCTCGGGAACTGCGGTCGAAGCCATTGTATAGCCCTCGCCCTTTCCATACAGATAGCAAATGCCGTCTGTGGAATCGCTCGTTATCGTAGCTGTCACGTCATAGTATCCCGCCTCTGCTTCTATCTCCTGATAAAAGTCCGTTTCTGCTCCGTCCTCTATAACTGCCGCCCCAGATTCTACAGTAACATTTTCTACATCTCCGCCCCAGCCTGTAATGCCGTTTTGGAAATCAGCATTTACAAGTTCAGCTGCACTTGCCGATATCCCCATAACCGCTATTGCCGCTGCTGCAAACAATACTTTTTTCATCTCTTTATCCTTTCTCAGTCACCAAACGATATGCCTATATCTCTTGCAGCCTGTATCATCTCGCTGTCTATAGGCACTGTCTTGAGTTTTCCTGCCACTTCTCCCAGAGGAACCGGGACTATCTTCTGTTCTCTAAGCGCTACCATGAAGCCGTACTGCCTTTTCTTTATCAGCCGTGCAGCAGCCGCTCCGAACCGTGTACACAAAATACGGTCGTACGGACAGGGACTGCCTCCCCGCTGGAAATGTCCGGGAACAGCCACCCTGATTTCGTGACCGGTCGCTCTTCCCAGCTCGTCGGCTATCCTGTAGGAAATAGACGGATACGGCATAGCAGCCCTTGCTGCCTTAACCTCTTTTTTCTTCATCTTGCTTTCCTCAACCGAAAGCGCCCCCTCGGCAACAGCAATTATAGAGAAGTTCTTGCCCATTTCTGTACGTTTTTCAATAAGGGATGCTACCTTGTTTATATCATACGGTATCTCCGGCAGCAGTATAACGTCCGCCCCTCCGGCAATACCAGCGCTGAGCGTCAGCCATCCCACCTTGTGCCCCATCACCTCAACAACGAATATTCGGCCATGGGATGTGGCAGTCGAATGTATGCAGTCGATAACCTCTGTAGCGATTTCCACTGCACTCTGATAACCGAACGTCATCTCAGTTCCCCATACGTCATTATCTATCGTTTTGGGAAGCGATACAACGTTCAATCCCTCCTCATGAAGAAGGTTGGCCGTCTTATGAGTGCCGTTTCCTCCGAGAACCACAAGGCAGTCAAGCCCCATCTGCTTGTAATGATCCTTCATGTTCTTTACCTTGTCCACGCTGTTCTCATCTATAACACGCATCATCTTAAACGGCTGTCTGCTCGTGCCGAGTATTGTTCCTCCCAATGTGAGAATACCCGAAAAATCCGACGGTTTCATCAGCTGATAATCGCCGTAAATCAGACCCTTATATCCATCACGGATGCCGTAAATTTCAACATCACCGGCCATTTCTTCATAAAGAGCTTTGGCCGTACCGCGGATAGCTGCGTTCAATCCCTGACAGTCTCCGCCGCTGGTCAAAATTCCAACCTTCATCATAACTGTTTAACTCCTTATTATTTATTTGCACAAATCCTGTGCCTGCTTTTTATATTATATCACATACTTCTATCCAAAACAATAGCAGTTTGCTAATTTTTACTTGTTTTTTTCATTTGCAACGCCGCTTTAATGCGTGTAAGATTCCGTCTTAGCCCAAGAACAGCAGAATAATACAGGTAAGCAGCCATACTCTTACAAAGCAGCTTTTTTGCCATCAGCCTTATCGCCCCGGGATAGCGCCAAGACTCCATATTATCACGTGCCACCTGATAATACGCACTGCAACGGAACCTGTCCATATTGGAGAACGTCCCTCTGCAAACGTATTCTCCCCAAAAAACATTGACGCACAATGAACAAAAATCCTGCGCCGCCTGCCATCCTATGACTTCTTCACAGTCAAACGCCTTTATTATCTGCTTCTCTCGCTCATAAAGCGCTTCTATCTTCTCTATTGCATTATCGCCGAAATCGTGTGTCATCGACTCGCCGTGGCTGCGGTAATGATACATACACGCATCGTTTATTACGCTTATCTTCTCCGCTGACAGGATACATGGCAGTATCACACACATATCCTCACCCATTGTTATCCCATCGGCTGCCCAATAAGCATTTTCAAGCACAAGCTCCCGTTTTATAAGCTTTGCACAGCGTGACATTATAAATCCACGCCCTAAAAATTCGCCTGTATAAAGCAGCGTCGGCAGGATTTTTGTCTCTATCTCTTTTTTACCGTATACTCCTGTGGAAGTACTGTTTTCTGCCTTTACCGCCCCGCAATGATTCTCCAAAAAATATGAGCCGCATACCATATCTGCGCCTGTCCGCTCATATTCGCCGGCAAATGTTTCAAGCATACTCTCACTGAGCCAGTCGTCTGCATCTACAAATACGACAAAAGGAGCTTTTGCAGCTGTTATTCCGTCCGTCCACGCTGCGACAAGTCCCCCGTTATTCTTGTGTATAACTCTTATGCGACCATCTTTTTTTGCATATTCATCGCATATTCTGCCCGAAGCGTCCGTTGAACCGTCATCTATTAGTATCAGTTCAAAGTTTTTATACGTCTGTGCAAGTATTGATTCTATGCACTGCGCAATGTATTTTTCCATTTGATATACAGGGACGATAACCGAAATCCGCTCCATCTGTCATATCTCCTCCTTAAAACTCCGTGTGATGCCTGTATTACAGCTGTGATGTGCAGTATGCACAGCGAACAGCATCTGCCGGTATTTTGCTCTTGCAGTACGGGCATACCTTTGTTACCGGAGCCGGCGGGTTCTCTTTTTTTAAGCCAAGACTCATAAGCTTGTTTACTCCCTTTAACAAGCAGAAAAGGACAAATGCCATAATGAAAAAATTCACAAGCGCAGAAATAAATGATGAGGCAAAGCCCGCTATCTGCTGAAAAGTGTACGTTTCAGCGCCTGTGACAAACTTCAAAAGTGGATCGATAAAATTTGCAGTCAGGGCCTTTACAATATCGGAAAATGCACCGCCTATGATGATACCTACTGCCATCTCCAACATATTGCCCCTAAGGGCAAATTCCTTAAACTCAGCGATAAACTTTCTCATATTCTATCCTCCGTTTTCACTGTCTCAGACATCACTTCACCTTTATTAACACGTATCAATATTCAGTATAATTATACCATCCCTGCCATATTTCGTCAAGCAAAAAACATTTTCAAGTTTCTGCTGGCTTTTTCCTGAATTTTCAAAAAACCTCTTGACATTTACGACAAGATGTAGTAGAATATAATTACTACAGAGAGTAGTAGAAGCTTCGCAATAATTTCAAAGGGAGGTGTTAAAACATGAAAAAGCTCTCCGATTCTGAAAAAGAAATAATGGATGTCGTCTGGGAAAAAGGGGAGCCGGTCTGCGTTGGTGATGTGTGTTCACTGCTTGACGACAGCGAGTGGAAATACACCACCGTAGCTACCTTTATGACAAGGCTTATGAAAAAGGGCTTTCTTGTCTGCAAAAAGGAGAAGAACCAGAATCACTTTACAGCTGCCATAAGCCGTGAAGAATATCTGCAAACGCAGACCGACGAGTTTGTAAAGGAAATGTATGATGGCAAGGCCGGCCGCCTTATCGCAAGCCTTTGCAAGGACAGGGTATCCGAAAGCGATTATAACGAGCTTTTGGACATTTTAAAAAAATACGGGGAAAACTGAGGTGAGGATATGCTTTACTACATATTTTTAAAAGTATTATTCATGAGCCTTGCCATGACAGTCGGAGGAGTACTCATCCTTGTATCGGAAAAGCTGTTTCTGCACTTCTTCCGCCGTAGGCTGTGCCGGCTTTTGTGGCTTGGCGTCCTCATATTGGGGCTTATACCGATAACGGGGATCTCCCGCTTTTCGGATAAGGCGCCGGAAACTGCCGAAGCTCCCGCTTATGTCGGGGATTATTCCCGCCAATCCGTTGGGATGGCAGCAATCCAGCCGGTGGATAATCTACAAATACCGGAGACGGCAGAACCCGCCGCTGATACAGAGCAGAAAACAGACGCTCAGCCGAAAAATAACGCAGTATCTGATCGGGGAATAAATTATGAACAGATACTGTCAGCATTATACGCAGTCGGGCTTTTATCATCAGCCGTATTTTATATTTTCAGAGCGTCACGATTTCGTAGGGCTCTAAAACACGCCGCACGCCCGTGCGAATGTGAGCTTGCCACAGAATGTGAAAGGATAACAGGCACAAAGGGGAAAATAGGCTTTTTCGCAGTAAACACAGACTGCTCGCCGTTCGTATACGGGATAATCCGCCCAAAGGTATTTCTGCCGCACGGGAGGATTTCATATGAATCATTACTGCATGAACTGATGCACATAAAGCATCGTGATACGGTGTTCCTGCTATTTGCAAACGTTGTAATGGTACTGCATTTTTTCAATCCCTTCGTATATCTGATAAATAAGCAGCTGCGAAAGCATATGGAATTTGCCTGCGATGAGGAAACATCAGCTCTTTTAGACAAAAATCAACGGCTCGAATACAGCAGGAACATTCTCTCCTGCGCAGCTCCGCTTTCCTCCTCAGGAGCCTGTCTGTCCGAAAATGGAAAAAATGTAAAGGAAAGGATAGATATTATCATGAAAGCGAAAAAATATACAAGGCTGCATTCATTTGCAGGCGTGATAATAACCTCGGTCATTATAGCCTGCATGACTATCTGCGCCGCAGCAATAAACGAACAAGTGCCCAAGCAATCTTATACAGCCCGTGAGGTGTACGGTCTTTCCTACGATAACGGCGATAAGCACTGGTTCAGCAGCTGGTCAGACGATTTCTCACAAAACAGGGCGTCTCTTGTGAACACAGCCGTTTACAAAAGCTTTTCGGCAGATGTAAAAGCGCATTTTACGGATAACCTGAACACTGATGCTGTTACACAACAGCTTGACACCAATGTGCATATTGAGATGGACAAATTTATCGGGGCGATAGAAAACGGCAGAACGTGGCAGGGACTCTTTACCGTCACATTTGACGGGCAGGTGATTCTTGAAGAAGCAAACGGCTGGCTCAACAACATCCCCGGAGAAGAGGGCAGCGATTTTGCCCGCCTCTATATCGAAAGCGATGACTCAAATATCCGCTTCGACTTGTATCCGATAAATTTCTCCTATACTGAGGACAGCAAGATTAACGCCGAAAGTGAACAGTGGCAGCTCGAGCATTTCGACGCCACCCATGAGCGCAGCATTTTCATTAATGCTGACGTTTCATATGAGAAAAACGGAACGGTTACCACCGATACGCGGGAAAATTATCCGACAGAAATCAGAGTCAACACAAACACCGGACAGCTCTATTGCTTGCTGCCGCTTGTAAACAGCAGATATATCTCGTCCGTCCCCGGCGAAACGTATACCATAGACGGCAATACGGCAAGCGGAACGTTTTTCCTAAACGAAAGCGGGGCAATACGTCTTGAGGAAATAGAGGGGACATTCTACGGCTTTGACAGTGATACTATGAGCTTTATAAGCGACGACGGTTCTATCCGGATAAGCATGGTCTACTCCTCAGAGAACGAATATACTTCATGGCAATATTTTCAGGAGTCGGACGATCCTTTCATCAATGGCTTTACCTCATCACAATACCGCCGCCGTCTTTCCGATCTGCCGTTTACGCTTTCGTTGACCGAAGATAAAACCCATGTACGCCTTTCGTTCAAGGACGATTACGCTCCGGACCTGTATTCGTATTCCTACGCTTCATACACGGGTGAAAACAGCGTTTACAATTCAGGCACTTCCGATTCAGGCTTTGACGATGTTTACCTCGATATAAGCTCCTCGTACGGCACGCATAACCTGCAGTTCTTTTCGTACTACATCTACCCCCATGCAAAACGCTCATTCTACGATATTTCGTTCAAGATTTTAAACAACGAATTGGTATACTGGGGCTGCACTGAGTACGTTGACGAAAATACAGCCTATTCCGGCACTGATGCCTTGGACAGGATGTGGGATAACGGCCTGATTTTCTGGAAATGGCTATAAATCACAACTGCCGAGGAAATTGTAGTCTCCTCCGGCAATAAAAATACCGCCTGCATATATCGGAGGTTTATATTCCTCCGGTATGCAGGCGGTGTCATTTTAGACTTCGACAGCCGTCTTTTGAACGGTTGTTTTTTTATTTTCCCCGGCAGACTCTCTTTCCTTTGAAAGGTTTTCAAACGCTACTGCCATCATCAGCTTGATACGGTTTAACTGATTGACCTCGCTTGCGCCGGGATCGTAATCTATAGGCACAATGTTTGCCTGAGGGAACTGTCTCCTAAGCTCTTTTATCATGCCTTTGCCGGTAACGTGGTTAGGTAGGCAGGCAAACGGCTGAACACAGACAATGTTCGGTACGCCATTATTTATAAGCTCAACCATTTCGCCGGTCAAAAACCATCCTTCACCGGTACAGTGTCCGAGCTGCAGTATGCTCTTTGCCCCCTCTGCCACCTCCATAATATGAGTCGGCGCACGTCTTGCGAACTTGGGGTTTCGTTCCAGAGCCTTTTTCATATGAGCACGGGCCTTTTCCACAAGCCAGATGCCGGTGTTGGCAAGAATTGCGGTAGAGGACTTGGAACCGAGGTTTTCGCTCTTGAAATTGCTGTTATACAGGCAATAGAGGAAGAAGTCGATCAGTCCCGGCATTACCGCCTCTCCGCCCTCGTTTTCTATAACGTCGATTATGTTGTTGTTTGCTCCCGGATGGAATTTTACGAGTATCTCACCGACAATGCCGACCTGCGGCCGTCTGATAGAATCATCCATGGGGATACTGTCAAAATCGGCTATTATTTCATCTATGACCTTCTTCATATGCAGGTTCTTCTTATTCTTGTGCATAAGATCATCATACAGCCTCTTCATCCATTTATCGTAAACCGAATCCGTTTCACCCGGAGTTATCTCGTACGGACGTATACGCAAAGGAAGCGTAAGCAACAGATCGCCCCATACGGCCGCTTTAACAACTCCGCCTATAAGCCCCGGAGTCAGCTTAAATCCGGGATTATCCTCAAGCCCCGACAGATTGAGCGACATAACCGGCACATTCGGATACCCCGCTTCCTTAAGCGCTTTCCTGATGAATGCAATATAATTTGTCGCCCTGCATCCGCCGCCGGTCTGGGTAATCATAACCGTGGTATTATCCGGATCGCATCTGCCGGAAACGAAAGCGTTTACAAACTGACCCGTTACAAGTATGGACGGATAACAGGCGTCGTTATTGACACTTTTAAGCCCTGCCTCAACATCCTGAGGAGTAACCGTTTCAAGCACCATCGTATTGTATCCCTCAGCCTTAAACGCCGCTTCAAACAGCTTGAAGTGAACCGGACTCATCTGCGGGAAAATTATCGTATGGTGTTTTTTATCCTCTTTCGTAAATTTTACACGATCAAGAGTGTATTTTTCTATTTCATGCGGCACGAAATGGTTCATATCCCGCTCACGTATCGCCGCCTTTAAAGAACGCACCCTTATTCTTGCTGTACCGAGGTTTGTAACCTCGTCTATTTTCAGCGTTGTGTATATCTTCTCGTGCGACTGGATTATTTCCTGCACCTGATCGGTAGTAACCGCATCAAGACCGCAGCCGAAAGAGTTCAGCTGTATAAGATCAAGCATCGGTTCACGTATTACAAGTGCTGCCGCCTCATAAAGGCGTGTATGGTACGCCCACTGGTCAACAACACGGATGTCACGCTGCAAATGCCCAAGATGCGCTACCGAATCCTCCGTGAGTACAGCAAAACCGAGTGAGTTTATCATATCCGGTATTCCGTGGTTTATCTCCGGATCAACATGGTACGGCCGTCCGGCAAGGACTATCCCACGTGTGTTATGCTCACGGCACCATTCTATCGTTTCCTCGCCCATCCTCCGTATATCGGCCTTATACGCTGCAAGCTCATCAAATGCCACTTCTTCGGCTTCTTTTATCTGCTTCATCGTAATGCCGAACTGCGACAGAGTTTTATACATCTGACGTGCAAACGAGGGACGGTCTGCAAGGTTTATAAACGGATAGAGGAATTTCATTCCCTCTCCCCTGACTGCATCTATGTTGTTATAAACCACTTCGGGATAGGATGTCACTATCGGGCAGTTGAAGTGGTTGCCTGCGTCTGAATATTCTATCTGCTCATACGGGATACAGGGGTAGAATATCGTCTTAATCCCCTTATCCAACAAATCCTGTATATGACCGTGTACGAGCTTCGCCGGATAGCACGCACTCTCACTCGGGATCGATTCTATCCCCTTCTCATAAAGCGCATGAGAACTGCGTGAGGAAATCTGCACCCTAAACCCGAGCTTTGTAAAGAATGTAAACCATAACGGATAATTCTCATAAAGGTTCAAAACCCGTGGTATGCCTATCGTACCCATTACAGCCTCCTCCGCCGAAAGCGGCTTATAATGGAAAGCTCTGGCATACTTATAATTAAACAAATTGGGAAGCTCTTTCTTCTTGCGCTCCATTCCCGCTCCCCTCTCGCAGCGGTTGCCGGAAACGAAACGGCTGCCGTCGGAAAACTCCGTTATCGTAAGCTGGCAGCGGTTGCCGCATTTCTGGCAGCGTGTGAGAGATGTCTTAAAATCAAACTCGTCTATCTCATCGGCTGCAAGAATATCGCACATATCGCCGCCGTCCCAGCGGTCTTTTGCGATCAGCGCCGAACCGAAAGCGCCCATTATCCCAGCAATATCAGGACGTATAACATCCTTTCCTGAGATTATCTCAAAGCAGCGCAGGATGGCGTTGTTATAGAACGTACCGCCCTGTACAACGACCTTTTCACCCATAAGGTCGGGATCCCGCAGCTTTATTACCTTATAAAGCGCATTTCTGACTACAGAGTATGACAGACCGGCGCTTATATCGCCGACAGTTGCGCCCTCTTTCTGCGCCTGTTTTACACGGGAATTCATAAACACCGTACAACGTGTGCCAAGATCCACCGGATTTTCTGCGCCGAGGGCGGCTTCGGCAAATTCACGTGTATCAAGCCCCAAGGACTGTGCAAACGTCTGTATAAACGAACCGCAGCCTGAAGAGCACGCTTCATTAAGCATAATGCTTTCAATTATGCCGTCTTTGACACGCATACATTTCATGTCCTGCCCGCCAATATCTATTATGAAATCAACACCGGGGCAGAAAAATTCCGCCGCCTTATAATGAGCTATCGTTTCTATCTCACCCTCCGGTATGCGGAAGGCTGTTTTTAAGAGCTGTTCGCCGTATCCAGTCGTGCAGGCATTTGCGATAAACGCCCCCGGCGGAAGCTGGCCGTAAAGCTCTTTTAGGATGTTTAGTCCGCACGTTATCGGACTTCCCTCATTTTTGCCGTAGTATGTATATACTATCTCGCCCTGCTGGTTTATCAGCGCTGCCTTTATTGTTGTCGAGCCGACATCAAGCCCCAAAAATACCGGACCGTGTACCTTTGATATATCAGCCCTTGCAGCAACTGCGCCTTCATGACGGCGGAAGAATTCCTCCCGCTCCTCATCGTTTTCAAACAAGCGGCGCATACGTGTTATCTCCGTATCGGCTTCGCCGGAGTTTTTAAGCTTTTCTATAAGCTCCTCGATTGTATACGGCTTAGTTTCCTTTTCTGACGCCAAAGCCGCTCCCACCGCCACGAACAAGGCGGCATTTTCGGGAGATTTAAATGATTTTGCATTCGCCATTAGCGTATCTTCAAACTGTCGTCTTAACTGCGGCAAAAAATGCAGCGGTCCGCCGAGGAAGAGTATGTTCCCCTTTATAGGCCGCCCCTGTGCAAGCCCGCTGATGGTCTGCGTTACCACCGCCTGTAATATGGATGCGGCAACGTCTTCTTTCGCCGCTCCCTCGTTCAAAAGCGGCTGAACGTCCGATTTTGCAAATACGCCGCAGCGTGCCGCTATCGGATACATTACCTTATGCTTTTCAGCAAGCTTATTAAGACCGTCAGCATCTGTCTTTAAAAGCATCGCCATCTGGTCGATAAACGAACCTGTACCGCCGGCACAGGTACCGTTCATACGCTGTTCAAGACCGCCGCTCAAATACAGTATCTTAGCATCCTCGCCGCCAAGCTCTATCACCACATCCGTTTCCGGCAGGAAAGTATTTACTGCTGTTTTTGTTGCAATAACCTCCTGCACAAACGGCAGATCCAAAAGTTTTGAAAGCAGCAGTCCGCCGGAGCCGGTTATTGTCGTCGTAACCTCCGTATTGGGAAATTTCCCTGCCACTTCATTAAGAAGCGTCACGACCGTTTCCTTTATCTCCGAGAAATGCCGCTGGTATTTGGAAAATATTATATCGTTTCTTTCGTTTAGAATGACCACCTTTACCGTGGTCGAGCCAACGTCTATGCCCATATGCAGTGCAGACATAAAAGGACCTCCTTTTTCCGAAAAACTGCGCCGGCAGCAAGAATTGATACCTGCTGCCGTGTTGGCAATCAGTACCCGAAACTCGGGCTGCAAGGGAGAAAATATTGCCTTAGCTCCGCCTTGTACAGCCTGTTCCGATAATTATTATTATAATGTTTTTTTAGCAAATAGTCAAGCGAAAAGAGCAAATATAGCATAATAACCTCGAAAACCCGGCGCTTTTGTCGGATTTTTGAGGTTATTGCACATACATTATATAAGCTGTCTGCCTTCTATTGCCTTTATCAGGGTGATTTTATCAGCATATTCCAGGTCGCTTCCAACCGGAATACCGTGGGCAATTCTTGTGACCTTTATCCCGAGCGGCTGCAAAAGCCGTGAAATATAAACAGCCGTCGCCGTCCCGTTGACCGTAGGATTTGTCGCCATAATTACCTCTTTGACTTCCCCGTCATTAAGACGCAGCAAAAGCTCGTTTATCTTTATATCGTCCGGAGTTATCCCCTCCATCGGCGACAGCGCCCCGTGCAGAACATGATAAAGTCCCTTGTATTCACCGGTGTTTTCTATTGCGGTGACATCCTCCGGACTTTCAACCACGCATATAACTGAGCGGTCACGCTTGTCTGAGGAGCATATCCTGCATGGATCCTCCTGAGTGAGATTCTGGCAGACGCTGCAGAGGACTATTTTCTCCTTGGCGCCCCGGATGCGTTCTGTCATTTTTACAACAGCTTCCTTTGACATCTTTTCCAAGATGTAAAACGCTATCCTCTCCGCACTTCTTCTGCCTATCCCCGGCAGACTTTCAAATTGTTCTATCAGCTCTTCAATAGGCGCTGCGTGCATATTTCCGCCGTCACTTCCTTAGAACAGGCCGGGAATGTTAAGCCCGCCTGTAACCTCGCTCATGCCTTCTGTCATCATATCGTCGGCCTTTTTGATCGCATCGTTTACGGCAACCATCACAAGATCCTCAAGCGTTTCCACATCTTCGGGATCTACCGCTTCCGGCTGTATTTTTATTGAAAGTATCTCTTTTTTGCCGTTAGCCTTTACCGTAACAACTCCGCCGCCCGAGGTGGCTTCAACTTCCTTATCCTCAAGCTCCTCCTGAACACGTTCCATCTCCTCCTGCATCTTCTGTGCCTGACGGATAACGTTGTTCATATTCTTATTGGCGTTCATGCCTGAGCCTGAAAATCCCTTGTATTTTCCCATTGTTGTTTACCTCCGTTTATTCTTCATCATTATTGATTTGCTTTATTTCCTCTTCATCGAGAAACTCCTCTTCGTCGTCCTCCTGCTCTACATCAATAGAGGACTGGGCAAAAGAAGATTCTTTCTCATCATATTCTACAAAAGCGTTGTCATCGCTCATTTCAACTATGTCTGCAAACCTCTCCGCAAGGCTGTCAAGCGGATCCTTTTGGAGCTGCTCCTCGGGCATCGTCTCATTTGACACTTCACCCTCTAGAGGCTTTGGAAAGCTCCAGAAATCATATTCAACATCCCGCACCTCATCATGCCATGCAGCCTTAACATCACAGCTGACACCGGATGCCTTTTTAAACATTTCCCTTATTTCGCCAAGATAACGCACTGCCGAACGGTAGGACATCGTCTCTCCCTTTTCAAACAGCAATATTATCCCCGCTCCGTCAACAGTTATGCTCCGATTATTGATTGCTATCGCCAAAAACGGCGCATTCTTCAGTATCGTCCGGGATATTTTATCCCATTTTTTAGCTGCCACAACGACAGGATTAGCGCTGTTCCTATCCTCCGCCGGAATCGGCACAAACAACCGTTCCGATGGTATCACCTTTTCCTTTTTCTCCGGTTCTTTTTCCTTTTCCGGAGCAGGCTTTGCTTCCACATTTACAACGGCCACACCGTTTGCAACCTTCTCCTCAACCGAGGACAGCCTGTCAAGCAAGGCTTCCCTTGAATCGTCAAGCTCCTCATGAGTTATTTTAACGAAAGCAAGCTCATAGACAACTCTCGGATCTTTCAGCCACTTAGCCTCCGACTTTGCCTTTGATAGGGTTTCGATTATATGCGACAGCATTTCAAACGTTATCTTCCCTGCCTGCGCTTTCAGCTTCACCATGTCCTCTGCCGAATAATCAAGCAGCTCATCCGAGGCGCCCGCCACCTTGCAGACCATAAGATCCCGCAGATACCCAAGCATATTATCCGCAAACGTATTTAGCTCCTTGCCGTCAGCTAAAACGGAAGCAATTATATCAAGTATCTCCGCAGTATTGCGGTCTATCAAGGCTTGAGTCGTGCGAAAAGTCAGGTCAAGCGATGATATGCCGAGTACGTTTATTATATCCTCGCCGCTTATCGTCCCCTCGCAGGAGGAAGTGACCCTCTCAAGAATACTAAGCCCGTCACGCATTGAACCGTCCGCCAGCTTTGCCAGCAATGCAAAGCCGTCGTCCGTCACCGAAAATCCCTCTGCGTGTGCAATTTCTTTCATCCTATGCGCAATATCCGACGGCTTTATCCTCTTAAAGTCGAACCGCTGGCAGCGTGAGAGTATCGTCTGCGGGACTTTATGTGATTCGGTTGTCGCAAGAATAAATATCACATGACCCGGCGGTTCCTCAAGCGTTTTTAAAAGAGCATTAAACGCTCCCCCGGACAGCATATGCACCTCGTCTATGATGTATACGACATACTTACCCTCTACGGCGGTATAATTGACATCGCTGCGTATCTCCCTTATGTTGTCAACACCGTTGTTTGATGCAGCGTCTATCTCGTTTACATCAAGGATGCTTCCGTCCAAAATACCACGGCATATTTCACATTCATTGCAGGGGCTGCCGGTTGTATTATTTTTGCAGTTGACCGCACGTGCAAATATTTTTGCTGCGGTCGTTTTACCTGTGCCCCTGGTTCCGCAGAAGAGATATGCGTGGCCTATTTTACCGCTTACTATTTGATTTTTCAGCGTCTGTGTGATATGCCCCTGTCCCACGATATCCTCGAACACCATCGGCCGCCATTTTCTGTAAATCGCCTGATAAGACATAACAATCCCCATTTCGCCTCTTACAGCGGTACAAATCCTGACCCGAAAAAAGAAACGATTCCGCCGCCGTAGCATCCTGTGATTTACTCCAGCAAATCCCGTCTTTTTTCGAGCCGCTGCTCCTGTAATATGCCATATACCAAAAAACGCCGGATACGGCGTTACAAAATCATAATAAGGCTCCGACCGAGTTTACCGTAACACATCAGGAATACCGCTTAGTGCTGCTTGGTTCCCCATCTGACACGGTTCACGGGTCCTAATCGCACGGGCTCGGTCATCATCGCCATTTGTATCTGTTTTATGCAGCTATTATATTATAATATATTCCGGCGGAAATTGCAAGACCTTTTTTCTATTTTTTGAAATTTTTTTGCATAAGAAAAAAACTGACCCCTGCAAACAAAAGCGGGGGACAGTTTTTTTAATTCTTAGTCAATGAACAGGTGTCTCGGCAGTCCGTCTACCATGAACGGCGTCAATTCGCCGATAATAAGCGGACGAGCGTATTCGTTAAATTCCTTGGATACGTACGTTCCATCGTCTGTTATCCATTCATCAGGAACGCATTTTTCTGCATTTGCTATCTTGTTTATATCGTAGGAATCGGTGATTATTCCATAAGGGGCGTTGGATATACGCTTAAATATTATCATCTTTCCGGTCTCGCCGTTCAATGCCGCCACAACAGCATCAGCTCCGGCTGTAAACGCTTCTGTTATATCACGGCGTGATACAAGATGCGACGCACAACGCTGCAGCGTTGAGAACACTATACCTCTTGACTTAATGCCTGTATTCTCGCTCAAAAAGTCCGCCAGATACAACGCCGTACCACCCAGAGCCTTATGGCCGAACGAATCCTCAAACACGTTCGTCTTGCCGGCTTCGCAGACGTATTTGCCGTCTGCCGTTTTAAGGCCCTCGGATACTGCTACTACTACAGCGTTCTTATACTGCTTAACTTCCTGCACCTTCTTCATGAACTTTTCATGGTCAAACACTTTTTCCGGAAGATATATAAGATCCGGGCCGTCGCAGTCCTCGGAACGAGAAAGCGTCGCTGCCGCTGTCAGCCAGCCGGCATTTCTGCCCATGATTTCCACTACCGTTATAGAATCGGTCGGATAAGTCGTTGCATCACGTATTATCTCTTTCATTGCAGCCGCTATGTATTTTGCCGCTGAACCGTAACCCGGTGTATGGTCGGTAACTGCCAAGTCGTTATCGATAGTCTTGGGAACGCCCATAAAACGGATGTCCGAGCCAATATCGGCCGCATAATTTGACAGTTTCATTAT
>DBQZ01000037.1:16464-19325 GCA_002305435.1 Clostridiales bacterium UBA1381
AGATCGTTTTTGATGTACTTTGATAAATCAACGTATCTCTCATGCAAAAGCCCCTCGATTCCGTTGCGCATACCGTAAACCACTCCGCAGCCGGAATCTTTTGCGGTCTTAAAAACTCCTACCAAACTGGAATTGATAACAGACGTCGGTCCGCCGGACTGTCCTACCATTACATTGCCTAAAGCCATAATTTTTTCTCCCCTTACTTAAAATTTGTCAGCCGTGTTTTATCCCTTTAATGGCATAGCACAACTTGATAATTATATATACCACATTTTTATGCTTCTTAAACAAAAATTTTCATAAAATACAGTTAAATTTTGCATATTTATCCCTATATATAATAAATAGAAAAACACCTGTATACTATCGCCTCTTGCAAGACATCAATGTATACAGGTGTTATTTAAATTATCCGCACCGCCTTATAAGGGGATATAATGTATTCTCAACGGCGGTTATTCTTCGGATTGCGGTAATCCCTGTCATCACGCCCGTAGCGGGAATTTCTATTGGCAGTAGAGCCGGGTTTTGACGTTGTTCTGACTCTCCTATGCGGAGCCTGTCCCACCTGATCGCCCCGAGAGGTCGTCCCATGGATACGTTCGCTGGCACGCTTCATCTGNNGATGATAAGCACAAGCGGTATCAGGAAAAACGGGCTTGTTACAACCTTGGCAGCTATGTGGGCAGTCTTTAACAGATAGTTCACAGAAACCTCATTGGCTGCAACAAGCTCTGTGGAACCTATAACCGTATCGCCGTACTTATACGTTATCGTTCCGCAAACCTCTCCCTGTGATATAGGAGCAGCCATTGCCCTTGACAGCTGGATGTCGGAGGTTATCTCCGTGCTTGAATCAGTCGGTATCATCGCCGATATATCGCCGGTGGCTGTAAGGGAGGCTTTCTGACCGCCTTTGGCCTCGTAGACATCCTGCTCGGATACCACACTGCCGGCCGTTGTAAGCGTTCTGTAAACGTAATTGTTAAAGCCGTATTCCAAAAGCTCTTTGGAATCCACGTAGGAATACGCTTTTTCTTTCAAGTCCTGGTTATCGCAGTCCATAACAACGCTTATGAGTTCCATATCGTTGTTCTGAGCCGCCGCTACCAGATTATATCCTGCGTCAGATGTATGTCCCGTCTTTATACCGATAGCGGGTCTGTACAAGTGGTATGATGATCTGGCTGAGGAAATAAACAGGTTTGTGTTTGACAAATCCCTATCCCGTGTGTACTTGTTTGTCGGATCGATATGGTACGTGCTCATCGCAACTATTTCACGGAATTTCTCATTCTGCATTGCATATCTGGCAATGATCGCCAAATCCTCAGCCGTTGTATAGTGGTCGACGTCCTGTGAACCGCAGGCATTTGCAAAATGGGTATTCTTCGCACCGATTTCAGCAGCCTTCTGGTTCATCTTGTCAACAAAGCCGTCAAGAGAGCCTGCAAGATGTATTGCAATCACGTTTGCAGCATCGTTTGCTGAATAAACAAGCATACCGCATATGAGCTGTTCAAGTGTAAGCTGCTCGCCTATCAGTATGCCCATATGAGAATCTTCGTTCGTTATCGGCGCAATTGCAGCGTATGATGCGGTAACCACATCGGAAAGGTCGCCCTCCTCAAGGGCAATTATTCCTGTAAGTATTTTCGTTGTGCTGGCCGGATATTTCTTTTTTTGTGCATTTTGGGAATACAGAATCCTGCCCGATTTTGCATCCATCAAAACTGCCGAATCAGCGTACTGGACGTTTGGCTGGTTCTGCGAATCCGAGTATACCTGATCCTCCATGTCGGCTTCTGCTTCCACCGGACCGGTCGGCTTTTCGGTTGCGGACGGTGAATCGGTTTCTTCTGCATCATCTGTTTCCGCCGCATCGGATGAATCATCCTCGTCAGATGTATCCGGAGACGAGGTCGCTCTGGCGGTCGATCTCGGCGACGAAGTCGGCTCTGCATCCTCCGGGCGTGGCGAAGCCCCCATAACTCCGACGGCTGAACTTATCGTAATTACAGCAGACAGCAGTGCGCAAATAATGGATCGTTTTTTCAATTAGATAACCTCCTGCTTCTTAACGTATAGTAAAACAATGCCGACTCAGCCGCACATATAAAAAAGCATAATGTAAGCTCAACGGTCAGCCTAGCATATATATTATACAGGATATAAATGAAATTTGCAACCTTTTATCGAATTTTTATCAAAAAAATCAAATTTATCTCTTTTTTATACAGAATATTCCATTATATCATCATCCATGAAAAATCCGTTGCCGATGTCGGTTTTTTCTTCCCTCACCTTTTTAAAGCCTATGTGCTCATAAACAGCAATTGAGGAATCATTGTTTTTGTTCACGGTAAGGTATATGCGTTTTGTATCCGGGAACGTTTTTATAATGTTTTCCAGAAACAGCCTTGATACACCCTTACCACGATATTCCTTATCAGCGTAGAGCTTGCTTAAAAACACCGTACCATCCTCCTCCGGGCATATCCCGCAGTAGGCGGCAAGCCGGCTGCCGTCGTAAGCGCCGTAATATATGTAACCGCCATTTTCTACGGCTTCCGTTATGGCCTTTTCCGACTGGAACTTTTCCACCATATAATCCACCTGTTCCCTGCCTAATATTGGTGTGTAATGCTCGCTCCATACAATAGCTCCCAAATCTGCTATCGCTTTAATGTCCTCGTTAGTTTTTGCTTCTTTTATTGTAAGCATACCTCTCATCTTCCTTTCTCTCTCGGTTTTCGGGTAATAAAAAAAGCGGCTCTGCCGCTTCTTCTATGGTTGGTGCCGATGGACGGGGTCGAACCGTCACGGTATCACTACCACTGGATTTTGAGTCCAGCGCG
>DBQZ01000039.1:0-3564 GCA_002305435.1 Clostridiales bacterium UBA1381
TTTTTTAGTGTCCCTAATGCAATCAGATTTTTTATACTGACACAAGAAATTTTCCTCGAAATGAACCTTTCGATATTGACATACGTCTATATAAGTGAAACCGGTTTTACTAGATTATAGATAGAGAATTGCGAATAAATCAAAGGAGGTAAGGATGTGGATGAGTTTGAGAAATTACTGGAGGCAGAACGAGTATCTGTAGAAAGATATGTAATGTTTCGTATGAATTCTAATACCGAGGCGGATGATATATTACAAGAAGTGTATCTTACAGCCTATCAAAAATTCCCGCAACTAAAGAACAAAGATTCTTTCAAAGTGTGGATCATTAGCATCGCAAGAAACAAATGTAACGACTATTTCCGAAAGGAAGCAACACGCTATGAAATACCGATCGATGAAATAACACAAAAGGAATTATCCGATAGCAGATATGGGGTTTCGCTTGTTACCACTGTTAGCGAAACTATGGACTTGCTTGGTGATAAAGATAGGCAAATATTGTACTTGTACTTTTGGAAAGAACTCTCGCAGGCTGAGATTGCGAAATTGCTGAATATTCCTGTTGGAACAGTAAAAAGTAGGCTGTACAAAGCAAAACAAAAATTCAAAAACAAATATCCATATCATGCGGAGATATTGAAAGGAGAAAATAATATGAAAAAGCTACCGGAATTTATTCCCGAATATAAAATTGAAATAAGCTCCAAAGCACCATTTTCTGTAAAGTGGGAAGAACTTATGGGATGGTTTTTGATTCCTAAACTTGGTGAAAAAATATCTTGGGGTATGTATGATATTCCTTCTCGCAAATGCAGCCATGTTTATGATATGAAGGTTACAGGTAAAGCCAGAGTTCACGGTATTGAAGGCGTGGAAATCACTGCAAGAGAAGCATCGTATTCTGACAAAAAAGAAGTAATCAACCGAACGTTCGTTGCACAGCTTACAGATACACATTGTCGCTATCTGGCAACCCTTAGAAATGATAAAGACGTTCATAACTATATTACCTTCCTTGATGGCGATGAGTTTATGTCTAACTGGGGATTTGGCGAGGATAATTGTGGCAACGAAACCAATCTGGAAGTAAAGGGTGACATTAAGAGAGTAGGGACAACGGTTACAAGCGCAAAAAAGAAATTTCTCTTGGATGTCGTGGGTAGATATACTGTTACTATTGGAAGCAATAGCTATGATACAGTGTGCATGATGGATATTGAAAATTACAACAGTGGAGTGGTTTCTGAGCAATTTTTGGACAAAAGAGGGAAAACGATACTGTGGCGCAGATTTAATCGTGATGATTGGGCTATCGACCGTTATAAGAAAAAATGGAGTGAACAGCTGCCGGAAAATGATAGGCTTAGTGTAAATGGAACAACCTATGTTCATTGGTATGATTGCATAACCGATTATATTCTTTGATTAAAAGACGGTTTTTTGAGGACAGTATGCTGCAGCGTAAATCAATCGCCCTGTCAAGGGTTTACAACGAAAGCTGATTCAATAAATGCATTTCGGGTGCTCTTGACACATCGGGATTTTTATGACATATTGTAATTGGGGCAGGACGAATGCCCTGCCCTGAAAAACATAAATTTTACCACGGGGACTTAATTTACAGAAAAATTTTGCATGTCCCTTTTGATGGATAGGGCGTATGAAGATGATAAAACTCGTGCTTTGGCAGAAGAACACGGGTTTCTTCCTGATATTCCTCCGAAGAAAAATCGTAAAGATCCTTGTTTTTATGCGAACACGCTTTAGTTATATAACCTCATCCTGAAATCCTTTAGATATTCTTTTATTTTAAGGTTTTTAAGAGATAATCAGATTTTTTTCAATAAAAATTCGATAAAAGGTTGCAAATTTTATTTATATCTTGTATAATGTACATATCGGCTGACTATTGGACTTACATTGTACTGATATGTGCGACTGATCGTCGGCGCCATCTTAATATAACGTTTAGAAGCAGGAGGTTATTTAATTGAAAAAACGATCTATCATTTGCGCGCTGCTGTCTGCTGTGATCACGATAAGTTCGGCCGTAGGTGTATTGGGCGCATCGCCGCGCCCGGAAGATGCAGAACCAACTTCAACGCCCAGATCTACTGCCAGAGCGACTTCATCACCGGGAACAGCGGATGAGGACAGCTCGTCGGATCCTGAGGAATCAACTGCGCCGTCTGCAACGGAAAAACCTACCGGACCCGTAGAAGCAGAAGCCGATATGGAAGATCAGATATATTCGGATTCGCAGGAGCAGCCCAATGTTCAATATGCTGATTCGGCTGTACTGATGGACGCTAAATCGGGCAGGATACTTTATTCCAAAAATGCGCAGAAAAAGAAATATCCGGCCAGTACGACCAAGATGCTTACAGGGATAATAGCCCTTGAGGAGGGCAATCTTGAAGACGTTGTTACCGCCTCGGACGCAGCTATTGCGCCGATAACCAATGAGGATTCGCATATGGGCATACTGATAGGCGAACAGCTGACGCTTGAACAGCTTATATGCGGTATGCTCGTTCACTCGGCAAACGATGCTGCAAACGTGATAGCAATACATCTTGAAGGTTCTATCGACGCTTTTGTTGATAAAATGAATCAGAAAGCCGCCGAGATAGGGGCCAAAAACACACATTTTGCGAATGCTTGCGGTTCGCAGGATGTTGACCATTATACAACTGCCGAAGATTTGGCCATAATCGCCAGATATGCGATGCAGAATGAGAAATTTCGGGAGATAGTGTCGATGCCGACATATCATATCGATCCCACTAACAAATACACTCGTGACAGAGACCTGTACAATACAAATATGTTCATATCCTCGGCCAGATCGTCATACCATATATACAGGCCGGCTATCGGCATTAAAACGGGACATACCTCCGACGCCGGATACAACCTGGTAGCAGCGGCACAGAACAATGATATGGAGCTGATAAGCGTTGTAATGGACTGCGATAATCAGGACTTGAGGGAAAACGCATATTCCTATGTGGATTCCAAAGAGATGTTGGAGTACGGTTTTAACAATTATGTATATCGTACGCTTACCACGGCGGGCAGCGTGGTGTCGGAACAAGATGTATATGAAGCGCAGGGAGGTCAGAAGGCTTCGCTGACAGCTACCGGCGACATATCGGCAATGATACCGGTTGATTCCAGTGTCGAGATAACCTCGGACATACAACTGTCAAGGGCGATGGCTGCGCCTATTTCACAGGGAGAGGTCTGCGGAACGATAACGTATAANNTAAAGGCCGCTCATATAGCGGCTAAGGTGGTCACAAGCCCGTTCTTTTTAATACCGCTCGTGCTTATAATCCTGATACTGGTGATAAATCATATCCAGGAGAAAAAACGCCGCAGACGGCGTCAAATACGGCAAATGAAGCGTGCCAGTGAACGTATCCACGGTACAACTTCCCGGGGAGATCAGGTAGGACAACCTCCGCACAGGAGAGTGAGGACGACCTCGAAACCCGGTTCAACAGCAAACAGAAACTCACGCTACGGACGCGATGACAAAAGCTATCGTGATCCGAG
>DBQZ01000039.1:3613-6893 GCA_002305435.1 Clostridiales bacterium UBA1381
ACGGTGTTGAATAAATATGCAGATTTTATAGTTATTTCTGGCAAAATTTTGTTTAAAGAGCATAAAAACGTGGTATATATAAATATCAAGTTGTAATATACTGTTAAAAGTATAGAACACGGCTGACAAATTTATAAAAAGGGGAGAAGAAATATGGCTTTAGGCAATGTAATGGTAGGACAGTCCGGCGGACCNNGGAGTGGTTTACGGTATGCGCAACGGTATCGAAGGGCTTTTGCATGAGAGATACGTTGATCTTTCCAAGTATATCAAGAATGATCTTGATATAGAGCTTTTGAAAAGAACTCCGTCCTCATTTCTTGGCACCTGCCGCTATAAGCTGCCGTCTGTGGAGGAGCAGCCGGAGGTGTATCAGCGACTGTTTGATATTTTAAAGAAGCTCGATATCAAATATTTCTTCTATATCGGCGGAAATGATTCTATGGATACGATAATGAAGCTGTCGAATTATGCGGCCGATATCGGTTCGGACATCCGGTTCATGGGAGTTCCCAAGACTATAGATAACGATCTGGCAGTGACCGACCATACGCCCGGTTACGGTTCGGCGGCTAAGTACATAGCGGCTGCTATGAAGGAGATAATCCGTGACGCCACAACATACCCGACCGATTCCATAACGGTAGTGGAGATAATGGGCAGAAACGCCGGCTGGTTGACGGCGGCGTCAACGCTTTCACGCTCTGAAGACTGTGACGGGCCGGATCTGATATACCTTCCGGAGAGAGTATTTGATCATGATAAGTTTATGAAGAAGGTGCAGGAGGTCAAGCAATACAAAAATGCCGTAGTCGTAGCCGTATCCGAAGGCTTGAAAACAGCTGACGGCAAGTATGTCTGCGAAGCGGGCAAGACTAATGTATTCGAGGATTCTTTCGGTCATAAGGCCTTGGGCGGTACGGCATTGTATCTGGCGGACTTCTTGAGCGAGAACACCGGTATAAAATCAAGAGGTATCGTATTTTCAACATTACAGCGCTGCGCATCGCATCTTGTGTCGCGCCGTGATATAACCGAAGCCTTTACGGCGGGAGCAGACGCGGTAGTGGCGGCCTTGAACGGCGAGACCGGCAAAATGATAATCTTTAAGCGTATATCCAACGCCCCCTATGGGATAATCACCGATTCCTACGATATAAACAAGATAGCTAATGCGGAAAAATGCGTTCCGGACGAATGGATAACAGATGATGGAACGTACGTATCAAAGGAATTTAACGAATATGCACGTCCGCTCATTATCGGTGAGCTTTCGCCGTTCATGGTAGACGGACTGCCCAGACATCTTTTCATTGACTAAGAACCTAAAAAAACAGTCTCCCGCAGTAAAATGCAGGGGACTGTTTTTGTTTTAAGACAGGCATAAAAATAAAAAAATTTAAAAAAATAGAAAAAAAGGGCTTGCAATTTTTGCTGGAATATATTATAATATAATAGCTGCATAAAACAGATACAAACGGCGATGATGACCGAGCCCGTGCGATCAGGACCTGTGAACCGTGTCAGATGGGGAACCAAGCAGCACTAAGCAGTATCCCTGATGTGTTACGGTAAACTCGGTCGGAGCCTTATTTTTGATTTTGTAACGCCGAATCCGGCGTTTTTTGGTATATGGCATATTTATAGGAGCAGCTGGCATGGGAATTGTGCGGCGGGAGGCAGACTTCCTATTGCTATTTCACATTATGATATATACCGCCGTAAGCGGCGGAATGGAGATCATTATGTCTTATCAGGCGATTTACAGAAAATGGCGGCCAATGGTGTTTGAGGATATTGTGGGACAGGGGCATATCACCCAAACGCTGAAGAATCAGATATTAAGCGGGAAAATAGGTCATGCGTATCTGTTCTGCGGAACGCGCGGTACCGGGAAAACGACCGCGGCCAAGATCTTTGCCCGGGCAGTGAATTGCAGGAACAATACCACCGGCAGCCCCTGCAACGAATGCGAGATATGCCGCGGTATCCTAGACGGGAGCATCCTTGATGTAAACGAGATAGATGCGGCTTCCAACAACGGCGTCGATAACATAAGGGAGATACGCAGCGATGTTAATTATACCGCTGTAGAGGGCAAGTATGTCGTATATATCATAGACGAGGTGCACATGCTGTCCGGCGGAGCGTTTAACGCCCTTTTGAAAACGTTAGAGGAGCCGCCTGAGCATGTTATATTCATTCTGGCAACAACAGAGGCGCATAAGGTGCCGCAGACGATACTCTCACGCTGTCAGCGGTTTGATTTCAAGAGGATAAAACCGTCCGATATCGCTCACAGAATGAAAGAGATATCGTATGCAGAAGGGTTTTCGGTGACGGATGATGGCTTCGGGCTTTTGGCGAAGCTGGCCGACGGCTCCATGCGCGATGGCTTGAGTATACTTGAGCGGGTAATGTCATCCTGTACAGGGACGATAAGCTCCGAGGATATAATAAATGTGCTCGGTATATCCTCTCTCGATCTGACATTCCGGACAACGCAGGCGCTGATAGACAGAGATACTGTACAAATACTTGACATCATTGCCTCTGTACTGGCTGACGGTAAGGAACTTAATACGTTTGCAGACAATATGCTGGGGTATCTGCGCGATCTGATGGTATGTAAGATAGCCGGTGTTTCCGGCGAGCTGCTTGATTATTCGGCAGAGGACATGGTAAAGCTGAAAGCGCAGGCTGAAAAGATATCGTTCGAGACCTTATCGCATATAATAGAAACACTGTCCAAGGCCAAGGCGGAAGCTAAGTGGCTGAAGGATCCGCGTGTCGTTTATGAACTGGCCTTTGTCAAAATAACGCATGAGGAGCTTGATGATTCAAAGGAAGCCTTACTGGACAGACTGTCTTCTGTTGAGGAAAAGCTTGCAAACGGCGTTGCCGTTGTTGAGACAAAGCCAAAGCCGGCTGCAGAGGAGAGTAAGGAGCCGGAGAAAAAGGAAAAGGTGATACCGTCGGAGAGGCTGTTTGTGCCTATCCCGGCAAGTGAAAGGAACAGTCAAAATCCTTTTGTGACAGCTGCTAAAAAATGGGATAAAATATCCCAGGCAATGCTGAAAAACGCGCCGTTTCTGGCGATAGCGATCAATAATAGGAGCATAACTGTTGACGGAGCGGGGATAATACTGCTGTTCGAGCGGGGAGAGACGATGTCGTACCGTTCGGCGGTGAAGTATCTTGATCAGATACGCTCGTTATTCCAAAAAGCGTCCGGCGTCAGCTGCGATGTAAAGGCTGCTTGGCATGATGAGATACGGGA
>DBQZ01000039.1:6916-10415 GCA_002305435.1 Clostridiales bacterium UBA1381
GGTTCTCGGAGATAGTGGAAATGAGCGATGATAACGCTTTTATTGAATATGATGAGCAAAGCTCTTCTTTTGCCCAGTCGTCTATAGATGTGGGAGAGGAAGAGGATAGTGAAGAATTTCTTAATGAAGAGGAAATTAAGCAAATAAATAATGATGAAGAATAAACGGAGGTAAACAGCAATGGGAAAGTACAAGGGATTTTCAGGATCAGGCATGAACGCCAATAAAAACATGAACAGCGTTATCCGCCAGGCGCAGAAAATGCAGGAGGAGATGGAACGCGTTCAAGAGGAGCTGGAGGACAAGGAAGTAGAAGCAACTTCTGGCGGCGGCGTAGTTACTGTCAAGGCTAACGGCAAGAAGGAAATACTCTCCATAAAGATACAGCCTGAGGCAGTGGATCCGGATGATGTGGAGACGCTGGAGGATCTGGTGATGGTGGCTGTAAACGATGCTATCAAAAAAGCCGATGATATGATGACCGAGGGTATGAGCGAGGTCACAGGCGGACTCAATATCCCCGGCCTGTTCTGAGGAAGGAACAGCCAACTATGCACGCAGCACCAATTGAAGAGCTGATAGAGCAATTTGAAAGCCTGCCGGGGATAGGCAGGAGGAGTGCGGAAAGGATAGCATTCCATATACTGGAAAAAATGCCCCGGGAAGCGGTCGTGAAAATGACGGAGCGCATAAGAGAGGCAAAGGAAAAGATAGTCCTTTGCAGCGTCTGCCAGAATCTCACTCAGGAGGATCCCTGCAAGATATGCTCCTCCGAAAAGCGCGACCGTTCCGTGATATGCGTAGTGGAAAGCCCGGAGGATGTTACCGCAATAGAGAACACCGGCGAATACAAAGGGCTTTATCATGTACTGCACGGCGCATTGTCGCCGATGGAGGGGATAACTCCTGATGATATAAAAATAAATGAGCTGCTGCTGCGCCTTAATGACGGGGAGGTCAAGGAAGTTATAATGGCGACCAATCCCACGGTCAATGGGACGGCGACCGCTGTTTATATCTCGCGACTTTTGCAGCCGCTGGGCGTTAAGGTGACGAGGATAGCCCACGGTATCCCAGTGGGCAGCGACCTGGAATATGCTGACAAAATTACTTTGATAAAGGCAATAGAAGGCAGACAGCTGATATAACGTATGTGCAATAACCTCAAAAATCCGACAAAAGTGCCGGGTTTTCGAGGTTATTATGCTATATTTGTTCTTTTCGCTTGACTATTTATCAAAAAAACATTATAATAATAATTATCGGAACCGATATCATAGAAAGAGGGCTAAGCCGTTTGGACTTAGCGGATCGGTTTTTCGACACACCATTTTGCCAACACAGCTGCGGGTAGAGAATCCGCGGCCGGCGCAGTTTTAAGGAAAAAGGAGGTCCTTTTATGTCTGCACTGCATATGGGCATAGACGTTGGCTCGACTACTGTTAAGGTAGTCATTTTAAACGAAAGAAACGATATAATATTTTCCAAATATCAGCGGCATTTTTCGGAGATAAAGGAAACAGTGCTCACGCTTCTTGAGGAAGTATGCGGGAGATTTCCCGATACGGCTGTTACTACGACCATAACCGGTTCCGGGGGATTGCTGCTTTCAAAGCTTTTGGGACTGCCGTTTGTGCAGGAGGTCATTGCTACCAAGACGGCCGTCAACACATTTTTGCCGGAAACAGATGTGGTAATAGAGCTTGGCGGTGAGGATGCAAAGATACTGTATTTGAGCGGAGGTCTTGAACAGCGAATGAACGGCACCTGCGCCGGCGGCACGGGTTCGTTCATCGATCAGATGGCGATGCTTTTAAAGACTGACGCCGACGGCCTTAACAAGCTGGCCGAGAAGCATAAGGTGATATATCCGATAGCGGCGCGCTGCGGCGTATTTGCCAAATCGGACGTGCAGCCGCTTTTAAACGAGGGAGCGGCAAAGGAGGATGTTGCCGCTTCCATATTACAGGCGGTGGTAACGCAAACCATCAGCGGCCTTGCCCAGGGAAGGCCGATAAAGGGCAATATTCTCTTTCTTGGCGGTCCCCTGCATTTTCTGCCGCAGTTAAGACGGCAGTTCGAAGAAACACTGAAGGCTAATGCAAAATCTTTTAAGGCACCTGAAAATGCAGCACTGTTTGTAGCAGTCGGAGCGGCGCTGGCTTCGGAAAATGAGGCGCAGCAGTGTACGCTGGAGGATCTTATATCAAATCTCAAAAACGCAGGGGATGCTGATACGGAGATAACAAGAATGCGCCGCTTGTTTGAGACGCCTGAAGAGCGGGAGGAGTTTTTCCGCCGTCATGAAGGGGCGGTGGCGGCCAGAGCTGATATAGCGAAAGTCCACGGCCCGGTATTTTTGGGACTTGATGTAGGTTCAACGACGATAAAGGCGGCTTTGATAAATCAGCAGGGAGAGATAGTATATACATACTACGGCAAAAATGAGGGCAGCCCTATAACCTGTGGTCTTAATATCCTTAAGGAGCTGTACAGCCAGCTGCCGCAAGGGGCGTTCATCGCTAATGCCTGTACGACCGGTTACGGCGAGCAGCTGTTAAAGACAGCCTTTCGTATACCGGAGGGNNGTTGACTTTATCATAGATATCGGCGGACAGGATATGAAGTGTATGCGTGTCAAGGACGGCATCATCGAAAGTATAATGCTAAATGAAGCCTGCTCTTCCGGCTGCGGCTCATTCATTCAGACGTTCGCCCAGTCGCTTGGCCTTGATACCGAGGAATTTGCCGCGGCTGCCTTGGAGGCAGAAAACCCGGTTGATCTGGGTACGCGCTGCACGGTATTTATGAATTCCAGAGTAAAACAGGCTCAAAAGGAGGGCGCGACTGTCGGGGATATAAGCGCGGGCTTGTCATATTCTGTTGTGCGAAATGCCCTTTATAAGGTCATAAAGCTCCGTGATCCTGATCTGATGGGAGAAAAAGTAGTCGTTCAGGGCGGAACCTTTTACAACAATGCCATACTGCGCTGCTTTGAGATAATCTCCGGCAAGAATGTTATCCGTCCGGATATAGCTGGGATAATGGGAGCCTTCGGCTCGGCGCTGATAGCAAAAGACCGCTGGGACGGCGGCGATATGTGTGATATCCTCACAGCGGAGGAAATAGATGAGTTTGCATTCAAGACCTCGCTTACGCGCTGTCAAAAATGTGGCAACCGTTGTCAGCTGACGATAACGGAATTTTCCGATGGCAGCCGTTTTGTTTCCGGTAACCGTTGTGAACGCGGCGCCGGTATGGAACGCAAGAAGAAAGAGCTCCCCAACCTGTTCAGCTATAAATATGCCAGGGCTTTCCATTATAAACCTCTTCCGGCAGAAGAGGCTCCGTTGGGAACTATAGGTATCCCGCGCGTTTTGAACCTGTATGAAAATTATCCGCTCTGGTTTACGTTTTTCACGAAGCTCGGTTTTAGGGTGCAGCTTTCATCGCGCAGCTCCCATGCGCTGTATGAAAAGGGCATAGAATCTATCCCCAG
>DBQZ01000039.1:10495-12119 GCA_002305435.1 Clostridiales bacterium UBA1381
GTAACCTCTTATCCGGAGGTAATATACAATAATGTCGATGCGGTGCGTGGTGAGGGTATGAAATTTTTGTACCCATTTATAAACCTGGCCGATCGGCCGTCGTTTACGCGGCAGATGTACAAGACGCTGTCGCAGTTCGGCATTACGATGAAGCAGATAGAAGAAGCGGGCAAAGAGGCTTTTGACGAGCTTGCCGCTTACAAGGCTGATATACGGAAAATGGGCGAGGAAACTATAGAATGGTGCCGTGAGCATAACACGCGCGGTATAGTCCTTGCCGGACGTCCATACCACGTTGATCCGGAGATAAACCACGGTATACCGGATATGATAAACTCACTCGGATTCGCCGTGCTTACGGAAGATTCTGTGGCACATCTTGGTCATTTGCAGCGGGATATCCGCGTTGTCGATCAGTGGGCGTACCATACGCGGCTTTATGAGGCGGCGGCTCTGGTGATACGCGAACCGCTGCTTGATTTGATCCAGCTCAATTCATTTGGCTGCGGCCTGGATGCGGTAACGACTGACCAGGTACAAGAAATTATACAGTCTCATGAAAAGATATACACGACGCTTAAAATTGACGAGGTCACAAACCTCGGTACAGCAAGAATACGTGTGCGTTCCCTTAAGGCGGCGATCCGCGAAAGGGATATGAATGATTTTGTGCCGCATGAAATTGAGAAGTATACGCTCGACCGCGTGAAATTTACCAAAGAGGACAAAAAGAATCATACGATAATATTCCCGCAGATGAGCCCTGTACATTTCAAACTTTTTGAGGCTGCCTTTAAGGCTGAGGGATACAACACTATGGTTTTGGAGACGGTATCCCCGCAGGACGTAGAGGCCGGCTTGAAAAGCGTTAATAACGACGCCTGCTATCCTTCGATCCTTGTAACAGGCCAGCTTGTAAACGCGTTTATTTCCGGCAAATGCGATCCGGACAGCACCACGGTGATGATAACCCAGACCGGAGGCGGTTGTCGGGCAACGAATTATATCGCATTTATCAGAAAAGCCCTTAAGGAGGCAGGGTACCCCAATGTTCCGGTGCTTTCGCTGAATTTGTCGGGGCTTGAGGGTAATCCGGGATTTAAGATAACGCCGGGGCTTATAAGCGGAGTCGTAAAGGGAGCGGTATGGGGAGATCTGTTGCTTACTCTTCCCTTGAGGGTACGTCCGTATGAGATAAATCCGGGCGAAACAGACGCGCTGTATAATAAATGGATGGACTATCTTTATGAGAACCTTCTCCATAAGAACAAGAAAAATCTTCGCATGAAAAAGGTCATAGACGATATCATAGCAGATTTTGACAGTATCCCCATGGATGATTCCATCAGACGTCCGCAGGTCGGGGTGGTAGGAGAGATACTTGTAAAATTCCATCCGGGAGCAAATAACAATATAATCGAGGTCATAGAGAACGAGGGCGGTGAGGCGGTAATGCCGGGGCTTATAGACTTCTTCCTTTATTGTTTGTATAACAGCAATTTCAAACGGGAAAATCTCGGCTCGAAATCATCGACTGCCATCCTTGCCAACACCGGCATCTGGCTTGTGGAAAAAGCGCGCGCCCATATGAAGAAGGCTCTTGAAAATAATCCCAAGTTTGCCA
>DBQZ01000039.1:12148-17796 GCA_002305435.1 Clostridiales bacterium UBA1381
TGGTTTTTGACCGGCGAAATGGTAGAGCTTATACATAATGGCGTGCCGAATATCGTCTGCGTACAGCCGTTTGCCTGCCTGCCGAATCACGTTACCGGTAAGGGTATGATAAAGGAGCTTAGGCGGCAGTTCCCGGAAGCTAATATTGTGCCCATAGATTACGACCCCGGAGCAAGCGAGGTAAATCAGCTGAACCGCATCAAATTGATGATGGCGGTGGCGTTTGAAAATCTGGCCAAGAAGAATGAGCCGAAGGAGAAAAACAACAAAACAGTCGCAGAACAANNTATAGCGGCGATTTTCTCACTTTAATCCCATAATTTTATCATATGCTCCCACATTTCGTTTAAACCTTCTTCGCCTGAATATGCGGTGTTTTCTGTCACATACTCAGAACACCCCCAATATACCAGTTCATCGTTTAATATGCGGAATGAAACATCATAGAACGATGTTTTTGTATGGGGATAAATATAGTAGGCAAAAAATTGCAGGTTGTGCGTGCTGTAGGTAGGGCTGATATCAAGATAAATATCGTCAAAGCCCGCGTCGGAATTGCCTTTATTATACACGCTGTTCTCGCTTGAGTAGGAAGCATAGGAATAAGCATACAGATCGGGCGCAAAATCATCCTTAAATGAAAGGCGCACGTGAGTTTTATCCTCGGTAAGCGAAAGCGTAAACGGCAGGTCTGCAAGCTGTCTTTTGTAGTTTGCTCCGGTACAGCCGGCAACAAAAGGATCATCATTTGTCCCGTAAGACATAATGAGCTGGTTCCTGTCGGCATTGTCCGATGCGTAGTACATATTCACCTTTATCGTGCCATCATTGCTGCGGAAGCTCATGGTATCGCTGTCAAAGCCCGACAATGTGCCTTCTATCTCCTCAAGCCGTATCGCTCCGCTCTCGTTGAGGAAAAATGTACCGCTGACGTTGCTGCCGTTAAACGTATACGTGTTCCCCGGAATCGTTGAAATATATCTTCCGTCAACAAGCGGTATCGAGCAGACAAATTGCCCCGTATTCCTGTTGGCTCTGATATCTACCGGATACTCCTCCTTAGTTTCGGTTATAACTCTGCCGTTCGTCTCGTATGATGCTTCGGAAGTGACGCAAATGTGACGCTCGTCAGTAGCCGGGAAATTTTCCAGCTGCCATTCCTCGCTTTCGGCATTGATCTTGCTGTCCTCCGTATAGGTGAAATCTATCGGGAACAGATCAAAGTAGACATTGCCGTCATCGCTCTCAATATAAAGACGGGTAAAATCCCTTGCTCCCTCTCCGGGGATATCGTTGAGCCAGCCGCGGGCTTCGCTTAATATCACCTCATCGCCAAAGGTGACCGTAAAAAGCCCCTGCCAGGTTTTGCCGTTTTCGATCTCCCCGATAAATCTGTCCATCTCTATATGCACATCGGCTTCAAACTGTGCAGAGACGCTTTCATCATCGGGTTCGCTTTTAAAGATCGCTCCTATATCGGCGGCGAATCCTTTGTAAACAGCGGTGTTTACGAGAGAGGCTCTGTTGGCCTCGTGCCCTGTCCTGCCGCTGTACCAATGCTTACTGCCATCGTTATAAGAAAGGCCGTACACCTGTCTGGCGGTGTTTATCGCATAGGAACGCACGGGTGCATGGTCATTTATCGCTCCGGCGGCAATGCCCATGCAGGTGACCATCACTGCTGATAGCAGGAAACCTGCAAAAGAGCGCAGCTTTGTGTAGTTTTTGTTAGTCATGATTATATCTATCCTTTCCTTTACATTTTTTCCGTTTTCGGACAGACAGGCCGCGGATGTGCTGAGGGGAGAAGCGCATTCGAGAATACTTTTGCTGTAGGCAAGCCGCTGCTTTTTGTCCAAAAGCGCAGCCGTTTCTTCATCGCAGGCAAACTCCATATGTTTTTTTATTTGGTTGCCCAATAAGTAGACGAATGGGTTGAAAAAATGCACGAGCGTGACTATATGCAAAAGCAAAAGATATGTTGTGTCGTGGTGCTTTATGTGCATAAGTTCATGCAGGAGCGCTTCATGGGAGATATCCCCATTGGAAAGGACGATCCGCGGCCGCATAATCCCGTATACGAACGGTGAACAGTCGGCATTGACTGCTAAAAATCCTATTTCCCTTTTTACTCCCGTAATCCTTTGGCATTCCCCGGCGAGCTCGCAGCGGCAGGGTAGGGAGGCGTGTTTGAGCATCCTCCCAAACCGCACGGCTCTGGCAGCGTAAATTACGGCTGCTGTCAAAAGGCCTGCTGCGTAAAGTGCGGGCAGTATCCATTTATGATCTATTCCCCGGTTGGATACCGCCGTGTTCATCGGCTGAGCATCGATGTTTTGCTGTGTGATACCGCCGGCGTCAGCTTCCGCCGCATTTGATCCGACTGTATCATCAGAGGTTGAGTTTGCTGTAGTTCTGTCTGTTTTAACAGTGTCGGTCTGCACATAAGCCGGGACAGTATCTTCCACGGCCGGGATCTGCGGCAAACTGACAAGCCCCGTTACCGGCACCAGTCCCGGAATTAGGACGATAAGCCATAAACAGCGGCGCAGCTTATAGCTGAAAAACCGCAGAAACAGCTTATCTGCTGCCAGAACAAGTATTCCTCCGGCTGTCATGGCAAGACTCATGAATAATACCCTTAAAAATATGTAGTAAAGCATATCCTCACCTCAATCTTCCCCGTATTTTTTCAGGATATCCAAAAGCTCGTTATAGTCGCTCTCGGACACCCTGTCCTTGCAAAGACTGGCGATCAGGCGGCCGGCCTTGCCGCCATACATCTCCTTTACAAACTCGTCTGTCTGCTCTTGTAAATACTCCTCGCGGCTTACTGCGGCTGTGAAGTGATTCTGGTTTTTCTCCTTGCGACAGGAAAGAAAGCCTTTTTTCATAAGCCGCGTCATAAAGGTAGCAACGGTAGTGTACTTCCATTTGCTCTCATCAAGCAAGGAGCACACATCATTGACGCACACCGGCTTTGCGTTTTCCCATATAACGTCCATTATCTCCTTTTCAGCATCGGCGAGCTTTTTCATTATTCCTACACCTCCTTAAAAAGCGCTTTTTATATTGTGAAGCTTCTACTACTCCTTGTAGTAATTATATTCTACTACATTATGTCGTAAAAGTCAAGGCTTTTTTGAAGAATCCGGAAAAAAGTTATGTAGATTGGAAATAAAGGATTTTCGGGTTGACGAAATATGGCGTCAGTGGTATAATTATAATGAATACCGAGCTGCTTTTAGCAGAGACACAGGATAAATATTGAACAAATAGGAAGTGGAGAAAAAATGAAAAAATTTATTTCTGAATTCAAGGAATTTGCCCTTCGCGGAAATATGTTGGAGATGGCCGTAGGTATTATCATAGGCGGTGCGTTTTCGGATATAGTAAAAGCGTTGACTGCAAATTTTATCGATCCTCTATTGAAGTTCATCACCGGTGCTGAGACCTATACTCTTCAGCAGGTGGCAGGCTTTGCGTCCTCGTTTATTTCTGCCCTGGTTAATTTCTTTATTATGGCCTTTGTTCTTTTTTGTCTACTGAAGGGAGTAAACAAACTGATGAGCCTAGGTTTAAAAAAGGAAGATGAGCCGGCCGCTCCGGCGACGAAGATATGCCCGTACTGTAAGAGTGAGATACCGGCGGATGCTGTCAGATGCGCACATTGCACTTCACAGCTTTGATATGAGGTTTAGTGGGCGGCGTCATGCTCCGCTAAAAAGGAGATAAGGCAGATGGAAAGTGTTTCGGTTATTGTTCCCGTATATCAAGCGGAGAAATACATAACACAATGTATTGAATCGATACGTGCGCAGACGTATGCAAATTTTGAACTTATACTGATAGATGACGGCTCGCATGATGCTTCTGGTAGGATTTGCGATCAATATGCCGAAAAAGATGGGCGGATACGGGTTATCCATAAAGAAAACGGAGGACTTGTCGCGGCCTGGACTGATGGCATACGCGTTGCCGACAAGCCGCTTGTAATGTTTGTAGATGCGGATGATTGGATAGATGAGCGGACATTGGAAACGTTTGTAAACGAATACATACGAACGAGGGCGGATATAGTATGTGGTTCGTACTGCTTGGAATATAGTTGTGATACAGTGCAGGTACATAATAATATCCCCTCGGGGGTGTATGATAAGAAAAGGATAGAAACGGCTATACTGCCGACAATACTTTACACGGGTAAATTTTTAGAGCGAGGAATGATAATGTCGCGCAGCGCAAAGCTGATAAAGCGGGAGCTTCTGCTGGAGAATTCACATTGGGCGGCCGGGGGGATAACGATCGGCGAGGATCTGTGTGTGATATTGCCGTGCGTCCTGCGGTCTGAGAAGATAAGCGTTATAAATGAGGCCTGTATGTATCATTACCGTAGCCATGATGAATCGATGACGCATGACTTCGGCGATGATGCGATAGAAAAAATAGTGACGCTGTATAAGCGGGAACTGGAAATAATAGATGCGTTTGATTGTGAAAATTTGCTAAAGGAACAGATAGTGCAGGACTTTTGCGCACTTTGTGTTAATGTGTTTTTAGGCGAGTATGTCAATCGAGGGACATTTATCAATATGGCAAAATTTCGCAAGGACAGGTTTTATCCAGCAGCCCGTGATAATATGCGCCCGGCAAGCTACCGGGGAGCGGTAAGACTGATAGCGAAAAAGACAATTTGCCAAAACGCGGCTGCCGATTGTTATTATTCCGTGATTTTGTCGGCAAGAAGGAGCTTTGGCCGCTTAAAAGGCGCGTTGGTAATGAAAAAAATAAGTAAAAATTAGCATACGGCTATTGTTTTGGACAGGAGTATGTGATATAATATAAAAGAGTGTACAAGCATGAGGCTTGTGCAAATAAATTAGTAAGGAGTTAAACAGCTATGATGAAGGTTGGGATCTTGACCAGCGGCGGAGACTGCCAGGGACTTAATGCAGCTATCCGCGGCACTGCCAAGGCTCTTTATGAGGAGATGGCCGGAGATGTTGAAATTTATGGTATCCGTGACGGATATAAGGGCTTGATCTACGGTGAGTATCAGCTTATGAAGCCATCGGATTTTTCGGGCATCCTCACTTTGGGAGGGACTATACTCGGAACAAGCAGGCAGCCGTTTAAGATGATGCGTGTCATTGATGAAAACAGTGTGGATAAGGTAAAGAATATGAAGGATCATTACAAGCAGATGGGACTTGACTGTCTTGTGGTCCTCGGAGGAAACGGCACCCATAAGACCGCAAACCTTCTTCATGAGGAGGGGTTGAACGTTGTGTCGCTTCCCAAAACGATAGATAACGATGTGTGGGGAACGGAAATGACCTTCGGTTATCAGAGCGCAGTGGAGATAGCCACCCAGGTCATTGACTGCATACATTCGACTGCTACCTCTCACGGCAGGATCTTCGTTGTGGAGGTTATGGGGCATAAGGTGGGATGGCTAACCTTGAGTGCAGGTATTGCCGGCGGAGCCGATGTTATCCTGTTGCCGGAGATACCGTATGATATAAATAAGGTGGCGGCTCTTATTGAAAAGCGTACCGAAATGGGCAAAAACTTCTCCATAATCGCCGTTGCGGAAGGGGCGCTTTCGGTAGAAGAGAGCAAAATGAAGAAAAAGGAGATGAAGGCAG
>DBQZ01000039.1:17961-19829 GCA_002305435.1 Clostridiales bacterium UBA1381
GAGGTGGCAGGAAAGCTCAAGACGGTGCCTGTGGACTGTGAGATGATACAGGCTGCAAGGGATATAGGTATATCGTTTGGAGATTGAGAAAGGATAAAGCAATGAAGAAAATATTGATCGCGGCGGCTGCAATAGCAGTCATGGGTATATCGGCAAGCGCAGCTGAGATGGAAAACGCTGATTTCCAAAATGGACTTGCAGGATGGTCAGGTGATACCGGTAACGTTTCTGCGGCGTCAGGGGCGGCGGTCATTGCTGCCGGCTCGGAGACGGACTTTTTCCAAGAAATAGAAGCGGAAGCAGGCTATTACGATCTTACGGCAACGATAACGAGCGACTCTACCGAGGGTATTTGTTATCTGTACGGTAAGGGCGAAGGCTATACAATGGCGTCTACGGCTGTTCCTGAGGGCGAGAGCATACAGGTAGTAGTACGCGGGATAGGCGCCGAGGATGGAACGCTAAAGATAGGTGTATACAATGACGGCAGCCATGGGCTGACGATGGACGATGTAACGCTCACAAAGACGGATGATCCATACGTGTTCTATAAAGGAGCGGATATAACTGAACTGAATTACGTTAAGGATCACGGCGGTGTATACAAGTATCAGGACGGGACGCCCGGAGATGCGGTGCAAATACTCAAGGACTACGGCGTAAATATGGCGCGTATCCGCCTGTATAATAATCCCGGTAAGGGGCGGGGGTACGACGGCTATTATTTGCCGGAAGGGTATCAGGATGAGGAGGACTGTCTCGATCTGGCAAGACGCGCCAAGGACGCCGGTATGGCAATACAGTTTACCTTTCATTATTCGGACTATTGGTCAAACGGTGAACGCCAGCTGATACCGGCTGACTGGCAGGCGGAGATAGAAGGGATGGACAGGGAACAGGCGCAACAAAAGCTTGCTGAACTGGTGTATTCATATACTAAAGACATTATGACAAAGCTCTCTGCACAGGGAACCGTACCGGAGTTTGTTTCTCTTGGCAACGAGATAAACGGCGGCCTGCTTTTCCCGTATGGTAATACGTATGAAATAGACGACTTCAACGGGGAATCCTGCCCGGTGGATTGGGACGGTTTGGCAATGTTCATAAATGCCGGCTATGATGCAGTCAAGGAGGTATCTCCGGAGACGGAGGTCGTTATCCATCTGGCAGATGCTCCGATAGAAAGCAAGATAGAGTGGTTTATGAAGGAATTTGTTGCTGCCGAAGCGAAGTTTGATGTGCTGGGCTTTTCATATTACCCTGCATGGTCGGAAATGACGATAGAGGAATGCACGGCGTTTTGCAATACAATGGCGCAAAGATATGATAGGGATATCCTGATAATGGAAACCGGCTATAACTGGAATCCGACAAAGGCTGACGGTTATCCCGGGCAGCTCGGCTCGGATCTGCGCGGCGAAGAATATCCGTTTTCAAAGGAAGGGCATAAGGCCTTTTTGACAGAGCTGTACAATGGTTTGAAGCAGGTTGAGGGCGGACGCTGCATAGGTGATATATACTGGGATCCGGTCATGATACACTGCGAGGGAGTAGGCTGGGCTTACAAAGAAGCAGACGATACCGTTGACAGCAATGTGGTCGAGAATACGACTCTGTTCGATTTCGATGGCGTAGGCATACCGTCGCTTGATGTTATCGCTTCTAATATGAACAGCGAAAAAGAGGACAGCGGGACGGTTGACCTTGTCAGTGAAGAAAATGGCGTATACACTGTGAAAAACGGTTCGGACTCTGAGCAGGCGGTTACGTTGTATAAGGCTGCTTATCAGGAAGGTATCCTTATCGATGTAGCGCTTTATACCTCGAAGATAGCTCCCGGGGAAACAGCAGAGCTGTCGGTGGAGCTG
>DBQZ01000039.1:19911-21437 GCA_002305435.1 Clostridiales bacterium UBA1381
TTTTCTGTTTTGTAAAAATCAATATGACAAGGCAGCTTGTGTAAGACTGCAACCTACATATAAATACTTTTTATAGAGGAAGTGACGATAATGACGGAAAATACGGCGCCCCTGGAAAATGTGAGTACGGCAGACGTTATTTTGTACGATGATTTTCTCGTCAATGCAGAGGCAAAGGATATAGAATATCTTTTATCACTCGAGCCGGAACGGTTTTTGTATAACTGGTACAAGACGAGCGGGCTGGAACCGACAATGGAATCATATGAAAACAGCTGGGAGCAAACGGAAGGAAATACATTCAGAGGGCATATGTTCGGGCATTATATGTCCGCGCTATCTCAGGCTTACAACGCTAAAAAAGACGGGCTTGTAGGACAGCAGCTGCTGGCAAAGATAACAGCATGTGTTGAGGGGATCGCTAGGTGCCAGAAATCATATGCCGAAAAATATCCCGAAAGAGCCGGATATGCTGCCCCGTTCGGAGAGTTTAGGCTTAATCAGTTAGACAACGTTGACGCCGGCGATGAGGAATGGAATAGGGTGGAGAGCGGTACGTCAATATATGTGCCCTGGTATAATTTGCATAAGGTCGTTGCAGGACTTATCGATGTATACAAATATGTTCGGGACGATGGCATAGGTGCAACAGCTCTGAGAAGTGTTTGTGATTTTGTCGATTACGTATACCGCTGCCGGGTATCAAAGTATACCGAGAGTCAGAAGACCGGTATGCTCAACACCGAATACGGCGGTATGGCCGAGGCTCTTTACGAGCTTTACAATATAACCGGCAAGCCGGAGCATAAGATATGCGCCGATGGATTCATTGAGAATGGCTTATTTGAGCAACTGGCCGCCGGGAACGATGTTTTAAGCGGGCTTCATGCCAATACGACGATTCCTAAGCTGATCGGCGCCTTAAAAAAATACACGGTACTTATGCAGAATGCGGATTATTACAACGAGCTTGATGATGATGAGAAGTTACAGCTTGATATGTATTATAAGGCGGCGGTGAATTTCTTTGATATCGTACTTGACGGCCATAGCTTTGTGACCGGCGGCAATAGCGTAAACGAGCATTTCCGGGCATCAAATACGATATCCGCTTTCTATCAAGATCCGGAGACGCATGAGACTTGTAACGAGTATAATATGCTCAAGCTGGCGCGGGAGCTTTTTAAACTGACGAGGGAGAAAAAGTACGCCGACTATTACGAAAATACCTTCATAAATGCGATACTGTCCTCGCAGGATCCGCAGACGGGTGAAATGACATATTTCCAGCCGATGGGAGCCGGTTACAGTAAGGTTTTCAACAAGGAACGGTTTTGGTGCTGTACAGGTACGGGCACGGAGAATTTCACCAAGCTCGGAGATTCGATATACTTCAAAAAAAATGAGCGCGTATACGTCAATATGTATTTCTCCTCGGAACTTGATTATAAGGAAAGATATCTTATATTGAAATCAGATGCCGATCTGCCAAATTCCGACCGGGTAAAGCTGCATATAGGAACGAG
>DBQZ01000004.1 GCA_002305435.1 Clostridiales bacterium UBA1381
CTTAGAAGCAAACAGCTTTTGAGGTCTAATTTTTATATAATAGGCAATAAACCCTATAAATACGGCATTTTTGATGATAAAAATGTGGTTTTATTTAAACTTAGCATTTTGTAAACCCTCGAAGTTGGCGGATTTTCTTGCAAAATGGGTTTGTCCCAGGACAATTGTATATGTCCGCATCCCTGCCTTCAATAGGTAGAAGTAAACTTTTCATAAAATTCTTCTTCATTCAATGTGTCAGAGTCAATAAGTACTTGCAAATCATGCTTCATATTCTCATACATTTTCCTGTGTGAAAATTCGTTGGAAAAAGCGATATGAAACATTCCTCCATATATCCCACAGGTGATTGCGTAATATTTAGAGCAGCGTTCAAGTGTAATTCTGCAGGCATGAGAATATTCTTCGTCTTCGATTATAGTACCATTTTCCGGGCCGGGTTGTCCGATAGTTGCTCCGTTTTGCACTTTACTCCACATAGATACATCTCCTATACGTAAATATATTTTGTGTAATATTGATTATTCATCATGTAATTCCAAACCACACCAGTAGTAAAATTCCTATAATCAGAAAAACTACGCCAACTTGACGATATGGTTTCTCTGTATATTGCTGATACTTATAGAACAGCCCAAAAGCTGCACCGAAGAATAGCAGGGATAAGCTTCCTTTCCATGCTGGGTTGCCCTTGACTAAGCACATAACAGTCAAAATTTGCGTTGCAGCAATCATATATTCCAGAGAATGGCTTTTAGCATGTACGTCGATTTGTTCATCTCTCTCATCTTTAATCGGCCTTTGCCTTGTCGGATGCTTCATAGCAAACGTCCCTCCTAATTTTTAGATTCGTAATATATATAAGTGAAAAATTCTGCGAGCATTGAAATAGCAAAAGCAAACGCCAACCCTACTCCTATAGAAATAAACCCTTCGTAGCCAGATACCTTTCCTGCTACCAGCAGAATGAGCATAAGTATAAACGATATAATTTGCGTAAGCTGGAAAGACTTGCTTTTTGATTTCAATGCAATAAAGCGGTTTCTTTCATCCAATTCCTCCAGTTTATCTTCTTTAGCCATATTTTGCGACAAACTGCGCATAATTGAGCTAAAACCAAGTACAGACAATGCTATTATCAAGATGATTGAGAGTACATCCAAGTCTTGGTTCATAAGGCTTGCTATAAGATTCAATAAACCTAAAGCTATCATGAAAACGCCAGAGGCAAATCTTTTTTTGTTATAAATCTTCATGCTGTTTACCCTCCAGCTCAAGATTTTCTTTTAAGCAGCATAATTCCTCGACACTTATTCCAAAAACCTCAGCCATACGATATGCAAGCATGAGCGATGGGCTGTATTGTTCCTTTTCGATTGAAATAATTGTGCGTGACGAAACGTGAACTAAATCTGCTAATTGCTGCTGTGTCATTTTTAATTTCGTGCGCATTTCCCTGACTTTGGTTTTCATTTCACCTCGCCCCTTCTGTAAAGATATGAAGCAAACTTCCTGTGAAGTCAACTTCATATTATCATAAAAGTATCGCATTGTCAAGAGGAAAGTGAAGTTTATTTCATGTTTTTGTTGGAATATAGAAAAGACCTTAGAAGCATAACGCTTTTAAGGCCTATTTTATATACAATTGAGCAATAAACTGCATCAGCACGGTGATAACAAAACTGCGATAATTACTTCTGCCGTACTTGATGGAAATTGCCTTGAGTTTTTGTTATTATTGTATATCCCGAGCTTTCATTTTATCAATTGCGGATTTTTCATATTTCGTGGATTTAAAATATCCTATGAACCAGACAGCAATAATTGCTGCTATACAAATACATCCTGGGATAATGTACTCTGTCGTTTTTTCCAAAAACTTATTGCAGCAAATAACGCAGTCATGAAAAGAGGGACAATTGCTCCTAATCCCTTCTTCTTTCGTATGCCCCAATAAAATTGCGTTGCTAATATAGCAAACGTTATAACTAAAACAATCAATGTTTTCATAATCAATTATCCTTTCCAGGCGCTTGTATATCCTGTGCTTTCATTTTTGCAATTTCTTTCTTCTTTGCTGCCTGCTGCCCGTCTATCCAAGCCAGAAGAAGAATAAGTGTCGGAAAAACAACCATATTCCAATCCTCTGCGAAATTGATTTTCCCATTAAATAACAGGAATAAAAGGGATACAATCCATAAAGTAGGAATAATGCCGCCCAAGTACCAGCGTTTGGGACTTCTTCGACATAGCCAGAGGTGGAGTATAGTGACAATAATTGCAATAATCAATGTTATAGCCGTTTTCATGATGTTTTCTCCTTTTCCTGCTTATATTTGTCGATAATGATTTTTGCGGTTTCCAAATCAATCCGGGAGTCAACCGCCAACCCCTTAATAAAGGCCGAAAATGGTTCATCCTCCTTTTGGTCGCTCAATTCGATTTTCTGAATGAGTTTATCAAGCCTAAGCCGGACTGTCGGATAGGAAACTTCGTATAAACGTGCAATCTCCTTCAATGAGCCTGATTTCAAAACGAAGTTTTTTAGAAAGTTTGCGTCCTCCGGCTCCAATGCAAGGATCCATTGTGGGATTTTATCTATCTCCAATTCAATTCTCCTTTCTTATTAACTTTAACTATATTTAGGATACCATGAATAAAGTTAAAAGTCAATAGAAAATTAAAAATAATTTTTAGGTTTTAGGCTGCAAAATAAAAAGGTATTGACAACGTCTGTTGTATGTGGTATAATAATCTCAGACGAGATGAGAACAGAATAGGTGAGACGAGAAAGCCATATCTTTTTGCCTGTCCTGTTTTTGGACAGTTTTTTTATTTCAAAAAAAGATTTAGACGAGAAAGGAAAGATGACAATGAAAAAAAGAATAGGAACAGCAGTTTTAGCAGGCTTGATGGCAGCGGCAATGCTTGGAGGATGTGCAACTAATAACCAGCAGACGGCGGAAAATGGTGACAGCTCACAGGAGGGCTACAAGATAGGCGTTTTGCAGTATGCCGACCATCCGTCGCTCGACAACTGCCTCGAGGGATTTAAACAAGGGCTTGACGAAGCCGGAGTAACGTATACGCTCGATGCAAAGTCGGCTAAAAACGATGATTCAACAAATACAAATGTCGCCCAGAATTTCGCTGCTACCGGCATGGATTTGGTGTGCGGCATAGCAACGCCGTCGGCGCAGGCGCTCTATACAGCCTGCTACGAGAAGGACATTCCGGTAATATTCAACGCTGTTTCTGACCCGGTTGCCGCAAAGCTTGCGAACAGCGAAACAGAGGCAATGGATGGTATAACCGGTGTATCCGATAATCTGCCGGTGGATGAACAGCTGGCGCTTATAAGGGAAATGCTTCCTGATGCGAAAACAATAGGTATCCTCTATACCACGAGCGAGGCCAATTCCGTATCTACTATTGAAACGTATGAAGAAAAGGTTGGCGAATACGGCTTTGAGCTTATCGCAAAGGGTATAACAAATGCAGCGGAAATACCGCAGGCTATAGATGTACTCCTGCCGCAGGTTGACTGCATATCAAACATGACCGATAATACTGTTGTAAACAATCTGCCGGTGCTTATCGAAAAGGCGAATGCGGCGAATATCCCCGTATTTGGTTCGGAGGAGGAGCAGGTAGCAAACGGCTGCGTGGCTTCTGCGGGTATCGACTATGTCGAGCTTGGCAAAAAGGCCGGCAATATCGCAGCAAGAGTGCTTGCCGGCGAGGATATATCCACGATACCGTATGAAACAATGGAGGAGTCGAAGATAACGATAAATCCGCAGGCAGCGGAGAATATCGGTCTTGCAATTCCTGAATCTATAACGGCACGTGCTGAAGTTGCAGGAGCGTAAAACATAAGTAATATAAAACGATTGCAGCAACCGTAATCGGCGGAAAACTGCAATCGTTTGTTTTATGGAAAGGAGAGCCGAAATGGCGGAACAACTGATAATCAGTATTTTGGAGCAGGGACTGATATACGGGATAATGGCGCTTGGCGTTTACATAAGCTACAGCATACTTGATTTCCCGGATCTTTCAGTAGACGGTACATTCCCGCTGGGGATAGCGGTTTGTTTTGTGATGATAAGAGACGGGTTAAACCCATGGCTGGCGCTTCTGGCAGCATTTGCAGCCGGATGTATTGCCGGGGCGTTTACAGGCGTTTTAAATGTTAAGCTGAAGATACGAAACCTCCTGTGCGGTATTCTCACAATGACAGCCCTCTACTCGGTGAATTACGAGATAGTACAGAAAGCATCTGACTTTTTGTCTATGGATTCTGTAACGATCTTTTCCCAGACATCGCCGCTGTTTTCGGGGCATCTGGAGCTTTACGCAAAGCTTGTCGTAATAGCTGTAATAGCGGTGGGAGCGAAATTCCTGCTTGACTGGTATCTGAGAACGAAAAACGGCTTCCTTTTAAGAAGCGTTGGCGATAATGAAAAGCTGGTTGTAACGCTTGCGAAAAATCCTGGAACAATAAAGATTATCGGTCTTTCAATAGCAAACGGTCTTGTTGCCCTGGCAGGAGCCGTGTACTGCCAGTACGGCCGCTCGTTTAACGTCGGCTCCGGAACCGGTACTGTGGTTATGGGACTTGCGGCAGTTATAATTGGAACAACCGTGTTTAAAAAGGTTAGATTTTTGCGCCTTACCACCGGAGTGCTTTTGGGTATGATCGTATATAAAATGTGTATTTCACTGGCGCTTTTGGCAGGAATACCGTCGCACGATACGAATCTTATAATAACTGTGCTGTTTATACTCACGCTGCTTCTGAATAGGTTCGTATTCGAGCGCAGAGGAAAGGGCGGTGATATACGTGCTTAGTATTTCCAATATATATAAGACTTTCCATGCGGGTACGGTTGATGAAAAGAAACTGTTCGAGGGCTTTTCACTCGAGATTGGAGACGGCGAATTTGTGGCGGTTATCGGTTCCAACGGTTCGGGTAAGACCACTATGCTCAACATCATTTCCGGCGATATTCGTCCCGACAGCGGTACGGTATCATTGAATGGCCGTGATATGTCGCAGATGAAGAATTTTAAGCGTGCCGCAGTTATAGGACGTGTGTTTCAGGATCCGTCTGTCGGAACGTGCCCGTCAATGACGATATGGGAGAATATGTCGATAGCCGATAATAAAGGCCAGCGGTATGGGTTATCATTCGGGCTCAATAAAAAGCGAAAGGATTTCTACAGGGAACAGCTTGAGCTTTTGGGCATGGGTTTAGAGGACAGGATGAATACGCTTGCCGGGGCGCTTTCCGGCGGACAGCGTCAGGCGCTTGCAATGATAATGGCGACGATGGTAAGGCCGGAGCTTTTGCTGCTCGATGAGCATACGGCAGCTCTTGACCCGAAGTCAAGCGATACCGTAATGATGCTGACGGAAAAGATAGTGCGTGAAAAAAAGATAACAACGCTTATGGTTACGCATAACCTGCGCTATGCCGCAGAGTACGGTACACGGACGATAATGATGCACGAGGGTGAAACCGTCCTTGACGTTTCCGGTGAAGAGCGTGCGTCTAAGAACATATCGGATTATCTGGCGGTATTTAATGAAATAAGCATAGAATGTGGAAATTAAATATTGATATACAGACGTCTGCAAAAAAGCGGGCGTCTGTATTTTTTATGAATTTTTCCAAAATGAGATACAGCTGCCGCTGAAAAAAATCAAAGCCGTAACCTCGGGCTTAAGGTTTTTTCGCCTTGTATAAAAACGTCATATCGGGACATCTTATACTATGCGGTGAATTAGCATAATTTGTGAATTTTTTATGAAATAAGGAAAAATCACTTGACAAATGGGGCGAATAGTGGTATTTTATAATTGTTAGCACTCAGGGTAGTTGAGTGCTAAAATGAAACGAGGCGGTAAAAATGGATTTGAATGACAGAAAGAAAAAAATCCTTCAGGCCATTATCGACGAATATATAGGAACCGCCGAGCCTGTGGGTTCACGGGCTATCTCCAAAAAGAAGGAGCTGGGCCTTTCAAGTGCGACAATTCGCAATGAAATGGCAGATCTTGAGGACATGGGCTATCTTATCCAGCCGCATACCTCGGCCGGGCGGATACCGTCAGATGAAGGATACAGGTTTTATGTAAACTCGCTGATGAGTAAATACCAGATAGGCTTAGAAGCCATAGACCGGCTCAGGGAAGAGCTGGGACGCCAGGTGCAGAGGATGGAAACTATGGTAAGGAAAGCTGGTTTCATAGCATCTGTGCTTACGGAATATGCGGCAGTGGTTACGACTCCGGAAACGGGGCAGTCCAAAATACGCAAGATAGACCTTGTGCATCTGGGCGGGGGCATGGTAATGCTTATCGCCGTAACCCAGAGCGGTACTGTAAAAAATCGTGTTATGGCAATAGAACTGGGAGATGAGGTCTGCGCAACGCTGGCAGAGGTTTTAAATAGGGAGCTTTGCGGGCTTACAGCCGATGAGATAGATTTTGAAACAATCCAGCGTCTTAACGGGAAGATTTCCGAAAAGCTTGCGCTTCATCCGAAGATACTGATAAAGATACTTGACTTTGTTTATGAAACTGTTTCCTCGCTTGACGAGAGGGAGGTTTACGTGAACAATATGAATTCTATCCTGCAGTATCCGGAATACAGCAACGTTCAAAAAGCCAGAGAGGTATTCGGTTTCCTTGAGGACAGGGCGAATCTGAAAAAGCTCTTGGCAGGCGGCGGTGATGAGATAAGCGTAAAGATAGGTTCTGAAACCGGAGCCGAGGAGCTTAAGGACACAAGCCTTGTTACCGTTGGCTATACGGTTGATGGAAAACCGGGAGGCAAAATAGGCATAATAGGCCCGAAGAGGATGAACTATTCAAAGGTATTTGCAAGCCTTGATGTCATCGCAAAGCAGCTTGACAGCATATTGCGCTTATATATGGATGATGAGTAAGGCAGAAAGAAGAGCTTAAGTATCCGCTTTGTATGGGCGGTGCGAGGTTAATTTTCTGTGTTATGACTTGAACTTTTGCCGGAAGCGGCGGGAGGATCAGCATGAAAGGATGATGTAACAAAATGAAAAATCAGGACGACATCAACGAAGAGAACGTATCCCAGGAACAGCCTGAGACGGAAGCGCCACAGGCGGAGGAGACATGCTCAAGAGAAGAAGAGCTTGAGGCTAAGATAAAGGACTGGGAAAACAAATATATGCGTATGTTTGCCGAGTACGATAATTTCAAGAAGCGTTCGGCAAGGGAAAAGGATGCCCGCTACGGCGATGCGGTTATCGACACCATATCGGCGATACTGCCGATTGCAGACAGCTTGGAGCTGGCTTTGGCAGCAGAGGCTGTTTCTGATGACGCTAAGGCGTTTAAGGAGGGCATGGAGAAGGTAAAGAAGCAGTTTTTGGATTCTCTTGAAAAGATGGGCGTGAAGCCCATAGAAGCTGTAGGCGAGCATTTTGACCCGAATCTTCATAATGCCGTTATGCACGTTGAGGATGAAACTGTTGACGATAATACAATAGTAGAAGAGTTCATGAAGGGCTACATATATAATAATGACAGGGTAGTCCGTTACAGCATGGTAAAAGTAGCAAACTGAGCAAATTATTGAGGAGGAATATAAAATGGGAAAGATTATAGGAATTGACCTTGGTACAACAAACTCTTGCGTGGCGGTTATGGAGGGCGGAAACCCGACCGTTATAACAAACTCTGAGGGTGCAAGAACAACTCCCTCAGTAGTAGCGTTCACAAAGGACGGCGAGAGAATAGTCGGTCAGGTGGCAAAACGTCAGGCAGTAACAAACGCTGACCGCACGATTATGTCCATAAAGCGTCACATGGGTGAAAATTACAAGGTAAATATAGACGGCAAGCAGTTCTCACCGCAGGAAATATCGGCGATGATACTGACAAAGCTTAAGCAGGACGCAGAAGCATACCTTGGCGAGCCGGTAACGCAGGCAGTTATTACCGTTCCGGCATACTTCAACGATTCGCAGCGTCAGGCAACAAAGGATGCCGGCAAGATCGCAGGCCTTGAGGTTGAGCGTAT
>DBQZ01000105.1:0-12185 GCA_002305435.1 Clostridiales bacterium UBA1381
TATCTTTCTTCAAAGAATGGCAAATGCAATGCAGGTATCATTTACTGCCCTCCAAATCAGAATTACACAACTCGGATTATATGAAAAACGAGCACTGAATGAATACATAGAGGAGATTGGGCTTGGAAAGGAAATAACGTAAAATGGGTACTGTTCAACATTTTAGGCAAACGAAAGAATTAACAACAGCAGTTATGGAAAATTTACAAAAATCTCAAAAAGAAGCAGATAAGCTAACTATAAGGAATATATACTGTCCTTACTGTGGATATCTTGTAGAAAAGGTTTTCTCAGATGTTTCAGGGCACAAACTGGTTTATTGCAAAAAATGTAAGGAAGAGTATATTATTAATTTTGAATATTTTCGCAGGCAACGATTCTTTAATTATTTTAAGACTTTTACTTCGGAAAAGCATAGAAAGATATATTTTCCCGATAAAAACAGAATGAAACGATAATTATTATTAAAACTTAATATTTTAACTTTTAATCGAGCAAGCGGAGAGAATTTGAGTTACTCAAAGGAGACTGCCAAGCGCCGTACAAAGTTTAGGTAAATAATTTATTTTATTTACTTTTACTTGTGCGGCGCTTTTTTATTGCCCGATTAGCTTTGTACAGCGTTAAAGGTTGCATACGCAAAACCTCCCTTGCCACAGGGAGGCTTTTTTATGTGCAATAAATGGGAATGTTACATTGCCAAATATCCGTAATCCTCAATTTGAAATTTCAAACAAATTTTTAAATTGAAAGGATTACGAAAAATGAATAATTATAAAAAATCTAATTATGCAATCAATAAGATTCGCAAAGGAATTGTTTACAGAAATGCTGACGGAAGCATTCTGGAAGTCACATATGAAAAAATAGCAGCGGAAAATCCCAATTTCACAGCCGCGGATTTTGAAAAATTAAAGCAACTTTCAGATCAACTTTACCATGAGGAAGAAAAATCCGATAATTTACAAGCTCATTATGTAAAGGCATCTCTTGATGAATTTAATTCCAATATTTGTGCATCAACTCTAAGCACAGAAGATGAATTAATTTTAAAAGAAAGTGAAAACTTATTTGTTGAAAAATTTCAAAAAGCTATTGATACGCTACTTACACCTATTCAAAAAAAGCGCTTGTATTTAAATTGCTTTAGGAAGATGTCAATCAGAGAAATTGCAAAAATCGAAGGTACACACTACACAGTTGTTGCTGAAAGTATTAGGCGAGCAAAAAAGAAATTAAAAAATTATTTGATAAATTTCTAAAAACACCCCTACAAACGCCCTGTTTTTTTCCATATAAGTGAGAGGACAATTTTCAATAACCTGAATAGGTTCTCAAAATTGAATTATCAATCCTTTCATCTTATTTAACTGAACCTTGAAAATTGAATAAGTCATTCATCAGGTACGTTCCCGATTGAAAGAGCTGTGCAGACTGAGCGCCATGACCTGTTACTTTTTACCCTTTCTTAATTAAATGTCAATTAGACAGAGAGCGATAAATCAGATTTGCAAGTTGTGATTAGCTATCAACAGCGCGACGAGAGCAATCGGGGTTAATGATACTTCTGTAATTCGCAGCTCGGTCACAATGAAGACGGAGAGGTTAGATTCCTATGGAGCGATGAAAGCTGATCGCCGCTTGATGACTTCCCTGCCCGGGGTGTCGAGGACAAATAAGGGCTATACATAAATATTAGAAATGAGGTATTAGATATGTTAAAAGAAGATTGGATTTTTCGCAGAGGAGATATATACCTGGTTGAATTGGAACCAAGAATAGGCTTCGTGCAAAGCGGCACTCGTCCCGTAATTGTCCTTCAAAATAATTGCGGTAATTTCTTTGCTCCTACTTTAATTGTTGCTCCTTTATCGTCCAATATTTACAAAAAAAGAGATTTACCAACTCACTATTATCTTAACAATGACAGCGTATTGTATCCGTCAATTGTTTTGCTTGAACAAATTACAACAATAGATAAGCGACAAGTACATAAATATATTGGCAAAGTAAACCGCTTGGAAATGGATGCAATCAGTGAATGTATTGAAAAAAGTTTGGGACTTTATATTCCTGAAGAAATGGAAGCGCCGTAATAACGCATAGGACAAAGTTTGATAACCGTTATCTGTACACCTACAGATAACGGTTTATATTTTGGAAAGAAAGGAGAATCCTAATGGAAAAATTATATACAAGAAAAGAAGCAGCAGATTATTTGGGAATGAGTATTACTACGCTTGATACAGCCAGAGCAACTGGAGCAATATCATTTGTTCAGTACGTTCCCAATGGCTGTGTTTATTTTACCAGCGAAGCGCTGCAAGAATATATCGCAAAATGTACTCATCGTGCATTGCCGCTTGAAAAAAGGGAAACCCTCCGTAAACAAAGATCACGCTAAGTAGCTTGTCAAGTCCCTGGTTCTTTTTATTGGATACTCATATAATGGTTCCAACATCTGAGCCATGGCAATGATGTGACTAAAGTTTATAGGAGGAAAATATATGAGTAAAAAATCAAAATCCAAACAATTTGGCACCGTAATAAGAAGTGGAATTGAATATTACAGAACAAGGATCAGAGATCAAGAGGGCAAGCGAATCACATTGTATGCAAGGACAGTGGATGAACTGTGTGAGAAGATTGATGAAGTTAAACAACTGATTGAAAACAAAACATTTTGCAGAACTACACCTACTGTAAAGGAATATTGCGAAAAATGGCTGCTAATGCAGTCAGCAAATGTCAGACAAACAACTCTTATTGACTACACTTCAAAAGTTAAGAACTATATTATAAAACCGCTTGGGAATATGCACATAGCTGATGTGACTCTTGACGATATTCGCATGGCTCTTGTGCCTGTTTCAAAGAAATCGGCATCTGTATATAAATCAGTAAATATACTATTCAAATGTATCTTCACCGCGGCAAAAGAAAGTAAAGTTATAAAAAATAATCCGACTGCAAATCTTTCTTCCACAAACGGCGGTATTCCTCAAAAAGATAGGATACCGCTTACAGATGAGCAAGTGGATAAACTGATTAGCGCACTAAAAAATCTTCCACCATATGTATTTGTAATGCTAGGGCTATACGCAGGACTTAGACGTGAAGAAATTCTGGCGCTTCAATGGGATTGTGTATATTTAGATACTCCTGCTCCGTATTTGACCGTTTGCAGAGCTTGGCATACGGAACATAACAGACCAGTGATTCTTACGGAATTAAAAACTCCGGCAGCTCACAGAGATATTCCACTTCCAGATTGCTTGGCTGATTGTTTGAGAGAAGCAAGAGAAACATCAACATCCGAGTATGTTATAGCAAACAAAGATGGAAACCCATTGTCATATACACAATTTCAACGCCTATGGGCATACATTACTACGAGAACCACGAAAGAACGCTATTATTATAAATATGAAAACGGAAAACGTATCAAACATACCGTAACGCCTGTGCTCGGTGAAAAAGCGGCTCATAACGGAAAAGTTGTTTACAGTCTGGATTTTGAAGTAACTCCGCATCAGCTCAGACATACATATATTACAAATCTAATTCATGCATCTGTTGATCCGAAAACGGTTCAGTACCTTGCAGGACACGAAAACAGCAAAATTACGATGGATATATATGCAAAGGTGAAATATAACAGACCGAACGAGCTTGCAGGGATATTAGACAGTACATTTTCCCTGTGGAATGACAATTTCGATGAACAGGTCGGTATGGTTTAAAATGAAAGAGGTGATTTACAATGTCAAGGAAGAAAGAAACAATTCCCGAATATAAATCTGTAACGTATAGCGGAAATACATATTATCGGACAAGAATAAAAGATGCTGATGGAAAGCGTGTTGCAATTTACGGTTCAACTTGCAAGGAATTATATGAAAAAGTCAAAGCAGCTCAAAGAGAAGTGGACGACATAAGCTTCCGTAGAGAAAATCCAACCGTAAAAGAGTATTGTGAAAAATGGTTAGAGATGAAGTCTGCTACCGTAAAGCCTCAAACCTTACGTGGATATAGACTTACTTTACAAAAATATGTTATAACTCCAATCGGAGATATGTATATAGATGAAGTTACCTTAGATGACCTAAAATTGATGATGGTTCCCGTATCTAAAATGTCTTCGGCAGTTTACAGTACAGTAAATATGTTGGTCAAATGTATTTTTTATTCTGCCGAAGCGAATCAGCTGATTGACTATAATCCATCTGCTGCACTATCACCAAAAGGCGGGAAATCAAAAAATAAAAAAGATGCACTAAGTGATGAACAAGTAAATGTGTTGCTTAATACAATAAAAGGACTCCCTCCGTATGTATTTGTTATGATTGGATTATACGCAGGTCTTAGGCGTGAAGAAACTCTTGGACTTAAATGGGATTGTGTCTTTTTAGATGAAAGCACTCCTTACATTACGGTTCGCAGAGCTTGGCGCTCGGTAAACAATCGTCCCGTTGTAAGTGAGGAACTGAAAACTCCCGCCGCCAAACGTGATATTCCTATTCCTAAATGCTTAGTAGATTGTTTAAAAGAAGCGAAAACAAAGTCAATATCCGATTATGTTATAGCAGACAGTAAAGGTGAGCCGCTTTCTTATTCTCAATTTCAGCGTGTTTGGAAATATATTGAGGTGCGAACTGCAAAGGAAAGAAAATATTATAAGTATGTAAACGGACAAAAAGTAGTATGCACCATACACCCTGAACTCGGTTCTCATCAACATAACAATCCTAAACTGATATATTCTTTGGATTTTGATGTTACTACACATCAGCTTAGGTATACATACATTACTAATTTAATTTATTACGGCATTGATCCAAAGACAGTACAGTACCTTGCAGGACATGAAAACAGTAAAACTACTATTGATATTTATGCAAAAGTAAAGTATAATAAACCTGAAAAACTAATTAGTGTTGTTAACAAGGCTCTAAATAGACAGGCAAGTACAATATGTTTTGAAAATGTTGCTGGGGACAAAAACGGGGTTAAACCTCAGAGGGATACCTCTGAAACCCAGTAATATCAATGGTTTCCAAGCTTTAAGTACAAACGAGTACGGTCTCAAAGCCGCACGTCGTGCACCGCAGTTCTCAAAGAGATAACAAATGCAGAATATACAAAACCCCACAAACCGCATGGCTGTGGGGTTTTCTGTTATTTTTTAATTTTTGTGACGCTGTAAAACAGCGTGAAATCACAGCCATTTCTAACAGATATACCCAATTTCATCATCACTTACAAAGCACGAGGAAGCCGTGTATTATACCGATGCGGGCATGGCCGCAGCTTACATTTTCACAAAAAATCTCGAAAAGCCTTGCATTTTGCAGCAAAATTGGATATAATAAAGAGGATATATCAAATAAAGCTGATAAAAATTTCAATATACAGGGGGCGTATCAATGAGAAACGGGAAATGGGCATCAGTGCTTTTGGTGATAGCGGCGGTATTTTCCTCCTTTTTCGTATCTGCCGAGGAGGCGGACGACTGGGGAGCCGGAGTATACGCATACATACTAAATGACTATATGCTCGAGTACGGTATTATCTCTACCGATACTGCCGGCGGGACAATACAGGGCGAGGATTCGATATTCCCACAGGGCGTAATATACGCAGACTTGCTCGATTTTGATAAAAACGGCAGACCGTATCTTGTGATATACTGCGTGGACGGCTACGCCGATGTGGCGGAGTGCCATATATGGAAATATTACGGCGATGATAATGCGGAAAAGGTGGGTATAATATCAAAGCCGTATAACCACGGCCGTTTTGAGACAGGGGCGTTTTTCCAAGGAACGGCCGGCAGCGGTGTGAACGTTATAAGCTGGAACAGGGAAAATGAGGGAAGAGTTGACTCGCAGGAATGTTACACCGTTAGGGATTCCAACATACTTTCCTATTTAAAAGAGCCGGACGGCCTTATGCAGACGGAGATAATGCGCTATAACCGCTACAGCCTCCGCCCGGGTGTGGACACCTCTGCGTGGAATGTACAGCTGAGCCGGTTTTTCAACGGGCTGAAAGCGCAGGCGGCAGAGGCTATACCTTATACAAATTACGCCGAGGAGCTTTCGGAGAAGGAGACGGAGTCTTTATCGGCGGAGCTTATGGCAAACGGCGGTCAGGGTGAGAATCCTGAGGAGATACTTAAGATAAACGGTTTCTACAGCCTTGGCGATGAGAAATACTACGTACTTTACTCAACCCCCTCGGTAAGCTGGAGTGAAGCGTTTGTGCAGCGGGACGGCGGTGAGTATACGGTCATTGAGGCAAAATACGACTGTATCCCCAAAAGCAGCGACCGCATAAGAAAATATATGCCGACATCGGTAGATGGTGATACAACGCCTGAGGATGCACGGGAAATGTTTGTGGAGAAAGCATCTTCTGTGTTTACGCCGTGGAAGATAGTCGTAATCGTTCTTTCGGCTGTCGGGGTTGGAATTGCCGCTGTGCTTTGGGTGTATATATTAAAAGACCGTCTGCGTCGGGATTAAGGGTATCTTATTTGGAAAATATACAAAAGCGGTGACCAAAGCAATGCTTTGCACCGCTTTTTTTAAGGGCGGTCATTATCCGCCGATAACCGTCATATATTGTATAAATATTCAAATCGCTGAGAGGGTATATATATGAAGAGGAAGCTGTTTCATCTGGCGGTTATATTCATCCTGACGGTAACGGTCGTGTTTTCAGAAAGCGTTATCGCCTATGCAAGGGAAGCGCTCAAGCTGTGCTATGAGGTAATAATTCCCACGCTGTTTCCGTTTTTCGTATGCTCGGGGCTATTGGTGTATTCCGGGTTTGCGGGGACGTTGTCGAAAATTCTGCGACCTGTTATGCGGCCGCTTTTCGGAGTCGGGGAAAACGGGGCGGGAGCGTTCGTGCTGGGGCTTCTGAGCGGATACCCGCTCGGGGCGGTCACGGTCTGCCAGCTTTATGAGAACCGCTACATCTCAAAGCGGGAGGGGGAGCGGCTTCTGGCGTTCTGCAACAATTCCGGCCCTCTGTTCATAATGGGGGCGGTCGGGGTGAGTATGTATTCGGGGATAACAGCGGGGCTTATGCTCTACTGCGCCCATGCAGCTGCGGCGGTCACTGTAGGGGTGATATTCCGGCTCTTTTCGCAGGAGCCGTACATACCGCCGGCGGATCTTCCGTCCTCGCCTGACAGGAGCCTTGCCGCAGTCTATTCGCAGGTTATGGAAAATTCGGTCAAAAGCATACTTACGGTCTGCGGGTCGGTGGTATTTTTCTCGTGTTTGTCGAGGACTATGCTTGATATGGTGCCTAGGCTTGAGGGAATGTGGTATGCGATAGCATCGGGGCTTGTGGAATTTTCCACAGGGACGGCGGCCGTATCCTCGCTTGATATAAGCCGTGCAGCACGGCTTGTTTTAACCTCGGCGATAGTTGGGTTTTCAGGCTTTAGCGTCCATGCGCAGGTGATGGGTGTGACAGCCTCAAGCGGGCTGAGCCTGAAGCCGTATATTATAGGAAAAATCCTGCACGGGATAATTGCGGCTTTTTACACATGGGCAGCGCTTTGGGCGTCAAAATACCTTCCGGCCGGAGTGCGTTCGGGCGGGATTTTTGCAGGAGCAGCCCTAGTTGCAGGAGCGGCGGCGCTTATAGCCTTGGCGGGATTTGTTTACAGGCTGGGGAGGTCGGTAAAGCATGGGGATACTTGAGAGGGCTTCGGCGGGTCTTGGGATACCGCCTGAGGCGGTTATGAATTTGGCGAAAATAGAGATATGCGGCAGCATGGTGACGGTCGAAAATTACCGGCGGCTCCTCGTATATACGCAAACAAGGATAGTCATAGACTGCCGGAAAAATGCGGCGGAGATACGGGGAGAAGACCTGTCAATAGTAAAGATGACAGATGAGGCGGTGTTTATAAGCGGGCGGATAGAGGCGGTGGAGTTTAAAAATCTGTGATATTCGGGGAGAAAATTTAAAATGTTTTTGATTAGGCTCTTTCAATTTCTGAAAGGATATGTTATAATAGAGCTGTACGGAGGGGAAAGGGAGCGGTTTTTGAGCATCTGCGCCGCCCGCGGCATTTATACGGGCAGGGTGGAGGTGTCGGACACGGCGTTTCGGATACGGCTGTCGCTTAGTGATTTCCTTGGTTTAAGGGACGTTTTCCGCAAAACGCGCCTTAAATCAAGGATAGTAAAACGCTGCGGCCTTCCGTTTATGAGAAAACGATTCAGAAAACGGTGGGTATTTTTGGCAGGAGCGGTGTTTTTCGCTGCGTTTATCGGGGTGATGTCATCGTTTGTGTGGACGGTGGAGATAGAGGGGGAGCTTAACGTCCCCGAGGAGGAGATACTCTCCGCCTGCCGCAGGGCGGGAATATACCCGGGAGCGAGAAAGAGCGAGCTTGCGCCCTTAGGGGAGCTTAAGGAAATTATTCTCTCAGAGGTCGGGGAGCTTACATGGGCATGGGTAAATCTTGAGGGTGTGCGTGCCCGTGTGGAGGTTCGTGAGCGGACGATTCCGGGAGAGGTCATAGACAAAAGCCAGCCATGCCGCATAGGTGCCGCCTGCGATGGGCTTATACGAAGCGTCACGGTTAAAAACGGGGAGGCTGCCGTAAAACCGGGGGATGCGGTGCTTGCAGGTGAGACGCTGATTTCCCCGTACCGCAGCCTTGGGACGGACGATATGGGAAACCCCGTATATTCCGACAAGCCTGTCCATGCGCTGGGAGAGGTGAGGGCTGTCACATGGCACGTCCAAAGCGGGGAATACCCGCTGTATCACACTTCAAGGCTCAGGACGGGCGAGAAAAAGACGAGATACAGCTTAGAGCTGTTTTCAAAAACGGTGCCGCTTTATATCGGCGGGACGGGATTTGAGGAATACGAAACAAAAGAGAGGCGGTATGAGCTTTCTGCGGGCGGGAATTTTCTTGGTATCGCCGTAGTTCGGGAGGAGATAGAGGAGGTAGTGGTAAATTGCGAGGAGCTTTCGTATGAAGCGGCGGTGCAGTTGGCAAAATATGATTTGGAGGAAAAAATATCAGCGGAGCTTATGCCGGGGGCGATACTTGAAAATGAGCAGCTCCGAACCGAGGAAACAGCGGACGGAATGATACGGGTGACGCTTGAGATGCAGTTTGAACAGAGCATCGGGGTGGAGCTTCAGGCATAGCACGGAAAGGATAAGAACAGAGAATGGTACAAATAGAGATAGGAATAGAACCCGGCATAGACGCACGGGAGCTTGTGGGAGCGTTTGACGAAAACCTTAAGCTTTTGTCGAAATCGCTCGGCGTAAGCGTGCGTTTGGGTGACAGGACGCTCAAGATAAGCGGCGAGGAGGACAGCGCCGAAAAGGCGAGGAGCGTTGTAAACATCCTCCTTGGGGCGCTTGCCCACGGGGAGCATATAGATGAACAGAAGATACTCTATGCAATCACAATGGCGCAGGAGAACGGCGGTGTGGATCTTGAGCTTTTAGGCGACGACTGCATAGCGATAAATTCCCGAGGGAATCCCATAAAGACGAAAACACTCGGACAGAAAAAGTATATTGAAGCGATACGCAAAAACACGATAGTTTTCGGCATCGGCCCTGCCGGTACCGGAAAGACGTACCTTGCGGTGGCAATGGCGGTTACAGCCCTGCGCAACAAGGAAATATCACGTATAATCCTGACCCGTCCGGCGGTTGAGGCGGGGGAAAAGCTGGGATTTCTGCCTGGTGACCTGCAAAATAAGGTGGACCCGTATTTAAGACCGCTGTATGACGGAATGTATGAAATGATGGGCGCCGAGGGCTTTTTAAAGAACCAGGAGAGAGGCGTTATTGAGGTAGCTCCTCTTGCTTACATGAGAGGCAGAACGCTTGACAATGCGTTTATAATCCTTGACGAGGCGCAGAATACGACGCCTGAGCAGATGAAGATGTTTCTTACGAGAATCGGCTTCGGCTCAAAAGCCATTGTAACAGGCGACGTTACCCAGATAGACCTGCCGGACGGCAAGAGCTCGGGGTTAAAGGAAGCGTCGAGGATATTAAGGGGCGTTGAGGATATAGGCTTCTGCGAGTTCAGTGAAAAGGACGTTGTGCGCCACCCTCTGGTGCAGAGGATAATAAAGGCTTACGAGAAATACGAACAGGAAAGGGAAAGACGGCGTGACAGAGGTAATAATAGACACAGAAATCAGTCCGGGGGCGGAAATTGAAAAAGCCGTACGGGCGGTATGCGAGAAAACGCTTGAATCGGAGGGAGTAGACGTCCCCTGCCAGATAAGCGTCTCCTTCGTAGGTGAGGAGGATATAAAAACGCTGAACCGTGACCACCGTGGGCGGGATGCGGTTACAGATGTGTTATCGTTCCCGCTTTTGGAATTTGACGAAAACGGGGAAGCGGTATTTGACGAATACGATTATGAAGACGGAGCGGCTCTTTTGGGGGATATAGTAATCTGCCTGCCCCGTGCAAAGCAGCAGGCGGAGGAATACGGCCACAGCCTGCTGAGGGAGGTATCGTTCCTCACGGCACATTCCATGCTCCACCTTCTCGGCTACGACCATGTAGATGATGAGGAGGGCGAGAGGATAATGAACGAAAAACAGGAGAAGATACTAAACGATTTGGGGATAACGAGAGATTAGCTGCCTTTTTTGAGGGGTGATGAGGTTGATGAGGAAGAATAAGAGCGTGTGGAGGAGCTTCGGCCATGCGTTTGAGGGGTTTTGGTATGCGCTGCGCCACGAGCGGAATCTGCGGTTTCATTCGGTGATAACATTGCTGATAATCCTGTTTGGCTGGGGATACGGGCTTGAGCGGCACGAATGGGGTATGCTTGTGCTTGCGATACTGTTCGTGCTTTTGTCGGAGCTTGTAAACAGCGCAGTTGAATACGCTGTCGATACGGCAAGCATGGAATGGAGCAAAACCGCAAAGGCGGCAAAAGATGCGGCGGCAGCCGTGCCGCTTATGGCGGCTGTGGGAGCGATAGTCGTCGGCTGCGTGTTGTTTTTGGATCCGCCGAGGATATGGGCGGCGCTTGTAAAGCTGTTTACGACTCCGGCTTCGTTTTTAATTGGAGCGGTGCTTGTGATAGGAGGGACGGTTTTTATTATCAAAGGAGGGGCGAAAGATGATGACTGATGCGGAATTGATGGCAGCGGCCGAGATGGCTTCCCGCAATGGTTACGCCCCGTATTCTGGCTTTTTAGTGGGAGCGGCGCTTTTGTGCCGTTCGGGAGCGGTATACACAGGAGCCAATATGGAAAATGCTTCCTATCCTGCGGGGATATGCGCTGAGAGCAGTGCGCTTTCGGCTGCCGTATCGGCGGGCGAGAGGGAGTTTTGCAAGATAGCGGTCTGGGCGGAAAAGACCGCATGGCCGTGTGGCATCTGCCGCCAGCGGCTTTTAGAATTTGACGTAAAGGAGATAGTTCTGCTAAGGGACGGGAGGATAGAAAGCTTCACGATAGAGGAGCTTCTGCCGCACGGATTCCGCTTAAAAATTTAACAAGGAGAAATGTATGAGCACAAAAGTAGATAACAGGAGAAACGGAAAAAAACGCTCCGCCCAAAAGGCGAGACCAAAGGCTGGCGTAAAGAACACAAAGGCATATCGGCCAAAACGCCCCATGCCCCGTAAACGGGCTGTGAAAAAGCAGGAGAGCGTTTCGTTTGAAAGAATGGATAAAATCGCTGCCGGGGCTGATTTTCGTTCGGGATTTGTAACGATAATCGGTATGCCGAACGTGGGAAAATCAACGCTTCTAAACGCCTTGGCAGGACAGAAGGTGGCTATCACCTCTGATAAGCCGCAGACGACACGAAGCCGTATACTCGCTATTCGCACAACGCCGACAGAGCAGATGATATTCACCGATACTCCCGGTATCCACCGCCCGCACACAAGGCTTGGAGAGCTTATGGTAAACTCCGCCAATGCCGCCATGCGTGATACGGACGTTGTGGTGTTCATGGTGGATGCGACAAGGCCGATACAGGATATGGAGAGGGAGATAGCCCATACGCTCGAGGGAGTCGGCTCTCCCTGCATCCTTGCGATAAATAAGATAGACAAGGTACGCAAGGAGGAGCTTTTGCCGCTTATTGCAAATTACAGCAATATATACGATTTTGCGGCTATAGTGCCGATGAGCGCAAAGGAGGA
>DBQZ01000105.1:12300-16836 GCA_002305435.1 Clostridiales bacterium UBA1381
TGCGAAAAGACGACGCATAAGGGTATCGTTATCGGCAAAAACGGGGAGATGCTTAAAAAAATCGGGACGCTTGCCCGCCGTGATATAGAAAAAATGCTCGACAAAAAGGTATATCTGGAGCTGTGGGTTCGGGTTAAGTCGGATTGGCGCAACAATTCGCACCTGATACACAATTTCGGCTATGACGCCGATATGCAGGAGTAAAATATACCTCGTATAAACAAGCGGGAAATGCCTAAGGCTAAAAGCAGAGGATAAAAAGAGTTCTGCGGGGACGGCCGCAGGCATGACTGTAAGTTTGGGGGCATTTTAAATGGAGCTTAGATATTTTTCATGGGAGGCGTTTAGAAGAACCGGCGATATAGAGGCGTATCTGTTGTATAAAACCGCCTCAGAATGTAGCCGGGACAGCGGATGGCGAAAGGAAGAGGAAGAGGATGGACACGATCAAAGCACGGGGGCTTATAATCAAACAGAACGACTGGGGTGAAGGCCACAGGATGCTTACAGTGTTCACCGAGGAATACGGCATAATAAAGGCGGCAAGCTACGGCGCCGGACGCATGAAAAGCGCCAAGGCTGCCGCCACCCAGTTCCTCACATGGGGGACTTTTGAGCTTTATACGTCAGGCTCAGGCCCCGCAAGGGTAAACTCCGTCCTGCCGGAGGAAACGTTCTTCCCGATACAGGAGGATATAGAAAAACTTTCGCTTGCCGTTTACATGGCGGATCTTGCCATAGCGGCTCTGCAGATGCAAAACCCCGATGAGAGGGCGCTGCGCCTTTTTTTAAACGTGCTGTACGCCCTTGCATACAGGGGAGAGGATACGATAAAGGCAAAGGCAGCCTATGAGATACGGCTGATGGGGTATGCGGGGTTTTATCCGCAGCTTGACAGCTGTATTTTCTGCGGCAGTACGGAGGTTGCGGGTTTTTCCGATAAGGGAGGGGCGGTGTGTCCTGCCTGCTTTAAAAAAGGGATGATACCGCTTGACGAGGCTGCTCATGCGGCGCTTTCCTACATATTAAATTGTCCGGAAAAGAAGATACTCTCCTTTTCCGCCTCCCCCAAGCTCTGCCGGACGCTGTCTGAGATAGGGGAAAAATACTGCCGCTCTTGTCTTGAGCTGGAGATGAAAAGCCTTGCTTATTTCAAGGCCATGCACGATACGTACAAATAACAGGAGGGATACAAAAATGCAGGCAGAGAAAAGACGGGATAAATACAACTATTATCTGGATATAGCCCAGACCGTAGCAGAACGGGGGACTTGCCTGAGGCGCAATTACGGGGCAATAATCGTAAAGAACGATGAGATAATCTCAACCGGCTACGTCGGCGCTCCCCGTGGACGGGCGAATTGCAGCGATATTGGCCGCTGTATCCGTCAGGAGCTGAAAATCCCCAGAGGGGAGCGGTACGAGATGTGCCGCAGCGTCCATGCGGAGGCGAATGCGATAATCTCCGCCTCAAGACGGGATATGCTCGGAAGCACGATGTATCTTGTCGGCATGGAGAAACAGAGCGGGGAAATTGTCGCAAACAGCTGCTGTTGTTCGATGTGCAAGCGCATGGTGATAAACGCAGGTATCCGTGAGGTGGTGTTCCGTGATACGCCCGACGAATACAGAGTGGTAAACGTCAGCGAATGGGTGGATAACGACGAATCGCTCGCAGGTGAGTTCGGTTATTAAAAAAAGCGCTGTTTTTGGGATTTTCACCTCCGGACGGCTTGTGTACATAATTTGTAAGATTTCTTCGTGCTATGTAAAACCTACAAAAATAACCGTCAGAACACGGAAAAAACGGTCATTTTTATAGAAATTATATAAAATTTAAAAAAACACAAATCCGCTCTTGCAATTGGCAGCCGAATGTGGTATAATACTGTAGTATTTTGATTAACTATATTTGGAGGTGTAAAACTGTGCCTAACATTAAATCGGCAAAGAAGCGCGTTAAGGTCATAGAGAAGAAAACGCTCATTAACCAGCAGCACAAGACAGCGCTTAAGACAGCTATCAAGAAGTTTGATGCAGCCGTAGTTTCAGGCAGCAGAGAGGACGCTCAGGTTCTCTTCAACGATGCTGTAAAGAAGCTCGACAAAGGCGTAAGCCAGGGCATCCTGCACAAGAACAACGCTGCAAGAAAGAAATCTCAGCTTGCTCTTAAGCTGGCAAAGATGGCGTAAGCTAAGAAAACGCATTAAAAAACCGTTTCCCATGGATTTTCAAAGGGAAACGGTTTTTTGTTTTCAGTTTTCCGCTCCGGCAAGTTTTGCCGCCTGGTCGGCTGTAACGAGGGCGTCTATTATCTCGTCAAGGTCGCCGTCCAAAATTTGCTCAAGCCGGTACAGAGTGAGGTTAATTCGGTGGTCGGTGACTCTTCCCTGAGGGAAGTTGTACGTGCGGATACGCTCGCTGCGGTCGCCCGAACCTACCTGGGATTTTCTCTCGTCTGCGATTTCCTTCTGGCGTGCGGCTTCCATAGCGTCGTAGATGCGGGAGCGCAGGATTTTCATCGCCTTATCCTTGTTTTTGTGCTGGGACTTTTCGTCCTGGCAGGATACGACGATACCTGTGGGTATGTGGGTTATACGAACGGCGGAGTCGGTCGTATTTACGCACTGGCCGCCGGGGCCGCCTGCACGGAACACGTCTATTCTTAAGTCGTTCGGGTTTATATCGACCTCGACCTCCTCGACCTCCGGCAGTACCGCCACGGTTACAGCTGAGGTGTGGATGCGTCCGCCCGATTCGGTTGAGGGTACACGCTGGACACGGTGGACGCCGCTTTCAAACTTTAAGCGGCTGTATGCGCCCTGTCCCTCTATGGAGAAGGAAATTTCCTTAAACCCGCCTATGTCGGTAGCGTTTGAGGAGAGGATGTCGATTTTCCAGCGTTTTTCCTCGGCGTACATTGAATACATACGGAAGAGGTCGGCTGCAAAAAGCGCCGCTTCGTCGCCGCCTGTGCCGCCTCTTATTTCCATGATAACGTTTTTCTCATCATTGGGGTCTTTCGGAAGAAGGAGGATTTTCAATTCCTCTGCCGTCTCGGAAACGGTCTTTTCCGCTTCGGACAGCTCCTCCCGTATAAGCTCCTCAAGTTCCTTGTCCTGCCCGTCGGCAAGCATGGCCTTATCGTCCTCAATGATTTTTTTGCTGGCCTTATACTGGCGGTATTTGTCTATGATGGGCGAAAGGTCGGAATGTTCCTTGCAGTAGCCACGCCATGCGTCCTGGTCGGCGATTATAGCCGGGTCGCTGATTTTTTCGGATACCAACAGGAACCTTTCCTCAAGGGCCTCTAATTTGTCAAACATAAATATCGTCCTTTCCGGTTCTTGCTCATGCTATATTGTACCGCATTTTGGCTGCCGTGTCAAGACGGGGAGAGGGGCATTAAGTGAAATTTAGGAGTATTCGGGAAAAAACGTGAGATTTTCTGTTCTATTTGTACACAAAAAATTCACAAAATATTCTGGACTTTTCCTGATATATCTGGTATAATAGACGCGTATAGGATAGTGCGCACATTTTTTGACGCACGGACGGCTCCCTAAAAAGGGGGCGAAGGAGGGAACAAACTTTAGTATGAATAAAAAAACGGTAAGAACAGCGGGAATTTTTGCTGCTGCGGTAGTTGCAGCCTCCACTACAGCGGGGATAAGCGCTTACGCCGCTCCGCAGATAACGGAGAATAGAGCAGAGGAGAACGCTGTTGAGCTTAAGAACGAGGTAATTGAACCGGGCAACGTCTACGTGCAGGCGGTGATGCTCTATGAAAAGCTCAGCGGGAGCGAGGTCGAGATCCCGGCTGGAATGGCTGAGAATGAGGACATAAACGGCTATATGCAAAAGGCTGTTTCTCTGGGGCTTTTGAACTTGGGAGAGGTTGATTATAAGCTCTCTGAGCAGGGGATGCTTAAGCAGGACATGATAGGTATGCTCTACAAGGTGATAGTGCGCTGGAATCCAACGCTTGACATCACTGCCGACGAGGCCGCCGTCATCCTGAACGACTGCGCCGACAATGCCGAGATATACGATGAAAACCGCATAGCCTATGCGTTCATGATAAAGTACGGGGTGATTGCCCGCTATGAGCCGACAGAGCCGATGAAAACGCTGACATACGGCGGCTGCACGTCGCTTTATGAGGCGGCTTACGATACGTTTGCAAAGGGGCTTTCGGTGACGGTCGGGGATACCACGGTATATACCGGCGACAGCGTACAGGAGCTTGTCGATCGCATGGGTATGCCCACGAGGATAGATAACAGTGAATACGGCTTTGAGTGGTACGTGTATAACACCGATTACGCCGATTTTGTAATGATAGGCGTGGAAAACGGGCTGGTAACGTCGTTTTACTCAAATGCGAAGAGCTTTTCCGCTGCCGGAGTATTTTCGGGAGATGATTTTTCTGCTGTAGAGGCGCTTGCGCCGGTGGAGGGGCTGACGTTCTTTGAGCAGGACGGAAAGCTCGATGCGGTGCTTTATAACCGTTCCTACAAGCACGAAACAGACGGG
>DBQZ01000049.1:0-11436 GCA_002305435.1 Clostridiales bacterium UBA1381
TCCCACCTTGCCGGTCGCAAGCGGAGAAAGACTGTCGAGGAAATGCTTTACGGCGATTTCCTCCTCGTCTGTGATAGCGGTGAGATTCATGCGCTCATTCCACTCCACCAAAAGCTCACCGTAACGGCGGAGCATCTCAATTTGTTCGTCCGAGAGTGCCTCTCCCAGAAGGATACGGCTCCCCTCTTTTAAAATATCCCTCATCAGCCCAGTATCCGTTCTATCATATCCGCAAGTGCTTTGGCTTTTTTCGTTATATCCTGCTGATCTGCGCCCTCGATCATTACACGCACGAGCGGCTCTGTGCCTGAGGGGCGGATGAGGACACGGCCCTTGCCGTCAAATTCCGCTTCCAGTTTGCGGCAGGCTTCGGCTATTTCGGGAACGTCCATGTAGGAGTTTTTGTTCTGCGGTTTTACAACAGCGTTGCATAGCACCTGAGGCAGGACGTTTACTATAGAAGCCGCCTCGGAGGCTTTCATGCCGGTCTTTTTAAGCACCGATAAAAATTGCAGGGCGCTTACCAGGCCGTCGCCGGTCGTGTTATAGTCGAGGAAAATTATATGCCCGGACTGTTCGCCGCCTATTTTGTAACCCTTGTCGAGCATTTCTTCAAGTACGTATCTGTCGCCGACCTTTGTACGTGTTATATTTATGCCAAGCTCCTCGCCGGCAATGAAAAGACCAAGATTGCTCATAACCGTTGCGACGAGGGTGTTTTTATCAAGCTGTCCCTGCTTTTTCATATAGGAAGCGCAGACAGCCATTATCTGGTCGCCGTCGATAAGGCGCCCGTTTTCGTCAACCGCAAGCATCCTGTCAGCGTCGCCGTCAAAGGCAATACCCACATCAGCGCCGATGGAGGTTACATACGCCTTTAGGCTCTCCATATGGGTGGAGCCGCAGCGGTGGTTGATATTTACTCCGTCAGGGGTGTTGTGTATAGCTTCTACATTGGCTCCGAGCTTGTTTAAAGCTTTAAACGCTGTCTGATAGCTTGCGCCGTTTGCACAGTCAATGGCGATAGTCATGCCGTCAAGACGGCAGTCTATGGTCGATACAGCAAAATTCACGTAATCCTCAACGGCGTTATGGTTGGCAGAAACGTAGCCGACACGGCCGTGGGTGGGAAGATTGGGTATCTCCTTTTCGCCGAGGATATAGCTTTCTATTTCATTTTCTATTTCGTCCTTCAGCTTATAGCCTTCACTGTTGAACCATTTGATACCGTTGTATTCACAAGGGTTATGGGAGGCGGAAATTACAACGCCGGCATCTGCCTTGTAAAGGCGGGTGAGATAAGCTACAGCCGGTGTGGGAACAATACCAAGCGGTATTACCTTAGCCCCTACCGAGCATAACCCTGCCGTAAGCGCCGCTTCGAGCATATCGCCTGATTGGCGGGTATCTTTGCCGATGAGTATCCGGGGACGGCGTGCGCCTTCAATATTTTTGGTGAGAACATAAGCGCCGCTTCTTCCGGTGTTAAATGCAAGCTCCGCTGTGAGGTCACGGTTTGCAACGCCTCGTATGCCGTCTGTTCCAAAAAGCTTTCCCATGTATAATCAAAACCTTTCTTCCCGCAGTTTCTTCGATGGCTTTGCCGGCGGGCAGACAAAGCATAGATGTATGAACGCTATTATTATACCGTAAAAAAACGGTTTTGTAAATGGTTTGGGGTTAAAAATCGTAAAAATTTTGTCAATTTTATCATTGATATTGGATGGGATTTGATGTATAATAGAAGAACATTAAAATTATTGGAGGGAGCTTATGAAGCAATTGTGGAAACTCTTTTTCACCTTTGCCCGTATAGGGCTTTTCACCTTCGGCGGCGGCTATGCTATGCTTGCAATCCTGCAGGAGGAAATAGTGAAAAAGTACAAGTGGGCAACGGACGAGGAGCTTTTGGATTATTATGCAATAGGCCAGTGTACTCCGGGAATAATCGCAGTCAACACCTCGACCTTTATCGGCTATAAGCTGAAAAAGCTGCCGGGAGCTATATTTGCCACGGCAGGGATGGTGTTCCCGTCATTGGTAATAATAATGATAATAGCGGGATTTTTGCAGAATTTTCTCGAATATGAGATAGTAGGTCACATTTTCGGCGGAATACGTGTCGTGGTTGCAGTGCTTATATTTAACGCCGTAATAAACATGGCGAAAAAAGCAGTCGTGGACAAGGTTTGTCTTGCGATAGCGATAGTTACGACCGTACTGGCGTTTTTCGTATCGCCGATATGGATAGTTGTTGCAGCTGCCGTATTGGGGCTTATTCTCAGAAAGGGGGAGGCTAAGAAATGATGACGTATCTTTTGCTTTTCTGGGAATTTTTCAAGACCGGACTGTTTGCGATAGGCGGCGGACTGGCTACTGTTCCGTTTTTGAGGGATATAGCCCTTTCCCATCCCGAGTGGTATGATCTGGAGCTTTTGGGAAATATGATAGCGATTTCCGAATCAACTCCGGGACCGATGGGTGTAAACATGGCGACATATGTCGGCTACCATGTCGGAAGTCTGATGTTTGGCATCCCCAGCGGGATTTTCGGCGGGATATTTACGACCTTTGGCCTTGTACTGCCGTCAGTAATAGTTATTGTCTTTATATCAAAGGTGCTGGAAAAGTTCAAAAGCAGCCCCTTGGTGGAAAGCGCTTTCTATACAATCCGACCGGCTGTTACCGGAATGATAATATCTGTCGGAATAACGATGCTTAAACCTGCGCTTTTGAACATTGATTTTTCCACGCTTGCCGAATTTAAGGAACAGCTATCATCTGCTGGAATTTGGGGAGCGATCGACTGGAAAGCCATTGTACTGTTTATAGTGCTGATGGTAGTTACAAATATCAAGAAATTAAATATACATCCGATACTTTACATAATTGCCGCCGGAGTATGCGGGGCAGTCTTCAGTATGTAATTAGCGCCGCCTGTATATCGTGAAACTACGGTATACAGGCGGCATTTTTTTGTAAAGAAATGCTCTTATCGTTACGAGTGCCGCTTTTTCCATTTAAGCAGCAGGGCGGAGTTGATTATTACGAGCACAGAACCGGCGTTGTGTACAAGAGCGCCGACCACGGGGTTTAATATTCCGGTTATTGCGAGGATAATAGCGGCAAAATTCAGCCCCATAGAAAACGTGAGGTTACATTTTATTGTGATCATCATGCGTTTTGCAAGCAGCAGAAGGTGCGGAAGCTCCCTGACTTCATCGTCAACAAGGGCAATATCAGCGGCATCTACGGCAATATCGCTGCCGATACCGCCCATCGCAATGCCGACGTGAGCTGCCTTTAAAGCGGGCGCATCGTTTATGCCGTCGCCTATCATGCATACCGGCTCGCCATGCTCCTGACATTCTTTTATGAGACGCAGCTTATCCTCTGGCAGACATTCTGCATGAACATCTCTTATCCCCAATGAGCGGGATATTGATTCTGCGGCGTTTTTATGGTCGCCTGTTAAAAGCATCGGCGAAACGTTTATTGAGTTAAGCTCCCGTATCATATCGCCGCTTTCGGGACGGAGTGTATCGGAGAGTGCGGTGAAACCGCCAAGTTCGCCGTCTATGCTTGTGTATGTCACGGTGCATCCCTTATCGAGGTACTCCTGTGCGGAGGAAAGGCAGCTTTCGGGAACAGCCACCCCATTTTCGCTCATGAGCCTAAGATTTCCCGCAAGAACACGGTGTGAGGAAACCTCGGCAAAAACGCCTTGCCCCGGTATCATCTTAAAGCCGGAGACTTGTGGCAGGGGTGATTTATTTGCGCTTTTATACGAACGCAGTACGGCTTTTCCGAGAGGATGCTCGGACAGCTTTTCGGCAGCGGCTGTAAGGCGGTACAGCTCATCGGATGTATATTTTCCGCTGACGCTTACAACGTCTGCGACTTTGGGAGTACCGTATGTAAGTGTGCCGGTTTTGTCGAACGCTATCCGCTTGACGGAGGCGAGCCTTTCGAGGGCATCGCCCTCACGGACGAGGAAGCCGTGCTTTGTTGCATTTCCTATGGCTGCCATTATTGCAGTAGGCGTTGCAAGTACAAGGGCGCAGGGACAGAAAACAACAAGTATCGTAACGGCACGTATCACCTCGCGGGTGATAAGCCCCGTAATAACGGCTGCCGACAGGGCTATAACGACTATCCACGTTGCCCAGCGGTCGGCTGTGGAGACTATTTTCGCCTTACCGGCATCGGCGGATTGTACAAGGCGGATCATGCGCCTGATGGAGCTGTCCTCGCCGACTTTTGTTGCACGCATTTCAAAAACGCCGAATTGGTTGAGAGTGCCGCTTGCGACTTCATCTCCTGATGATTTATCCACAGGCAATGACTCGCCGGTCATTACCGCCTGGTTTACCGACGTCTGCCCGGAGGTGATAACGCCGTCGGCGGGTACTGTTTCACCAGGCAGAACACGGAGAATGTCACCCACCCTGACCTTGTCGGCGGGGATTATGGTCTCCTTTGAGCCTGAAATTACACGTGCTGTCTGAGGTGTGAGCTGCACGAGCTTTTCTATGCCGGCTCTGGCTTTTGCTACCGTAAGATCTTCCAAAAGTGCGCCGAGCTGCATTATAAACGCCACCTCGCCGGCGGCAAAATCCTCGCCGATAAATACGGAGGCGATAAGCGCCAGCGATACCAAAACGTCGGCCTTTATGTCAAATTCGGTTATAAGCCCGATTATGGCTTCCAGTATTATGGGGATGCCGCAAAGGATAATCGCAATCCATGCTGCATCAAACGGCAGCGATGGTTTCCCGCTGAGGCTCATTATAAGGGCTATGCCCGATATTACAAGGAATGCGATCTCCCGCTTAGTTCCGCCAAGCTCCAATAGCTTTTCCAAAGCGTCTGTTATTTTCTTCATACTGACCTCCTAAAACGTCTGACGAAATTCAATATACCTATGGGGGTATATGTATATTATAGAACCCGTGACGGGATTTGTCAAGGTGTTTTTAAAAAATAATGTATGAGTAAAATGGCGTATTCGCTATTGACAAAAACATAAAAATCATATATAATGAAAATATACTATTATTACCTGCAAGGAGAGAGGATATTATGTCTAAAATCTACAAATTTTTAGCGTTTGATTTCGGCGCCTCGAGCGGACGTGCCATGCTGGCAAAATTTGACGGCGAAAAGATAACGCTTGAAGAAAAGCACCGCTTTTCCAACGACCCTGTTACAATTAACGGAGATCTTTACTGGGATGTATTAAGACTGTTCCACGAGATAAAGCAGGGCATATTAAAATGTGCAAATTCCGGCGACAGGGATATTGACTGCATCGGAATAGATACATGGGGTGTTGACTACGGCCTTTTGGATGAGAACGATAAGCTCATCGGCAACCCCTACCATTACAGAGATACAAGGACAGAGGGTATGTACGAGGAAGCGTTTAAGCGTGTACCCAAGGAGGAGATATTCAAAGAAACCGGTATAGCATTTAACTGGTTCAATACCGTTTATCAGCTTTTATCCGCCAGACTTTCAGGGGATACTGCGCTCAAAAATGCAAAGACGCTCCTGTTCATGCCGGATTTGTTTAACTTCTTCCTTACAGGCGTGAAAAAGACAGAGTATACGATAGCCTCAACGGCTCAGATGTTCGACTCTGTAAAGCACGAGTGGTGCTATGATATGCTGAAGAAGCTTGACATCCCCACAGATATTCTGACCGATGTGATTTATCCGGGAGAAACCGTGGGTACACTAAAGCCGGAGCTTGCAGAAGAGCTTGGTATTGCAGAAGTGCCGGTTATAGCTGTAGCCTCGCACGATACGGGTTCTGCCGTTGCATCTGTTCCGGTTGTTGACAAGAAGGATTTCATCTACATATCAAGCGGAACATGGAGCCTTATGGGCGTGGAGCTTGACAAGCCAAACCTGTCGGATGCTGCTCTGGAATACAACTTCACAAACGAGGGCGGCGTGAATAAGACGATACGTTTTCTTAAGAATATCATGGGTCTGTGGCTTATCCAGGAATCGAGAAGACAGTGGGATCGTGAGGGCGAGCTTTTAAGCTTTGATGAGCTTGAGCAGCAGGCAAGGGAAGCTGAGCCTTTTGCAAGCATGATAGATCCCGACTATCCGGCGTTCCAGACTCCCGGCAATATGCCACGCCGTATACGTGAGTACTGCGAAAAATCGGGTCAGAAAGTTCCCCAGACGAAGGGTGAGATTGTACGCTGCATAGCTCAGAGCCTTGGTTTCAGATACCGCTATACTATAGAGGGAATGGAAAAGGTTACAGGCAACAAGTACAATGTAGTAAATATCGTCGGCGGCGGTATCAAGGATAAGATGATATGCCAGTTCACCGCCAACGCCACAAAGCGTGTCGTAAATGCAGGCCCTGTTGAGGCGACAAGTATCGGAAACGTACTTGTGCAGGCGATGGCTATGGGTGCGATAAAGGACTTGAACGAAGGCCGCCGTGTTGTAAGGGATTCTTTCGACATAGCAGAATACCAGCCTGAGGATAACGCAGCCTGGGATGAGGCTTATGAGAAGTGGAAAAAGATTGTTGCTTCCATGAAATAAATAATGGGATGGTCATGCTGTAAGCATGGCGCTCCCGCAGAATGTACCGCCTATATATTGCAGCAAGCAATGTGTAGGCGGCATTCTTATGCGTGAGATTTTTTAGACGGCAGCCGTTTTTGTAAGGGGTCATTGAGCATAATTTTATTTTGAGATTGACAAACGCAGAAAATACATATATAATAGAAGAAAAATACGGTTTTGGGAGAGAGAAAAAGTGGAGATAACATCGGCAGCCAATAAAACGTTTAAATTTATAAAAAGTTTGACGGATAAGAAAGGTCGAAAAAAAGCAGGGGCGTTTTTAGTCGAGGGAATAAAATCGGTCAGGGACGCTGAAGCGGCAGGCTGTGAGTTTGTTTTGGCTGCTGTAGATGAGGATTTTACAGGAGAAATGCCGTCTTGCCCGATATACAGGCTAAGCCGTGGGCTTTTTGATAAACTCTCCGACACCGTATCGCCTCAGGGGATATTGGCTGCTGTACGCATACCGAAAATATCAATAACCCCGAAAGAGGGGGGACTTTATCTTTACTGCGACGGTGTCAGCGACCCGGGGAATCTGGGTACACTCATACGTACTGCCGATGCTGCCGGGGCGGATGGAGTGGTATTGTCGCCCGGCTGCGCCGACATTTACAGCCCGAAAACAGTCCGCGCTTGCATGGGTTCGCTGTTTCATATAGCGGCGGCCGAGGACGGCGGGGATTTTCTTGTGCGCTGCAAAGAAAACGGGTTTAATATATATGCCGGAGCTTTGACGGACAAAGCTTCAGACTACCGCAGCGGCGATTACGCCCGCTCAACGGTGATAGTTGTAGGGAACGAAGCAAACGGTGTGTCTGAGGAGGTTCTGTCGATTTCAAAGCCGGTGAAAATCCCGATAGCCGGCAGGGCTGAATCGTTAAATGCGGCCGTTGCCGGGGCGCTTTTGTTGTACGAGGCGTACAGGAAAAGAGAGAATGTTTCAGGAGAATTATGATAGGGGAGATGAAAATGGAAGGTATAGACGCATATACAGAAAAAATATATAAGGTGTGGCTTGCGGAAAAGAAATTTATAACGGCAGAAAAGCTGATGCTGTTATTAAAGGTATTTAAGCGGATAGATCGTATATACGAATCAAAAAGCTACAGCGGGCTGGATTTTTTGACTGATAAGGATAAAAGAGAGCTTTTAGACAAAAATACAATCGTAGCTCAGGGCGTTGTGGAAAAAATGATAACGCTTAAGGGCGAGATAATCTTTTATACAGACAAGGATTACCCGTATATGCTGCGTCATATCGACAAACCTCCCTGCATACTGTATGCCAGAGGTTTGCGGCCTATATGGGATAAGCTAATGAATATCGCAGTTGTGGGTACGAGGCATTGTTCAAATTACGGTGAGCGTGCAACCGAGGAGATATGTAAGGGGCTTGTACAGCACGGAGTGACTGTCGTCAGCGGCATGGCAAGAGGTATTGACTCGATTGCAGCCCGTGCCACCCTTGATGCCGGCGGGCGTACGATAGCCATTTTGGGTAATGGCGTTGATGTGGTATATCCGTCCGAAATGGGAGATCTTATGCAAAGGATAATAAGAACCGGCACGGTGATCTCCGAATATAAGCCGGGAACAAGGCCGGATAATTGGCGATTTCCTCTGCGAAACCGCATAATGAGCGGGATTTCACGTGGAGTGGTCGTTGTTGAAGCGCCGAGAAAAAGCGGAGCGCTGATAACGGCAAGACTTGCGATAGAGAGCAACAAGGAGGTATTCGCCGTGCCGGGCGATATATTCGTGCCGCAGCAGGAGGGTACGAATCTGCTTATCCAGCAGGGAGCAAAGCTCGTCCGGAATGCGGAGGATATACTCGAGGAGTTTTCCTATGATGGCAGGCTGTCAACGGCTGTACAAAAGAATGACAGAGCCAAACGGCTTAATAAAGAATACAACAAAATCTCCGCCAATGATGAAAATGCCGTGGAGCCTAAGGAAACGTCGGATGAAAGTGCATATAAAACGGATGATGAGACAGAGCTTAAAATAATGGAGCTTTTAAAGGACGGAGAGAAAAACGGCGATGAAATCATACGTCTTTTGGATGCCGCAGCTTCGGAGGTACAGCAAAAGCTTGTAATGCTTGAAATGTACGGTGCGATAGAACGTGTATCCGGGAATAATTATATATTGAGCAAAGGAAAGGAACAGTAATGGCAGTAAATAAAACAGCAGCTTCAGCGAAGAAAACTGCTTCAGCAAAAAAGAAATCATCAGCAAAAACTACCGCTAAGAAGCAAAAACTCCTGATAGTGGAGTCTCCGGCTAAGGCGGGAACTATAAAAAAATACCTCGGTTCTGACTATAATGTTATGGCTTCAATGGGTCACGTTATCGACCTTCCCAAAAGCCAGCTCGGCGTTGATATTGAGGACGGCTTTAAGCCCCGCTATATAACGATACGCGGTAAGGGCGAGCTTTTGAGCGAGCTGAAAAAAGCGGCGGCAAAAGCATCTGCGGTATATCTTGCAACAGACCCTGACCGTGAGGGAGAGGCTATAAGCTGGCATTTAGCACGTGCCTTAAAGATAGACCCGCAGTCGAAATGCCGGGTGACGTTTAACGAGATAACAAAGTCGGCCGTTAAGAATGCGATGAAAGAACCCCGCACAATCGACATGAATTTAGTCGATGCCCAGCAGGCAAGGCGGGTGCTTGACAGGATAGTCGGGTATCAGATAAGCCCGCTTTTGTGGGATAAGGTTAAAAAGGGATTGAGCGCCGGAAGAGTGCAGTCGGTTGCAACAAGGCTCATATGCGACAGGGAAGAGGAGATAGAAAATTTCACTCCCCGTGAGTATTGGACGGTTGAAGCTGTTTTGCTCGACGGCAAGAAAGCGTTCGAGGCCAAATATTACGGCGATGGAAATGAGGAAAAGCCCCTCGATACGAAAGAGGAGGCGGAAAAGATATTAAGGGATGTTGAAAATGCGGTCTTTACGGTAAAAAGCGTAAAACAGCGGGAGCTTAGAAAAAATCCGCCGCCCCCGTTTACGACAAGTACGCTTCAGCAGGATGCTTCACGAAAATTCGGCTTTGCTACAGCTAAGACGATGCAGGTCGCACAGTCGCTCTATGAGGGCGTAAACCTCGGCGGCAAGCTTGGGACTATCGGTCTTATAACGTATATGAGAACCGACTCTCTGAGAATAGCCGATGATGCTCAAGCGGCGGCTGTTGATTATATCGTCAATACGTTCGGTAAGGAATACTCCGAGCCGAAGCAGTTCAAAACGAAAAAAAGCGCTCAGGATGCGCATGAGGCAATACGTCCGACGGAGCCTGCGCTTAAACCCTCCCAGATAAAGGATAAGCTGACAAATGAACAGTATAAGCTCTATACCCTGATATGGGAGAGATTTATCGCAAGCCAGATGTCGGCAGCTGTACTTGATACGGTGAGCGCAGCAATAGAAGCAGCGGGGCATATTTTCCGCTCCGCCGGTTCGGCTGTAAAGTTTAACGGTTTTACGGCTGTTTATGAGGAAGCTTCAGAAAAGAAAAAGCAGAAGATGATACCGCCCTTGAAAGAGGGACAGGAGGTAGGGCTAAAGGATATAACCCCCTCGCAGCATTTCACACAGCCGCCTCCCCGTTTTTCGGAAGCGTCGCTTGTAAAGGAGCTTGAGGAAAACGGCATAGGCCGCCCGTCAACGTATGCGCCCACTATAACAACGATAATATCAAGAGGATACGTGGTAAGGAACAAGCGCCAGCTTATACCGACGGAGCTTGGAATGATAACGACAGATATAATGAAGAAGAATTTCCCGAATATTGTCGATGTTGAGTTCACAGCCGGCATGGAGGAGGAGCTTGACGAGGTCGAGGACGGCAGACGCAGCTGGGACGGCGTATTGAGCGAGTTTTATCCGCCGTTTGAGGAGGAGCTTGAAAACGCCAAGGTGAACATTGAGAAGATACAGATAAAGGATGAGGAATCGGACGTTATCTGCGAAAAATGCGGGCGTCGCATGGTTTACAAGCTGTCGAAGTTCGGCAAATTCCTCGCCTGCCCCGGGTATCCGGAATGTCGCAATACAAAATCCATTCGTGACGAAACTGGGGTGAAGTGCCCCAAATGCGGCGGTGAGATATTGAGAAAACGTTCCCGCAAGGGAAAGACGTATTACGCCTGCGAGAACCTGCCCAAATGCGATTTCATGGCATGGGATCAGCCGGTGAAGGATGAGCGCTGTCCTAAATGCGGCGGCCTGCTCTTAAAGCGCAGCGGCCGTAATTCGGAACGCATATTCTGCAATACCGAAGGCTGCGGCTATAAGAGGGAGGAAGCTAAATGAGGGCAAAAGTCATAGGAGGAGGTCTTGCCGGGTGCGAGGCCTCGTATCAGCTGGCAAAGGCCGGCATAGAAACCGTCCTCTACGAAATGAAGCCGCAGAAGTTTTCTCCGGCACATTCGAGTACAATGCTTGCAGAGCTTGTATGCTCGAATTCCCTCAAGGCTGAGCAGATAACGAACGCCTGCGGCCTTTTAAAGGAGGAGATGCGGCTGTTCGGCTCGCTTATGATGGAGGCCGCCGACAAAGCACGTGTGCCGGCAGGAGGAGCATTGGCGGTGGACAGGGATATTTTCTCGCAATATATAACAGAGAAGATAGAGGAGAACCCGCTTATAACGGTGGTGCGTGAAGAGGCGGATAAAATCGATACAGATGAATACACGATAGTTGCGACTGGCCCGCTTACGTCGGAGGCTCTGTCGAAAGAGATAGAGCGTATCGCCGGCGGGGAGAGCTTGTATTTTTACGATGCGGCAGCCCCCGTTGTGACGGAGGAGAGCATAGATAAATCCAAGGT
>DBQZ01000049.1:11499-14804 GCA_002305435.1 Clostridiales bacterium UBA1381
AATGCACAGGTGTTCGAGGGCTGTATGCCGGTTGAGGTTATGGCTGGACGAGGCGAGCAGACGCTGCTTTTCGGCCCGCTAAAGCCTGTGGGGCTTGTAAATCCGCTAACCGGCAGGGACGACAGCTATGCGGTCGTACAGCTGCGACAGGATAATATGGCAGGGACGCTCTATAATCTTGTGGGATTTCAGACAAACCTTAAATGGGGCGAACAGAAGAGGGTATTTTCAATGATACCGGGGCTTGAAAATGCGGAGTTTGTGCGTTACGGAGTAATGCACAGAAACACATATATAAATGCGCCGAAGGTGTTAAACCGCTTTTATCAGACGGAAAAATACCCGAAGGTATTCTTTGCCGGACAGGTAACCGGTGTTGAGGGATACGTTGAATCAGCATCCTCGGGGATATTGGCAGGATATAATATGGCGCAGCTTATCAAGGGCGGGAAAATGTTTGAGCCGTCAGCAAAAACGTGTATCGGTGCGCTGCCGCTTTATATATCGTCAAAAACCCATGAGCGGATACAGCCGATGAACGCAAATTTTGGAATCATAGAGCCGCTCGGCGAAAGAATACGTAAAAAGCAGGAGCGGTACCAAAAAACGGCGCAAAGAGCGCTGGAAACACTAAAAACACAGCTGGAAGGAGCGTGCGGGAATGAAGAATAAAAAAGTAATCGCTGCGGTAATTGCGGTAATAGCGGTTATCATAGTGATAATAGCGGCAGTTGCAATAGGCTCAGGAAACGGCGGTGAAAACACCTCCGGTGAGGGCAGCACAGCTGAGGCGGGTGCAGCGGTAACGGCAGACCCTAACGATAACACGAGGGTTACGATGACGCTGTTTTACTCTGTAAACGATGAGGAGCATGAGCAGACAATGGCTGCTGTAGAGGAGCTTAAAGCCCAGTACGGCGATACGGTCGTATTTGATCTTAAGGATGTGGACAGCGAAGAATCACAGGAGATTGTTTCCAATATGCCGTTTCTGGAGGGGGCGACACCGGCTGTGCTCATGAGTACCGGCAAACTTGCGATGAGCTGCCGTGACAAGGCTTCGCTTGAGAGCATTATTGAAGAAGCTCTTGCTCAGTGACGGAGGGGAATAATGGGTATAGTTCTTTATGTTTATTTTTTAGTAGTCGGATTTTTGTATTCCGATTATATATTCTCAAAAAAAGACCTTTACTATAGGATATACGCCGGGCTTGTTCTGGGAAACCTGATACTTATGTCGGGCATAATACCGTTTGCATTTATCGGCGGCTTTTCCTATCTGAGCCACATACTGCTTATAATAGCGTCAATAGTCCCGTATATCGTGCTTATGGTGCGCCGAAAAAAAACGGGGTCTGCACGTGCGGGTGCGGTTTATGAGAAGCTGTTTTTCGGCGATAAAAGCCGTTTGGAAATCACCGGCAGTATCGACCATAAGATAATGATTTTTGTGATACTGCCGATAACGCTCATAATATGGGTTCTGTTGACAAACCACATAATGACCCCGACCGCAGACGGCGGTATTGCGTCAGGTCAGAGTACATACGGCGATTTGGCAATGCACATGGGATTTATTACGAGCATTGCCGAACAGGGAGAATTCCCGCCGAATTACAACATCCTTGACGGTGTCAAGCTTTGCTATCCGTTTTTGATAGATTCGCTTTCATCGAGCATCTACCTTTTCGGCGGAGGATTAAGAGCGGCTATACTCGCACCGAGCTACGTTTTTGCGCTGATGATAGTGTGGGGATTTTATAATCTTGCAGTGCGCATGACAGGAAGAAAATCGGCGGCGGTGCTTGCTTCATACCTGTTCTTTATCGGCGGCGGTTTCGGCTTTTCATACTTCCTTGAGGGAGCAAAGGCAGAGCCGGGCAATTTCACGAAGATATTCACCGACTATTACCATACGCCGACAAATTATAACGAGATGAATATCCGCTGGGCAAATCCCATCTGCGATATGATAGTGCCGCAGCGTACGACGATGGCAGGCTGGGCGATAGCGCTTTTTGCGCTGGAGAGGCTTGTTTTTGCGGCTAAGAAAAACAGCCGTCCGATGTTTATACTGCTTGGCATAACGGCGGGATGTATGGTTATGATACATACACATTCGTTCCTTGCTCTGGCGGTTATATCGGCTGTTATGATGGTATGGACGCTTATAGAAGCAAAGGCGGCTGAGCGCAGGGAGGTACTTATAAACTGGCTTTTATATGCGGGTATTGCGGCTGTTTTGGCGCTGCCGCAGCTGTTCATCTGGACGTTTAACCAGACAGGCGGCGAGGGCTTTTTGCGGTTCTCGTTCAACTGGGTAAACGAGAATGATCCATACGTATGGTTTTGGCTGAAAAACTGGGGAATAGCGGCGATTTTTGCTATACCTGCTTTTGTAAACACCTCACGTGACAACAAAAAGCTGTTTGCAGGAGGAATACTGCTGTTTGTTATAGCGGAGCTGATACTCTTCCAGCCGAATGCTTATGATAACAATAAGCTGTTCTTCATAGTGTACATGATAGTGCTGATAACGGTATCTGAGCTTTTGGTACAGCTTTACGAAAAGCTCAAAGGCGTAAAATGGAGAGGGTATTTTGCGGCAGTGGTAGTATTTATGGGAGTGTTTTCGGGAGCACTTACGATAGGCAGGGAGTATTATTCCGGCGGGGAATATGAAACGTTCTCAAAAGAGGGGATAGAGTTTGCCGATTTCGTAAAGGAAAATACGGAGCCTGACGCCTTGTTTGTAACGGCCACAAACCACTTAAATCCGACTGCTGTACTTGCGGGCAGGAACATATATCTTGGTGCGAGTCTTTATGTGTATTTCCACGGGCTTAATGAGGATATACAGCTGCGTGAGGATAAGCTCGAGGCTCTTTATGAAAGCAGCAGCACACAGCAGCTGCGTCAGAGGGCGGAGGAAATAGGAGCAGATTATGTACTCGTAAGTGCATATGAGAGAAGCGACTATACAATAAATGAGGATGCTTTCAGCGGTTTAGAGACCGTCTATAACAGCGGCGGATATACGCTTTATAAGCTGTAAGATTACAATAAAAAACGCTGCTTCAAAACGGCAGCGTTTTTTTATTGCAGCTGCGGCATCAGCCGTACATACGCTTATAGCCAACATCGCTGACAAGACTTAAAAAAGTGCCTCTTGCGACGATAAGATGATCCCACAGTATTACCTCTATGCTGTTTAGCCCCAGCTCGATTATACGGGTGGCATTTATATCTTCAGTTGAGGGGAGGGGATTACCGCCGGGATGGTTGTGAGCCATAACGACCATGCT
>DBQZ01000041.1:0-5966 GCA_002305435.1 Clostridiales bacterium UBA1381
CGTACAGCCTTAATATTCGGCAAAGACGGCGAAAACGGGATACTTTCGGCAGCGGCAGGACGGTTCTCAAATGGAAATCGCTATGCCCGTATCGAGCTTAACAATGCGCCGGAATTTGCGACCGACACCGTATATTCGCTCTCGTTCGATGTGAAGATAGACGAGCCCTCGATAGCTGGCTGCGGTATTCAGGCGGTAATTTCCGACAGCAGCTTGGAGCTTAACGGGGACGAGGGCAGCGAGGTAACAACCGGTATTGCAACTCTTACGAAGGAAGGACTCGGCATCAATTACGGCGAATGGTATAATTACACGGTAGTTGTCCAGAACGGAAAGGCGTACCAGATATTGAGAGATCTTGACGGCGAGGCTATAAGCGTTGAAGAGGTATCAAGCGGTGTTTACACGGTTCCGGAAAAAATATCGTTTATCGTTCTTGGGACTATGCCGGGCAACGGTCAAAGCTCAAGCTATATCAGCATAGACAACCTGCAGCTTGCAACGAGGGAAATTGCCGTATCAAACGCAACGATTACCGCAATTGATAACGAAGGCAACCTTCTTGAGGGAGCAAAGGTATCGTTCGGCGGAATTGTCGGCTACACAGGCTCTGACGGTACCGTTAATATGCTTGTACCCACCGGTGTTTACAACATAACGGTAGAGCATGACGGCTGGGTGGCAGAGCATGCGACCCGCATAAGAGGTAATTCCTATCAGGGAAGAATTCCGGTTGACAAGACCATCCCCGACAGAGAGGACTTTACAGCGGTTGCAGACTCAGATCTCTATCTCACAGAGGACGGTTTGCTTGACGGGCAGGTGGACGTAGCGGTTACAAACAGCGGCGATACCGACGATACCGTAACCGTTATAATAGCTTTCTACAATGATAAGGGCGAGCTTGTTGAAATAGACTCAAAGAGCGGGCTGAACGTAGCTGCCGGAGGAAGCGTTAATGCAACCTTCTACGGAGATGACAGAGAGACGGTATCCTCGGCAGTCGTATATCTCTGGTCGGATCTTGCAAGGATGGCTCCGCTTGATGAAGCTATAGAAGTTTTTAGCGAATAAGATATATGTTTAAAAACCGCAGCTGTGTCGGCGTTTGTACCGACACAGCTGTTCTTTTTTAAAAACTGCTTGCAAAGACGGTGGAATCGTGGTATGATATAGTAAATACATAAGACCGGAGGCGAAAAAATGAAGATAAGAGATATTTTTGAAAATAAACGGCCGGTACTCTCGTTTGAGGTATTCCCGCCCAAGAGGGAAGCCGGATTTGAATCGGTGAGAAAAACGGTACAGGAGCTTTCAAAGCTGCCGGTGGATTATATGAGCGTTACGTACGGAGCCGGAGGTTCCACCTCAAAGACGACAGTAGAAGTGGCTGAGGAGATACAAAAATCCGGAGTTCCGGCATTGGCGCATCTGACCTGCATAAGCTCGACAAAAAACGAGGTGCAGACTCAGGTGGAAAAGCTAAAGGAATGTGGTGTTGAAAACATCCTCGCACTGCGGGGCGATTATCCGAATATAGAGGGATTCGTGCCGCCGAATGAATACCGCTATGCGTCCGAGCTGATTGAGGATATAAAGAAAACGGGCGATTTCTGCGTCGGAGCGGCGTGCTATCCCGAATGTCATCCCGACTGCGACAATCTGGCAAACGATATTGAGCATTTAAAGATAAAGCAGGACTGCGGGGCGGATTTTCTCGTGACGCAGATGTTCTTTGATAACGAGGCCTTCTACAATTTCCGCAATAAGGCGGTGCAAAAAGGGGTGACGATCCCGATTACGACAGGTATAATGCCGCTTACAAATGCGGGTCAGATAGAGAAGATGTGCATCCTTTCCGGAGGTGCGTCAATGCCGGCAAAGTTTACACGGATGATAGGAAAGTATCAGGATTCGCCGGAGGCGCTGAAGCAGGCGGGCATAGCGTATGCGGTAGATCAGATAATAGACCTTCTGTCAAACGATGTAAGAGGTGTACATATATATACGATGAACAAGCCCGATGTGGCTGAGAAGATAGTCGGCGTTATAAATTATCTATTCTAAAGAGGTAAAAAATGAGGATAAACGAGCTTGGTAAGAAGATATTATTTTTCGACGGCGGTTTCGGCACTATGCTGCAAAAATACGGCATGGCAGGCGGCGAAATCCCGGAACGGCTGAACATTGAGCGGGGCGATACCGTAAGACGCATCCATGAGGAGTATTTGCAGGCGGGAGCCGATATAATCACGATGAATACTTTTGGCGCTTTGGGGATAAAGGCAGCCGGCAAGTACGATTTGGAGGAGGCCATTTTTGCGGCAGCCCGCCTTGCGAGGGAGGCCATAGGAAATGTCGGCGGAAAAAGGCGGTATGTAGCCCTTGACATTGGGCCGTCGGGGAAGCTTTTAGAGCCGCTCGGGGATTTTTCGTTCGAGGCGGCTTATGAGGAATTTAAGCGTACTGCCGTGCTCGGCGAAAAAGCCGGGGCGGATATTGCGGTGATAGAAACGATGTCCGACACGCTTGAGGCAAAGGCGGCTGTGCTGGCGGTTAAGGAGAACACATCCCTGCCGGTATTCTGTACAATGACGTTTGATACCACCCACAAAACGCTTACCGGAGCGACGGTGGAGATAATGGCAGCCATGCTTGAGGGTTTGGGCGTGGACTGTATCGGTATAAACTGCGGCCTGGGGCCTGAGCAGATACTGCAGATGGCAGGAAAGCTCTGTGCGGCTGCGTCTGTGCCGATACTTATACAGCCTAACGCCGGTCTGCCGAAAATACGTGACGGCAAGACTGTCTATGATGTGGAACCGGAGCAGTTCGGCGCTCTGATGGAGGAGTTTGCAAAGCTCGGAGTGAGCGTCCTTGGCGGCTGCTGCGGGACTACGCCTGAGCATATAGCTGAAACGGTTCGCCGCTGCGGGGGATATACTCCGGTTGTTACCGAAAAGGAGCATACGGTTGTGACCTCGTATTCACGGGCGGTAACGCTCGGCGAGGGGTCGGTGATAATCGGCGAACGCATAAATCCCACAGGCAAAAAGAAATTCAAGGAAGCCTTAAGAGCCGGCAACATGAGCTATATCCTAAACGAAGCCATTGCCCAGGAAGAGGCGGGGGCGCATATTCTTGATGTAAACGTAGGATTGCCGGAGATAAACGAGGCTGATATGATGGAGGAGGCTGTCAGGGCTATTTCCTCAACCGTAAACCTGCCGCTTCAGATAGATAGCTCTGAACCGGCGGTGTTGGAGCGTGCGCTCAGGATATATAACGGCAAGCCGATGATAAACTCCGTAAACGGCAAGAGGGAATCAATGGAGGCCGTGTTCCCGCTTGTGAAAAAGTACGGCGGCGTGGTCGTGGGACTTGCCCTTGACGAGGAGGGAATACCGCCGACTGCTGAGGGGCGGTATAAGATAGCGGAGAAGATAGTAAACACGGCAGCCGAATATGGGATAAAACGGCGTGATATTGTGATAGACGCTTTGACGCTTACCATATCGGCGCAGCAGAGAGAATCGGCTGAAACGCTAAAGGCTCTGAAGATGATAAAAGAGGGGCTCGGCGTAAAAACGGTGCTTGGCGTGTCGAATATCTCATTCGGGCTTCCGAGGCGGGAGCTGGTAAACAGCGTATTTTTTGCCGCAGCGCTTAATGCGGGGCTTGACTGCTGCATTATAAACCCGTGTGCGCAGACGATGATGGATACCTACCGTTCCTATATGGCTCTTGCCGGCTTTGACGAAAACTGCGCTGCCTATATCGGCTGCTATCAGGGCACAAAGGCGGCTGTGGCTTCCCAAGAAACGGCAGCAGTTCAGCAAGCATCCGTGTTCGACTGCGGGAATAAGGAAGCAAACGGCCTTTACGAGCTGATAATAAAAGGGCTTAAGGATGAATCGTATGAAAAGACGAAAGCGGTTCTTGAGGGGATGGAGCCGTTAGACGTTATAAACAGCGTAATAGTTCCGGCGCTTGATTTTGTCGGGGCGGAGTTTGAGAAAGGGCGTATGTTCCTGCCGCAGCTTATGATGAGCGCAGAAACTGTCAAGCAGTCGTTTGCGGCTGTTAAGGAAAAGATAGAATCCTCNNGATATTCACGATATAGGCAAGAACATTGTCAAAGTCCTGCTTGAAAATTACGGCTACGAGGTTACAGACCTTGGCAAGGATGTGCCGCCGGAGCTGGTGGTTAAGACGCTTAAGGAAGAGAATATACACCTTTGCGGCCTGTCGGCGCTTATGACAACGACCGTTGTAAGCATGGAGGAGACGATAAAAGCCATCCGCAAGGCGGGGCTTGACGTAAAGGTCTGGGCAGGCGGAGCGGTCATGAACGAGGAATACGCTGAAATGATAGGTGCGGACGCCTACTGCAAGGACGCTTTAGCGTCGGTAAACTATGCAGCGGAGTTTTTCGGGACGAAGTAAATTCCGGGTTGGCGGATAAAAATACACCGTCTGTATACTGCAAAAGCAAAATGCGGTTTTGCGGTATACAGGCGGTGTTTAATTATGCGGATTTTTATAAATTCATTTCCGAACGCAGTTTTTTAAGAAGTTCTTTTTCTCCGGAGGACAAAGCGCATACGCTTTCTATGCTTTGAGGATCACTTGTCGGCTCGCAGAGAAAAGTGTCGGTTGAAATCTCAAGGGCAGAACAGAGCGCTGTGTATTCCTCCAATGTTATAATTTCCTCGCCTGCGTAAAGCTTTGCAAGACGTTCGGGGCTTATGCCGGAGAGATTGGATAATTCCTCCGTACTCATTCTGCGTTTAGAACGCATGGCGTCCAGCCTTGCACATAGCTCAGCGCTTGCTTCAAAATCATTCATTATTTTCACCTCCGGTAAATGAAAGGACGGAATCGGCTATGCGGGCAAATTCCTCAAGCGAAAGCGTTTCGCCTCGCCGTGAAGGGACAATGCCGGCGTTTTCAAGGATGGCGGACGCATCGGCCTTTGATATTGCAAAGCCGGAGCTTATGCAGTTTGCAAGCGTCTTGCGCCTTTGGGAGAAGGCTGCCTTTACTGTGCGGAAAAACAGCTTTTCCGAGCGTACAGCAACAGGCGGCTGTGAAAACGGCGTCATTGACAATACCGCTGAATCCACCTTTGGCGGCGGTACGAACAGGCCGGCAGGTACCTTTGCGATTATCTGTGGCCGGGAGTAGTACTGGCACATTACCGAAACAGCTCCGTAATCCTTGCTGCCGGGGGCTGCGGAGAGCCGCTGGGCGACTTCCTTTTGCACCATGACGACAATATGCCGGAAAGGCAGCCGTGATTCGAGCAGCTTTGCAATTACAGGAGTGGTGATATAATACGGCAGGTTTGCCGCAGCGCTGACCGGCTCATCGGCGAAGTTGTCGGCGATGAGCTTTGCGAGGTCGGCTTTCATAACATCCTCGTTTATTATCTTTACGTTATCGTGTTCTGCAAGTGTATATTGGAGTACGGGCAGAAGCCTTTCGTCAATTTCGACCGAAACGACCTTTTTTGCACGGCGGCAAAGAGCGTCTGTAAGCACGCCGAAGCCGGGGCCTATTTCAATTACGTTTTCACCATCAGGGCAGGCGGCTTTTGCTATCGTGTCTATTATTGACTGTGATGTCAGGAAGTTTTGCCCGAGCCCTTTTTTGAAGGTGAAATCAAACCGGCTGCATAGCTGGCGTACAGTTTTTGGTGATGTTAAGTCCATAACCGCTCCTTTTTGGAATTTTCGCTTAAATATTATATGATTGGCGCCATGCCCGGCTGAAATCATCACTGCTCATGCCGAACACTTCCTCAACCGAGGGGTTGCGGATAAATTCGGTCACCTTGGAAAAGCCGTAGGTGTCGGTGATGTAGTCAACAAGGGCATAGCCGAACTGATACAGGCCGTCGTTGGGGCTTAGTGAGCTAAGCTCTTCAAGCGTTGGGAAGGTATCATTTATAAGCGCCTGCTGTA
>DBQZ01000041.1:6059-6519 GCA_002305435.1 Clostridiales bacterium UBA1381
ATGCAGCTCATAGCCGTCGGCTGTACCGACAAACCAGTCGGGGGCGTCCGGAGAGCCTACCGCCTTGTGGAAAGCGTCAATGTCCGGATATACCATAAGACGGCATTTTTCGGACGGTTCCGCTCCAAGATCAGAGGTTATTTTACCGTAGTTTCCCTCAAGTATCTCAGCTGCGGCCTCTGCCGACTGCGTATCGTCCTTGGTGCAGTAAACGTTGAAATGTTCCGTCTGCTGCTGAAGCTCAAGTCCGGCGGGACGCATAAAAATGTACAAAAGCCCGGCTGCAATTACGAGTACGGCTGCTGCGCATGCGGCGATAGCAATTTTTCTTTTCATTGTCACTTCTCCCTTAAATCAATTAAAATTCCAGCTTTGAGCCTATGAAGTCGGCAAGCTCGGAAATTTTTACCCTTTCCTGAGTCATTGTGTCACGGTCACGGACGGTTACGGCGTTATCCTC
>DBQZ01000046.1:0-10092 GCA_002305435.1 Clostridiales bacterium UBA1381
GTATTAACTATAGTCGGGGCAACTCCCCACCATATCGGGTATCCCACAAACACCGTATCATATTCGGATACATCAACGCTGTTTTCTATCTCCGGCCGTGAGGTCTTGTCTTTCATCTCCCTGCTGCTGCGGGAATTTCTGTCGTTCCAGTTCAAATCAGCGGCGGTGTACGGCTCTTTTGGCGTTATCTCGAAAATATCCGCCCCTATAGCATCTGCCAGCGTATGCGCCAGCTTCCATGTCGCCCCGCTGCATGAAAAATATGTGACTATCGCTTTTTTCATCTTAAATCTCCTCCTGATTTGTCAGTTTTACTCCTTTTGCAGAAGGCTTTGGCCTCCGAGCAAAAGACGGATTGTGCAGTTGTAGACAAGGTCGTATACGGCGCTTATTTTATAGCATACTCCCGCCTCGTCCATCGCCTCTTTCTGCTTGTCGGTAATGCAGGTATAGGGATATATGCCGAACATAAACGGCAGCAGGGAGTATATAAACCCATCCCTCTCCTCCTTGTCCATCTTCGGGAAGAACTTTATAAGACAGTCCTCAAGAGATACAAGGCATCTGCCGTATTCGCCCTTGAAATCCTTTAGCCTTTCCGGGCGGCAGTTTTCCTCCATATCGTAGAGGTTTGTAGACATCAGCTTAAGCATAAGCTGCCGCTTTTGCAGGGATTTTGCCAATCGGTCGCAAAAATCCGCTGCCGAAAGCTCCTCCTCCGCCAGTATCCCTACAAGATCCTCTCTCCACTGCTCGTACTCCCTCTTGAAAAGTCCTAAAAATATCTCCTCCTTCGTGTGGAAGTAGTTGTATATGGAAGTGCGGGTAAAGCTGGTGACGCTCCCTATATCTTTGATTGTTATCTCCTTAAAGCTCTTCGTCTTGTAAAGCATGAGACAGGCTGAGAGTATCTCATCCCGTCTTGCGTCGGTAAGCTCCTTTGAACCCTTGGGCATTTTTTCTCCTTCTTTCGTTCGTAATATGCGCATATTATTCTGACACTGTGTCAGTACACCTTGATTATACCATTATTCTGACACCGTGTCAATACATTTTTTAAAAAATCTGACAAGTTTTTTCTGAAGAAGAGGTTATTTTTTCACAATACTCCTTGCAAACAGGGAGCAGATATAGTATACTATATAGGATAAAAAAACAGATTCGGAGGAAAGTTATGATAACAGTAACCGAGCTTTCGCTGAATTTCAGCGGGCAGAACCTATTCTCAGGAGTAAACCTGAAATTCACGCCGGGCAACTGCTACGGCGTAATAGGAGCCAACGGTGCGGGCAAGTCAACGTTTTTGCGGATACTCTCAGGCGAGCTTGAGCCGACATCGGGAGAGGTGTCAATGCCCGGCGACTGCCGTATGTCGGTCTTAAAGCAGGATCACTTCGCCTATGATGAGTTTTCCGTCATGGACACGGTGATAATGGGGAATAAGCATCTCTACGATATAATGAAAGAGAAAGACGCCCTTTATGAGAAGCCGGATTTTTCGGATGAGGACGGCATGAGGGCGGCGGAGCTTGAGGCGGAGTTTGCAGAGATGAACGGCTGGGAGGCTGAGTCGGATGCGTCGAAGCTTTTGCAGGGGCTTGGAGTCGGCGAGGAGCTGCATTATATGCAGATGGCAGACCTCGGCGGCAATGATAAGGTAAAGGTTCTCTTAGCGCAGGCGCTCTTTGGCGATCCGGACGTTGTGCTTTTGGACGAGCCGACAAACCACTTGGACATCACCGCCGTTTCGTGGCTTGAGGAATTTCTCATAGAGTATCCGGGAACCGTGATAGTCGTATCGCACGACAGGCATTTTTTGAACAACGTCTGCACGCATATCGTGGATATTGACTACGGCAAGATAAAGATGTACGTCGGAAACTACGAGTTCTGGTATGAATCGAGCCAGCTTGTACAGCGCATGATAAAGCAGCAGAACAAGAAGGCTGAGGAGAAAATCAAGGAGCTGCAGACCTTTATCCAGCGTTTCTCCGCCAATAAGTCAAAGTCCCGCCAAGCCACAAGCCGCAAAAAGATGCTCGACAAGCTGACGGTCGAGGAAATGCCCGCCTCCTCAAGGCGGTATCCGTTCGTCGGCTTTGAGCGGGAGCGTGAGGTCGGCCGTGATATTTTGACGGTCGATATAAAGCACGCCGAGCGTGAGGGGCAGACGCTCTTAAAGGACGTATACTTTACGATGAACCACGATGATAAAATCGCCGTTATCGGCGAGAATGAAATGGCGGTCACCCTGCTTTTGCAGATACTTGCCGAGGAGGCAGAGCCGGACGAGGGGATGATAAAATGGGGAGTCTCGACAAGCCGCAGCTATTTCCCGAAGGACAATTCAGCCTATTTCGAGGGCTGCGACCTAAACCTCGTGGAATGGCTCCGCCAGTATTCAGCTCCCGGCTTTGAAACGCAGTCGGAATCGTATCTGAGAGGTTTCTTGGGCAGGATGCTCTTTTCGGGGGATGAGGTATTTAAGCCGGTCAAGGTTCTTTCGGGAGGGGAAAAGGTGCGCTGTATGCTCTCACGCATGATGCTCTACGGCTCAAACGTCCTTATCCTCGACCAGCCGACAAACCACCTTGATCTGGAATCGATAACGGCACTAAACAACGGCCTTACGGCATTCCCCGGCAACGTTATCTTCGCCTCCCACGACCACGAGTTTATCCAGACGATAGCAAACCGCATTATCCGTATCGAGGAGGACGGTACCATAACCGATCGGATGTGCACATACGATGAATTTATTGAAATGCAGAAAGGATGAGTTAAGATGAAAAAGGTATTATCAGCAGTTTTAACGGCGGCAGTGTTATCCTCGCTTGCGCCGGCGGCAATGGCGGCGGATTTTTCCGACCTGCCTAGCAGCCACTGGGCGTATGCTGCCGTATCGGAGCTTTCCGATGCCGGAATAGTAAGCGGACGAGGCGACGGTACGTTCGATCCCGAAGCCCTCGTAACACGTGCTGAATTTGTAAAAATGGCGGACACTTCCTCAGATGAGACGGCTCCCGTATACACGGACGTATCAGAGGATCACTGGGGCTTTGCCTTTATTCAAGGGTCGGGGCTTGAGCCGGACGAAAACGGGGCTTTCCGCCCGGATGAGGCGATCACCCGTGAGGATGCCGCCCGTGTTATGTGGATAGCCGCCTCCTCTCCGTCAGGACTTGAGGCTCCGGAGGAGATAACCTCGCAGTCGGATACGCCCGAGATGGCAGCATGGGTATTTGCAAGCGGCATTATGCAGGGCAGCGACGGAAGCGACCTCCGTTTCGGTGATACGATAACAAGGGCTGAGGCGGCAGCCGTTATAAGCCGTGGCAGACGCATTATTCACGCCTATGAAAACGGCGTTAAAAACGGTGTATTTATCGACGGCTCGTACACAATCTCAAGCGCAAATATTGAGGAGGTCACGGTTACAAACGACGACGGTACACAGAGCACTACCTACAGGTATAATCCCGAATCCGCCAACACGCCGATAAGCTCCGACCCCTCGTCCTATCCCGAACAGTGGGAGAGGTACCCGTATATAATAGAGGGTACTCCGAATGAGGTATACGACAGCGAATATGAAATGGTGCCCGACACCTTCACCTCAGAAGAGGCTGAGGATCCGACAACGCAGTCAAACGCCGCCAACAGCTTTGCAGACCTCTACCTTTCGGCAATCGGCCAGTATATCCGCTACATCAAGGATACGCACAACATAGATATGAGCATCACATACTATCCCTCTATGGTTTGGGATTACACTGGACATTATTACGTTTACCGTGTAAAATGCGTGATAGACTCAACAAACGGCCAGACTTTGACTTATAAGGACGTGTTTGAAGAGGAAAACGATACCGTCCTCTACGACGGAATGACGTTCTGGACCGACATCACGACCGACTACGCCTTCGGACTCGGCGTGGGCGCTCTGTTCGGTTTCGGCAACACGGTTTTTGTAAATGAGCAGTAAGCACTGCTGGAGCTGGATTTGGCAGACGGGGCGCGGTTCATGGGGGTATATGCTCCTCCTGACCGCCCTTGCTGCCGTTTTGGCGTTCGTGGAACTGGGGTTTACGGTAACCTCAAAGGCGGCGTTGGATATAGCGACCGGTCAGGCGGAGGGGGAGCTTCTTGTGCAGGGGCTTTTCCTTGCGGGGCTTTTGGCGGTACAGCTTCTGATACAGATATCGATAACGCTGATAAACGTCCGTGCCCAGACCTCGCTTGAAATGGCGATTAAAAACCGCATCTTCGCCCGCCTTATGAAAAAGCGGTACCTCTCCCTCACCTCCTACCATTCGGGGGATATTCTAAACCGCATGACCTCAGACGCAGGCACGGTTGCCGCCGGAGTGGTGGGGCTTTTGCCGGAGTCCGTCCTGCTTTTAACGTCGCTTTTGGTAAGCGTCGTCTACCTTTTCACGCTCGACCGTGTGCTTGCCCTTGCGCTTGTAATCCTCGGCCCCTGCCTTATCGGAGCGGCTCAGCTTTATTCACGCCGGTATAAAACGATTCACAAGCAATGTCAGGAAACCGAGGGGCGCACACGCTCGTTCATACAGGAGATACTTCGGAATGTCCTTGTCGTAAAAGCGTTCGGCGGCGAGGATGAGGTGCTTTTGCGCACTGAAAAATTACAGCTCGACAATTTCCGTGCACGCATGAGGCGGGCGAGGGTGTCGGTCGTATCAAATATAGGGATGTTCCTCGTCTACAACGCCGGCTACTATGCAGCTCTTGCATACGGGGCATGGCGGCTTGCGGCAGGGGCGTTCACCTTTGGTACGGTCACTGCCGTTTTGCAGCTTGTGGGGCGGATACAAACGCCGGTGAAGAACATATCGGGGCTTATACCGCAGTTTTTTGCGGTAACCGCTTCTGCGGAGCGGCTGTTGGAGCTTGAGGAGCTTCCGGACGAAAGTGGCGGAGCGGAGCTTTGTGCATCAGACATCAATGATATGCGCTCGATTGTGTTTGACAAAGTGCGCTTTTCCTACGACAAGGCGAAAACGATGGAATACGACCTTTGCATAAACCGGGGCGAGACTGTCGTTATAGCAGGGGAGTCGGGAGCCGGCAAAAGCACGCTTATAAAGCTTCTGCTCGGGATAATCGAGCCTGAGGCGGGAAGTGTGTATATCGACTGCGGCAGCCGCCGTATCGCCGCCGGCGAAAAAAGCCGCGGGCTTTTCTCCTACGTCCCCCAAGGGAACCTGATCCTCTCTGGGACTATCAGGGAAAATATCACCTTTGCCTCCCCCGATGCGGATGAGGAAAGCATAATAAAGGCTGCCAAAACGGCTGCCGTTTGGGATTTTATCACGACCCTCCCCGATGGGCTCAACACCCGTCTCGGAGAAGGCGGGCTGGGGCTTTCGGAGGGGCAGGCGCAGCGGATCTCGATTGCACGTGCGGTTCTCCACGATGCGCCGGTGATCCTCCTTGACGAGGCCACCTCAGCCCTTGATGCAGCGACTGAGGAGCAGGTGTTGTCGAACATAAGAGCCCTCGGAGACAAAACGTGCATAGCCGTATCTCACCGAAGCGCAGCTTTCCGGATGTGCGACCGTCTGATACAGATAGGGTGAGGACGGGTGTTTTGGCGATAAAACCTAATTTTGAAAAAAAGGACTTGACAAATCCGCCCTGATTTGCTATACTTATATAGCTTGCAGATGTGGCGGAATTGGCAGACGCGCCAGACTTAGGATCTGGTGCCCCCGGCGTGCAGGTTCAAGTCCTGTCATCTGCACCAAGAACGAGTGTTCCTACAGAAATTGATAAGTTCTGTAGGACACTCGTTTTTTATTTTGTCTTTTCGGGAGAAAGTATGGCGGGCGTTGTTGACAGCTCGTTTTTACCGTGGTATAATGAACCAACGGGGAATATCGGCATAGTATGAAAAGGAGGAGGCGGAATGAATACTTGTTTCTTTTCCGGTCACAGGAATGTTAAATTTACAAAGGAAATGAAAAAGCAGCTTAAGGACATGGTGGCGGATTGTGCAGAAAAGGGTATACATACGTATATAACAGGCGGTGCGCTCGGGTTTGATACCGAGGCGGCTATTGCCGTTTTGGAATGTAGGAAGGAGAATCCAAATATACGGCTTTTTGTCTACATCCCTCATCCGGAGCAGTCGGAAAAATGGCCTGTAATGGATCAGCTGCTCTGGGATACGATCAACAACATGGCGGACAGGGTGGAGATTATAAGCCCGGCTTATACGAGCGAGTGCATGAAAAAACGCAACTACCGCATGGTGGACGACGCCGACTGCGGGATTGTCTATTATAATGGCATTTTCCGCTCAGGCACAGGCCAGACCGTGCGCTACGCTGAAAAATGCGGGCTGCCGCTTATAAACCTTTATCCGGGGTTTGAAAACGGCAGTTGGGACAAGCTGTAACAATCAAAAAAAGGGCTGCGCTAATCAGTCCTTTTTTATTTGAAAAAGGTTAAAAACTTTTGCATAAATACCAAAAAACAGATGTTTTACAGAATATTTTCTGTTCTCATTGACAAATTGTTAAAAATATGATTTAATATAAATAATGGGACCTTTAGGGGTTATTTTTAAAAGAGAGAGAGGTAGATTTTATGAAAAAGCTATGGCGGAAGCTGTCTGCGCTTGCTTTGGCGGCGGCAGTAACAGCGACGAGCCTAATCATGCCGGCGGCGTACAGCTCCACGCTGCAGGTCGGCTTTGACGGGGCTGCGGCGGACACATCATACACGCTTGCTTCGGCAGCAGCGCTTGAGGCGGGGCGTGACGGTCAGGCGGCAAGCCTTAACGGTACGTCTGATTCATACGTAACCGTAAACGGCGACTTAAGCGGCGTATCTGCGCCGTATTCGATAAGCGTATGGATAAAGCCGAACGATACGGCTATGTGGACAAGGGCGTACGACTTCGGAACGGGTGAAGATAAGTACGTATTCTTAGCCCCGTCCTCAAGCTTTGGCGACGGCCTGCCCCGGTTCGTTGTTAAAAACGGCGGAGCGGAACAGGTGCTTATGTCGGATACACGGTTAAATGTGGGCGAGTGGAACAACGTAGTCGTTACAAACGACGGCACAACGACCGTTATGTATTTAAACGGCTTTAATGTAGGCCAGACGACGGACATTACGATAAATCCCGCCGATATTGGCAAAACGCCGAACAACTGGCTGGGACGGTCACAGTATGCGGCTGACCCCTACTTTAACGGCATGATAGACGGCTTTGCCGTATATGACGCAGCCCTCACAGAGGCGGAGGTTCGCACAATCGCTGCCGAGGCTTATACGGACGCCGTTATGGAGTATGCTGCAAAGGACGATAAGTACATAATATCGGTAGATTTCTACAATGCAGACGGCGAGAAGATATTCTACGCCGACCCCGGCGAGACTATAAAGGCTGAGGTAAATATCAAAAACCACACAACAGGAGCAGCCTCCGTTACGGCTGCAATAACTGCCGGAAACAGCGGTTCGGCATCCATAGACGCAGCTGCCGAGGACACGCTGACACTTGAGGCTACAGCGGGAGCTGATGACCTTGTGGTTACAGTTACCGATACGGCGAGCGATCAGGTGTTTGAGACTGCTACGCTTCCTGTAGGCTCAGAAGTTGTATTCCCCGAAAACGTTCCCTTAGACGAGGACGAAACGGTTTATCCGGAGGGGACGCTTACGACACAGACGTACGGCGCACATGACCCGACGATTTTCAAAGATCCCGTAGGCGGCAAATACTGGGCGTATTCATCGCACAATCTGGTGTTTGAGTCGGATGATCTCATAAACTGGATAAAGCACGATTATACTCAAACCATAACCGTACCGCCTGAGGCGAAAGCGTTTATCGAGAGGAACTATTCCAACACAACGGTAAACGGGACGTACTGGGCTCCCGACATCCTTTACGTTGAGGGAGATGAGTACCCGTACTGGTTCTATCTGTCAACCTCCTGCGGCCTTGGCGGCAGAAACTCCGTCATATCGCTCGTAAAGGCGAAATCACCGGGGCTTTGGGACGGCGAGTATCAGGACTGCGGCGTTGTTATAGCCTCAAAGGAGAACAATAACTACAAGACGAACGCAATAGACGCAAACCTCTACACCGATTCGGACGGTCAGGTATACTTTATCTGGGGTTCGTTCTGGAGGGGCTTGCAGATAGCTCCGCTTATGGAGGACGGCAGAGTTGAGGGCATTGATTACACAAGCGATGCGACAATTTTAAGCTCCGGCCAGAATTTCGGCACGGACGTTTTCAACGTACCAAGCGGCGTTTACGGGCCTGAGGGACCGTTTACGATAGACAACGATGAAGAAGGCTACAGATATATGTTCGTATCCTACGGCTGGCTCGGTACGAACTACAACATCCGTGTGGCAAGAATGCCGCTTTCGACCCCGATGTCACAGGCGGGCCCGACCTCGTTCGTTGACGATAACGGCGAGACTGTGGGAAACGCTTACTCCGGTCAGTCGGATAAATCGTACCTCAGGGGTTATAAGATGATAGGCTCCTATCAGCTGGGAGATGGCATAACGTATTACGGCAACGGCCATAACTCCATACTTCAAGACGGCGATGACTGGTATCTTGTAGAGCACTGCCGCAAGGTTCCCGATGCTGTTGCATACCTGCAGGTAAGGCGCATTTTGTGGACGGACGAGGGCTGGCCGGTTGTATCGCCGGTTGTATACGCAGGCGAGGACGTTCAGACGATAGATGACGAGGCGCTTTTGTGGGGTACGTGGGATCTGTCAAGCGTCGGTGAAACTGTGACGGCTGATAATTTCCAGAACGTTGCAACAGGCGGGGATCTTCTTGCCGACCTGCCGGTACTCTCCTCAGAGGTAGTGCTTGAACCGGACGGAACGATAGGCGGAGATCTCGGAACATGGGATTTTGACGGCAAATACACCGTTACGCTTAATTTCACGGCTGACGGCGACGAGGAAGCGTACGAGTTCTATGATAACGGCACCGAAATGACGCTTTATGTAATGGCGGCTTATGATAAGGATAAGAACGAAAAGGCGCTTGTAATGACAGGCGTTGACGATGAAAACACGGCGCAGTTTGCGAAGAAGTCGAACGCTTCCTATGCAGATACAACGCCTGAGCCGTACGACGTTGATATGGTAGCTCTTGACAAGAGCGAGGGCGGCAACCCGATACTCGGCTTTGANNGTATACCTGTACGTAGGCCATGATACAGCCCAGAGTGAGAGCTACGTAATGCCCGAGTGGGTGCTCTACACCTCCAAGGATATGGTGAACTGGGAGTATAAGGGCGTTGTTATGAGCGCAGCCGACATAAGCTGGGCTTCAAACGATACCTCAGCATGGGCGTCGCAGATGGTTGAGTATAACGGAAAATACTACCTGTACTTCTGCACATGGGATAAGACCGACAGTGGAAGGCAGTCGATAGGCGTGGCAGTTGCGGACTCGCCCGAGGGGCCGTTTGAGGATATTGGACAGCCGCTTATAAAGGGTTCGCAGACGTATCCTCAGGTTGCAAGCCATGACGATATAGACCCGACCGTCTACATCGAAACGGTTGACGGAGTAGAACACCGTTATCTTGCATGGGGCAATACGCAGTATTATATCTGCGAGCTTAACGAGGACATGATAAGCGTTACCGATAAAGACGGTGACGGCGTTATCAACATGAACGATATACAAAAGCAGAAGATAGATAATCTCGGCTCTGATACCTTCACCGAGGGACCGTGGCTTTATAAGAGGGGAGATAAGTACTACACCTTCTTTGCCGAGGGCTGGAGAGAACAGCTGGCATATGCTGTAAGCGACGAGGGCTTCTACGGGCCGTGGTCGTACGGCGGCACGATAATGCAGGTGACCGCAACTTCCAACACGACGCATCCGAGCGTTATCGATTTTAACGGGCATACGTACATGATTTACCACAACGGTTCGCTGCCGCACGGGAGCGGGTTCAGAAGGGTAGTGTGCGTAGAGGAGCTGTTCTTTGATGAGAACGGGCTTGTACTGCCGATTACGGAAACCGCAACCGGCATAGACGGTGAAATGACGACTCTCGTTTC
>DBQZ01000046.1:10146-10840 GCA_002305435.1 Clostridiales bacterium UBA1381
AATAAGCCCGGTCTGTATTTGGCAGACGTTGGCGGCTCGCTCGTACTGACGCAGGACGCTGACGGCCAGATGGGACGCCAGATGACGTTTAAGACAGTAGAGGGAATTGCAGGAGAGGGCGTATCGTTTGAGAGCGTTGCAACCCCCGGCAAGTATATCACCCTCAGCGGCAACAGCGCATACTTAACGTACGGCCGCAATCCCGAAAGCGCAACGTTCGTACAGCAGGCGACAACTCCGACTCCGGCTCCGACAGCAGCTCCGCTGCCGACACCGACTCCGGTTCCGCCGCTTACAGACGACGTATCGAACAACTTTGACTCAATGAGCCAGGGTACGCTTATAAGCGTTGGTGCGGAGGCTCAGGAGCCTTACGTGGTAGACGGGGCAAGGCTCTACGTTGGCATACGTTCAGGCGGTGCGGATTCGACAACCAACTGGGCGATAGAATCAGGCGGTATCACCGGCAACGCCCTTGTTATGAATTCCGGCAGATTTGCAAGCGGAAACAGAGGGCCGAAGCTTCTCGTGAACACCCCGACTCTTATCGAGGGTGCAACGGTTACGATGAATATAAAGGTGAAGCCTACGGATGAAGCGTCTGAGCTGTATTTCTGGGATTCGACCGATACGATAGACGCAGGGGCTGCCACAAAGGCAGAGCTCAAGGTCGGAGAATGGAACGAGGTGGCGG
>DBQZ01000076.1 GCA_002305435.1 Clostridiales bacterium UBA1381
GATCCTAAGGGCAAGTCCGACAGAGAAGTAATGGCATTCTGCCAGAGCTTTATGACAGAGCTTTCAAGACATATCGGTCAGGATACAGACGTTCCTGCCGGCGACATCGGTACAGGTGCCAGAGAAATCGGCTTTATGTACGGTCAGTACAAGAGAATAAAGAATGCTTACGAGGGCGTTCTCACAGGTAAGGGTCTCACATGGGGCGGTTCACTTGCAAGAACTGAGGCTACAGGCTACGGTCTTGTATACTTCGCAGAAGAAATGCTCAAGGATCTCGGCACAGACTTCAACGGTAAAACGGTTGTTATCTCCGGTTCCGGAAACGTTGCTATCTACGCTACAGAAAAGGCTCAGTCCCTCGGCGCAAATGTAGTTGCCCTCTCCGACTCCAACGGCTGGATCTATGATGAGGAAGGCATCGACCTTGCGGCTGTTAAGGAAATCAAAGAGGTTAAGAGAGGCCGTATTAAGGAATACCTCGAGTACAGACCGAACGCTAAGTACACAGAAGGCAAGGGTATCTGGAGCGTTAAGTGCGACATCGCTCTGCCGTGTGCTACTCAGAACGAGCTTGGTCTTGAGGATGCAAAAACTCTTGTTGCAAACGGCTGCTACCTCGTTGCAGAGGGTGCTAATATGCCTACAACGCTTGAGGCTACACAGTACCTGCAGACAAACGGCGTATACTTCGCACCCGGTAAGGCTGCAAACGCCGGCGGCGTAGCTACATCCGCTCTTGAAATGAGCCAGAACTCTCAGAGACTTTCCTGGACATTTGAAGAGGTTGACGCAAAGCTGCATGACATCATGAAGAACATCTACAAGAACGCCGCTGCCGCTGCTGATGAGTACGGCAAGGAATTCAACGGCAAGAAGGATCTCGTATCCGGTGCTAACATTGCCGGCTTCATGAAGGTTGCCGACGCTATGATGGCTCAGGGCATCGTTTAATGCTTATCCATAGCTAACATATATAAACGCTTCGCAAGGATTTTTCCCTGCGGGGCGTTTTCTTTTCTTGTAAAAATCCCCTCGTATAAATATCACCCCCTGAGATGATAATAAAGCTGAAATATCATCAGGGAGTGATAAATTTGAAGAAAAACAATACCACAAAAAACAACGATATCCCCGACATTTTGGAGAACGCTTCTGTAGCATCTGCGACAGAATGTACCGGCCTTATGCAAATCCCAGCCGATAATCGGGAGGAATGGGAGCTTTATAATCAAAGCGTCCGCTTTGCCCCTCCGGGCAGCTGTGACGAGAAAGACGGTTCACCCGTCAAAGGGGACACTAAAAATAAGAGGCGGGAATAGACTCTGTCAAAGGGGACATTAAAATAGGAGCAAGCAAAATCGCCTGCTCCTGTTTTTTTAATTTCTGCTGAATACAACCTCTCCGTCCATAAGCGGCTGCATCGTTTCAAATCCGTCCCAGATGAAAAGTTTTAGTGTCCCTATTGCAGTATCCTGCGCCGGTATGTCAAACCGTGATACGGGCAGAGCTGTATTTTCAACCGGTACGGAATACATACCAAGAAGCTCGCCTTCCTCATCGTATACAGCGGCAATTATCATCTCCTCACCGGATGTAATGCGGGCTCTCGCAAGCTGTGTCTCTATCACAAACGCTTCGCCCTCAGGCGGTGATAATATCCTTCTGCCGTCTGCCGAATACAGGACGCTCTTGGCATAGATAAAGCTCTCGCCTTTTACCGGAGTACCGTTGTCGTAATTCTCCGCATCCTTATACGTCGGCGTAACACCGTCTGCATTGCCGGCATAAGCGTTTATATCATCCCGATCTGTACGGTCAACAAACATAGCCTCGTCATCAAGGAAAAGATTGCCTGCCCCGATTATAGAACCTCCGCCCGGCTGACGGAAGCTGCCGGTGACATTCGTTTCATTATCAAATACAACCGGACCGCGTGTATTCGTTATAACAACGTTAGCAAAATCAATTGACGATGATACTGTAGAAATATCCTGCCTCCCGTCGCCGTCAAACACTAACGTATTGAGTCCGGAGGTATCATAATGGCCGGATTCCAATTCACTAAAATCCCCACGCAGTACGATCATACCATTCTCAAGCGTCGTACCGCTGTTCCATGATTGCCCGCAGAAATCTCCGCCGACCTCTAAGTAGTCACCGCCCTTTTCCATCACAAGCGCAGAGTATACATCTTCATAGCTGACGCTTCCGTCCGACTCATCCACTACTCTCTCCTGCATACGATAATCGCCGCCGATAACTACAGAGCCGTTGTTTACCGTAAGCGTTCCGCCGGTGTGCATAACCTCTCCCGATACTAAAAGCTTTCCGCCGTTTAAGTCTGCGTCACCGTCAAGCTCCATATCCCCTGTTACAGACAGAGTGTACTTGTTACCGTTATCAAGACCCGCAAGAACCATACCGTCCGAAATCAGCGGTATATTTGAATTTAGTGTCCCCAATGCAAGCTTTCCGCTCACGGTTACAGTAGAATTTCCGCTGTACGAAAGCTGATTGAGCGTTGCCAAATTGTCAAATGTAAATCGCTTCTCTCCCTCGCCGTCTATTATAAATTTGCAGTTATCCGAAGAACCGAAATTGTACCCTATAACCGCAAAGTCACCCAAAAGCTTTATCGTACCGTTTGTAAGACTTTCTTCTTTCCAGCTCTGGAAGTAAAATCCTCCGCCGACCTCTAAATAGTCGCTGTCCTTTTCCATCACAAGCGCAGAGTATACATTTTCATAGCTGACGCTATTATCGGAGCTGTCAAACACCCGCTCCTGCATACGGTAATCGCCGTGTATAATCAGGCTGCCGTTGTTTATATTCACTGTGCCGCCTTCCTGAAGAAATTCTCCGCCGACCTCCAGCGTATGACCGTTAAGGTCAAGCGTGCCGCTTTCCATATATACGCTTCCGTACGTTTGTATATCATCCTGAAGCACAATACTATCGTCAATATGCAGATTATTCATCGAATACGACAGTATTTTTTGAAGCTCTATTTCCTCATGGATGTACTCTTCAAGCTCCGCCTTTTCCTCTTCCGTTTTAAGCTTCGGATTGATATTTAATACCGGCGCCGTTGCTTCGCAGCAGTCTCTTAAATAAGCGTCATATGCGATAACTGTCATATTTGATATTATACCCTCAATAGAATGGGTGATGTTGTCCATGCTTTCGGCATATTCGTTGTACTCATCCTCACGGAAAGAAAACAGCAGTTCGTTTATCAGACCGTTCTTATAGAGCATATCCATATACTGCTTCGATACCTTCATCCCGAAAAGGTGCGTCTGCAAAAGCAGCTTGTACGCTTCGTTAAACGTCACCGACGCAGAGTTCGAGCGAGAGGAGAGATAGCTGCTCTCATACGAGGAGAGCGTTTCTTTTAGCGTATCTTCAAATTCATAAAGGGCGCAAAGCGTATAATAAAGCTCCACATCCTCCTCCGTTGAAAACAGCCAGTTCACAAGCGTTTTGCCTGCTGCCTGCCCCGCCGATACCGCAATGCCGTAAAGCCCCAGGGTATCAAGCACCATATCCCACGATTTATCAAGCGACCATTTCACGAGCTCATTGATTGCAAGCTCCGAGCCGAATACCTCTAATGCTGTTGTTTCGGAGGCATTTTCCTCGCAGATCAGTATCATGTTGTCAAGAGCCGCTTTTAGAGCTTCGTTACTCGTATCGCCCTTCATCGCAAGAAGTATCTTGGCGGTTTCATTGGCGTTTTCCGCTATAACCTGCGCCTTTGCCAGCTTATAGATAAGCTCCTCAACCGTGTTTACATATCCAAAAACCTTAGTAACGCTTCCTATTGCTCCGAAAATATCCTCCAACTCCTCGCAGCTGTCGAATGCGTCCACCAGCTTATCAAACTCTTCGCTGCTCAAAGCATCCAAATCAGTCATTATGAACGTTGAGATATCCTGTCCCAGAAAATCGGCGACCTTCTTTAAAGATGAGGCCTGGATTGTATCGAGCTGATCCTTTGCCATCCCCGACAATGATTCAATATCCGCCCCCTGATAAAGCACGTCAAAGAGGATCGCTTCATAAAAACCAACCTCCTTGCTGCTGTAGGACGTAACATCGGACAGCTGGAAAGTCGCTATCCTCCATGCAGCCAAAAGGCCTTGATAGACTGGACTTTCCATCTTCGTTTCGGCAAAGCTGCGATATGGAGAGGTAAACTCGTTTTTATAAAGGTTATAGCAGTTATAATTGTAATTATAATCTGCCAGATACTGATTAAACGTCATCCCCTCATCTTCAGCCAGCTGTACTTGGTCTTCCTCCTCCATGCCGGCAAGATACTCCACATATCTGTCCAAACGCTCCTCCTCTTCCGGCGTAAGAAGCGGGACTTCCCCCTCATACACAGCAGGAGTGGTCGCACTGCCATCTTTCACCGCACCATCCACGGCAGCAGCCGGAATTTCCCCGCTGACGGATCCTGCAGCAGCAAATGCCGGTACAGTCAATGATGCTGCGATCACAGCCGTTATAGCTGCCGCAATAAAACGATTTTTCATAACCATGACCTCCAATCTATATCAGATTCCTGCAATAATTATATCACAACAGTTTGTCCTGTATCAACAAATCAGCTGTGTTTTTCCCATAAAAAGAAAAGCGGCGCAAAACACCGCTTTTCTCTTACTGCTCCGCCCTTTCATAAGAGCCGAGAAATTTATAAAATGACGTACTGTTCCTTATACTGTCAAGCGCAAAATATATCACGGGGCTGTCGATATTCCCCTCGATATCTACAAAGAATACGTACTCGCCAAGCCTCTCCTTTGAGGGGCGTGATTCTATCTTCGTCATATTTATCCCGTCGTCGGCAAATCGCTTAAGCGCACGGTA
>DBQZ01000084.1:0-1534 GCA_002305435.1 Clostridiales bacterium UBA1381
GAACTTTTTGGAGTATTACCATAATTCAAGCTGGCTTGAGCACGGCGGCTCGCCCGACAAGGCGGTTAAAAACTCCTTTGTGTACGCAATTGACCGCTATTTAAAGCAGAACGGCAAATACAATAAAAATGAATCAAGGATAAATTTTGCGGACGTGTCGGATTGTCTGGCTTTGGTGATAAGCTCGTTCTCAACCCAGACCAGCTATGAAAATCAGACTAAAAAGGCGATAAACAATAAGTTTATACAAGATGCAATGACGGAATTTTTCCGCCATCAGCTCGAGGTGTATTTCATAGAGAACAAAACCGATGCGGAAAAAATTGCAAATCAGGTGCTCGTCAACAAACGCAGCCGTGAAAACGCTGAAAGGGCGAGGATAGATATACGCAAGAAGCTTAGCGGTTCGATGGACGTTACGAACAGGGTGGAAAAGTTCGTTGATTGCCGCAGCAAGGATGTTACAAAGCGTGAGGTTTATATCGTGGAGGGCGACTCGGCTCTCGGCTCCTGCAAGCAGGCAAGAGACGGAGAGTTTCAGGCTATAATGCCTATACGGGGCAAGATACTAAACTGTCTTAAGGCGGATTATCCGAAGATATTTAAAAGCGATGTTATAATGGATCTTCTGCGTGTTTTAGGCTGCGGAGTGGAGATACAGACGAAGCATAACCGTAACTTTGACAGCTTCAGCCTTGAAAATCTGCGCTGGGATAAGGTTATAATATGTACCGATGCCGATGTGGACGGATTCCAGATACGCACTCTTGTTCTGACGATGCTCTACCGCCTTACGCCGACGCTGATAAAAGCGGGTAAGGTCTACATTGCCGAATCGCCGCTTTATGAGATAACGGTTCTAAAGGGAAAGAGAAAGGGCGAGAAGCATTTTGCATATTCCGATGCGGAGCGGGATGCGGTTGTATCAAAGCTCACTGAGTCGGGGCTTTCAAAGGAGAAGGACGAGTATGAGATAAAACGTTCCAAGGGTCTTGGCGAGAACCAGCCGGACATGATGAGTCTTACGACGATGCACCCGGCAACGAGGCGCCTAATACGTGTTAAGCCTGAGGATGCCGCTACAACGGCGGAGATGTTCGATGTGCTTTTGGGCGATAATATAACAAGCCGTAAGGAGTTTATCGCCGATAAAGGGGCGCAGTATATGGATATGGTAGATTTGTCATAAGGAGAAGCTGCCCTTGTAAATGATAAGATATGGAGGTTTAAGCATGGCGAAAAAGAAGCAGCCGCAGCAAAGCTATACCCCGGCTCCTGCCGAGGAACAGCCGATCACACAAACTCTTGAAAAAAATTATATGCCCTATGCCATGAGCGTTATTATATCACGGGCGATACCGGAGATAGACGGCCTTAAGCCGGCGCACAGGAAACTTTTGTATACGATGTATAAAATGGGGCTTTTGGGCGGAAAGCTGACAAAATCGGCAAACGTTGTCGGGCAGACGATGAAGCTCAACCCCCACGGCGATATGGCGATATATGAAACGCTGGTGCGTCTTACAAGAGGCAA
>DBQZ01000084.1:1562-2584 GCA_002305435.1 Clostridiales bacterium UBA1381
CTGGAGCCTATATGTCAGGAGCTGTTCGGTGATATAAACAAGAACACCGTACCTTTCGTGGACAATTATGACGGCGAGCTCAAGGAGCCGGTACTTCTGCCGGCAGCGTTCCCGAATATACTTGTAAATCCCAATCAGGGCATAGCTGTTGGCATGGCAAGCAATATCTGCTCGTTTAACCTGCGTGAAACGTGCGAGGCGGCAATAGCTGTGATGAAGAACGAGAATATCGCGGCGGATAAGCTGCTTGATATAATGAAAGCGCCCGATTTTTCAATGGGGGCGTACCTTCTGTATTCACGCTCGGAGATGGAGAAGATATATAAAACCGGCCGAGGCAGCTTCCGTCTGCGTGCAAAGTACAGCTATGATAAAAGCAACAACTGCATAGAAATAACGCAAATACCGTACAGCACAACCGGAGAGGCGATAATCAGCAAGATAATGGAGCTGATAAAAGCCAACAAGCTGAGGGAAATTTCCGATGCACGTGATGAGACGGATTTAAAGGGCTTTAAGCTCACGATAGATTTAAAGCGAGGAACAGACCCTGAAGCGCTGATGCTTAAGCTATTTAAGCTCACACCCCTTGAGGACAGCTTCAGCTGCAACTTCAACGTGCTTATAAACTCACGGCCTCAGGTTCTCGGCGTGAGGGACATTCTTTTGGAATGGATAAAATTCCGCATGGACTGCGTCAAAAACAGTCTGAGATACGATATAAAACAAAAAAGCGACAAGCTGCATCTTCTGGTCGGTCTGCGCAAGATACTGCTTGATATTGATAAGGCAGTATCAATAATCCGTCATACCGAACGGGAGGCTGATGTTGTGCCGAATCTTATGGCAGGCTTTGAGCTTGACGAGGTGCAGGCTGAGTATATAGCCGAGATAAGGCTGAGGAATTTAAACCGTGAATATATAATAAACCGTACTGATGAAATAGAGAAACTGACCGATGAAATAGCTGAGCTTAACCGTATACTTTCCGATGATAAGGAAGTCAAAAAGCTGATTTCCTC
>DBQZ01000084.1:2610-30553 GCA_002305435.1 Clostridiales bacterium UBA1381
GAGGATTATCCGCTGACTGTGTTCTTTACAAAGGAAAACTATATCAAGAAGGTATCTGCCTCCTCTTTGCGCCAGACGACGTCTGAGCATAAGCTCAAGGATGATGATGAGGTGGTTCAGCAGATAGAAACGACAAACTTGTCGGAGCTTTTGTTTTTCTCAAACAGGTGCATATGCTATAAAATGAAAACGCACGAGCTGCCTGATGGAAAAGTTGCAGCTATGGGCGAATATCTGCCGTCAATGCTTGGCCTTGACGAGGGCGAGAGAATACTATACACGGTTGCAACGACCGATTATTCGGGGATGATGGTATTCGGCTTTGAAAACGGCAAGGCTGCAAAGGTCGAGCTGTCAAACTATGCGACAAAAACGAACCGCAAGAAGCTCGTGGGAGCTTATTCGGACAAAGCGCCGATAGCGTCAATACGGTTTATCGAAAGCGACTGCGACCTTGTCGCCTATTCGGATACCGACAGGGCGATTGTTGTGTACTCGGAAAAAATAGCTCTAAAGGCGACAAAAAATACCCAGGGCGTACAGATCATGACGCTTCGGAAAAAGGGGTCGAAAATGACGGAGCTGCTGACGGCGGACGAGGCGAATCTCTCCGATAAAGAGCGATACCGTCCAAAGAACATCCCCGCTGCCGGGACGGCTCTTTCCGAAAAGGATATGCGCCGTGGGCAGATGACGCTCTTCGGTGATGATAACTGATAAGAAAAAACTTGCAATTTATATTAAAACATGATAAAATAAAGAAAAACACAAACGGGAATGTGAAAAACACCGGATACGGATATTATTTTTATGATTTTGGAAAAACGTTTTTCACCCTGTACAGGAATAAATAAAGAAGGAAGTGAAGAATATGACAGAGGAAGAGAGAAGGGCGCTTGAGGAAAGATTGCAGCACGCAGCGCAGGATTTGTACCAGCCGCTTCCAAAAGATATTTTCGACCATTACAACGTAAAGCGGGGCTTGCGCTACAAGGACGGCACCGGTGTTATGGCAGGGCTTACCTCGGTGGGCGAGGTTTCCGGCTACTATATCGAGGACGGCGAAAAGAAGCCTATGGAGGGGCATCTGCGCTATAGAGGGTATGATATAACAGATATTGTGGACAACTGCGTCCGTGAGGATCGTTTCGGCTTTGAAGAGGTCATATATCTTCTTTTGTTCGGCAAGCTGCCAAACAGGGAAACGCTTGATGGTTTTACAAAGGTAATTGGAGTAAACAGGATATTACCTGATGGCTTTGCCGAGGATATGATATTAAGAGCGCCAAGCTCAAATATAATGAATAAGCTGGCAAGATGCGTTTTGGCTTCATATTCGTACGACCCGAATCCGGACGAGATAACGCTTGGCAATATACTTCGTCAGTCTATACAGCTGATTGCCCGTATGCCCGTGATGGCAGCTTACGGCTATCAGGCAAAGAGCCACTACCACGACGGCAGGAGCCTGTATCTGCACACTCCGCAGAAGGAGCTTTCCACAAGCGAAAACTTCCTTTACATGATACGTCCGGACAACAAGTATACCCATGAAGAGGCGAGAATACTCGATACCCTCCTTATGATACACGCAGAACACGGCGGCGGAAACAACTCCGCTTTTACAGCAAGAGTTGTATCCTCGTCGGATACCGATACATACTCGGCAATTGCCGCTGCTATAGGCTCGCTCAAAGGCCCGAAGCACGGCGGAGCGAATGCTAAGGTTATGGGTATGATGGATGACATAGAAAAGAATGTATCCAACTGGGAGGATAAGGACGAGGTAGCCGCTTATCTTGCGAAAATTATCGAGAAGAAGGCGTTTGATAAGGCGGGGCTTGTGTATGGTATGGGTCATGCGATATACACGCTTTCCGACCCGAGAGCGATACTCTTAAAGAAGCAGGCAGGAGCAATGGCTGCCCGTCATCCTGAGCATGAAAAGGAATACAAGCTCTACAACCTCGTAGAGGAGCTTACGCCTGAGGTGTTTGCACGTGTTAAGAAGAATGATAAGGTTATGTGCGCAAATGTAGACCTTTATTCCGGCTTTGTTTACAAGATGTTAAACATCCCGCCGGAGCTTTATACGCCGCTGTTTGCTATTTCAAGGATAGTCGGCTGGTGTGCGCACAGACTGGAGGAAACGATAGGCAACTCACGTATTATTCGTCCGGCATATAAATCCATATCCAAGGCACAAAAGTATAAAACGCTTGACGACCGAGGATAATTTTACAGGAGGCAGACGTGAAAAAGGTTAATATATTAGGCGTTTTTGTCGATACAGCGACTATATCGGAGGCGGCGGACAAGATCGTTGGCTTCTTAAATGAGGACAGGTTTCATTCCGTATACACGCCAAATTCGGAAATAATAATGGAAGCTTATTACAAGCCGGAATTTGCCAAACTGCTCAACAGGGCGGATCTTTTAACGGCGGATGGTATAGGCGTGGTTTATGCGTCTAAATTCCTCAAAGAGCCGATAGAGGAGAGGGCTGCCGGGTATGATATTGCCTGTGATGTGCTGTCTAAAATCAAGGACAGCGACCATAAGCTGTTCTTATTCGGCGGCAAGCCGGGAGTGGCAGAGGAGGCTAAACAACAGCTTGAAAAGAAGTATCCGGGGCTTAAAATAGTCGGAGTCAGAAACGGCTACTTTAAGCCGGAGGAGGAGGCGGACATTGTACGCCAGATAAACAATTCCGGAGCGGATATGCTCTTCGTCTGCCTTGGAGCGCCTAAACAGGAAAAATGGACGGACGCTCACCGCAACGAGCTGAAGGTAAAGGTAGCGATGGGTATCGGCGGCAGTCTGGATGTGTTTGCAAACCGTGTGGAACGTGCGCCGGAGATTTACCGCAAGTATGGGCTGGAATGGCTGTTCCGGCTCAAGAAGGAGCCGTGGCGGTATAAGCGCATGATGGCTCTGCCGAAATTTGCCGCAACGGTTATTATGAAAGGAAAACGGTATAAACAGCCGTAATAAATAGGACTGCCCGAATCAGGCAGTCCTGTTTTTATATATAGCAGCGGTCTATCGTTATCACCGCATAGAAATTTTCGCCGAGAGATGAAACAAAACCGGCAAGCTTTGCGGTCACTTCTTCGTCTGAGAGTGCAAAATCGTACGGTATACAGACGTCGAAAATCACGTTTGTATGGCTGGGACCTGGAACGATGCGAAAATCATGTATACTGAGGTTTGTGCCAAGCTCCGCCAGCTTTTCGGTGATTATACGTTTGTATTTTATAACGTTTTCATCATCAAGCGCTACCGGATCCATGTGGATGACGGCAATGCAGCCGAGTTTTTCCTTTAGCTCTCGTTCTGTCGTATCAATAACATCATGCAGTAAGGAAATATCTCCGCGGCGGTCGACTTCCCCGTGCAGCGTTATCATTACCTGTCCGGGGCCGTAATCGTGGACGACAAGGTCGTGCATACCGATTATTTCCTTGTGTGAGAGAACTATTGATTTTATCTGTTCAACAAATTTCTCCTCCGGAGGCTGGCCGAGCAGAGGGGAGAGCGTATCCCTTGCTGCAAGTATCCCGGCACGGAATATGAACAGAGATACGGCAATACCACACCAGCCGTCGATCTCAAAGCTGGAGAACTGCTGTACGAACGTGGAAATGAGAACCACTGCTGTAGCGATCGTATCGCTGAGGCTGTCGGCGGAGGTTGCGCTCATTGCCGGCGAGTGTATTTTTTTGCCGATTGAACGGTTATAAATAGCCATGTACGCTTTTACGCCGATAGATGCAATAAGTATGACGATCGAAAGTACGCTTGCATCTACAGGAGTGGGGTGAAGTATTTTGTCAAATGACGATGAGGCAAGCTCAAAGCCCATAAGCATGATAATAACGGAAACGATAAAGCCCGTTATGTACTCCATCCTTCCGTGGCCGAACGGGTGGTGGGAGTCCGGTTCTTTTCCTGCCAGCTTAAACCCGACAAGGGTTATAACTGAGGAGCCGGCATCTGAAAGGTTGTTAAACGCATCCGCCGTTACCGCTATGGAGCCGCTTATGATACCGGCAACGTATTTGCCGATAAATAGCAGCACGTTTAGGAATATTCCGACTATGCTGCACAGCGAGCCGTAAGCGCCCCGGACACGGTTGTCGCCTGTGTTTGTGTAATCTTTTATAAAGATTTTCGCAAGAAGCGAGATCAAGAAAAACACCTCCGGAATGTTGTTAATTATATCTATGTATCAGGAATCAAGTATAGCACAGTCGGGAGGATTTGTCAAATAAAAAATGGGACAGGCGTATATTGTCTGTCCCTGATAGAGTTTAGAATTGTATTTCCTCCTGAGGATCTACCGACTTGCCGTCAAGCCACAGCTCAAAATGAAGATGCGGCTGGCTGTACTGCTCCGCTGCGTCTGCGGCCACGGTGCCGACAATATCACCGCCGTTTACAGTGCCGCCTGCGGCAAGGTCGGTGGCGATATTTGCATATCGTGCTTTCCAGCCGCCGCCGTGGTCGATTATGACGCTTGTGCCTAAATAGTCGGATGATACGCTCTCGACCGTGCCGTCGGCGGCTGCGGTTACGGCTGTTCCGATATCGGCTGCAATGTCAACGCCGTTATGAGTGCGCCATTCCCTGAGCGTCTGGTTGTATTCCGGCTCCTGAGAAAATCCGGCTGCAATTTCGCCGGAAAGGGGTGAGGAAAATACCACATCCTCAGCATATACGGTAACGGCGGTTGCTATCTCCTCCGCAGCTGCGGTCGGGGCGGGGGTTTCCTCAAGAACCTCCTCAGAAGCCGCTTCCTCCTCGTATACGGCGACTGGAATAGGCTCCGGAGTCGGTGAGGGTTCTGCGGTAGCAGTTGGAAGCGGGGCGTCTGTTACAAGCTCCGCATAAACCTCCGCAGTCGGCAGGGGATCCTCGGCGGTAAATTCTGAGGATACCTCTTCGCTCTCAGGCTCTGCAGAGGGGGATGAAACGGCGGCGTATTCCGGCGCTTCTTCTGTGGAACGGCCGCTGAAATAGCCAAAAAGACCGATTAGCGCTACGCATAGACAAAGGGCGATGTAAAATACCGGTGCGCCCTTTTGTTCTTTTTTCTTGTTTTCCATTTTATAAGTGCCTCCTTGCTGTGTCCAATTAGGAATTTATAGTAATTTTCTCCTGCGTCGGGCGAGAATATACCTTTTTGAAGAAATATTTCACTTACGACCAATAATTTTTTTGATAAATTTGAAAAAAAGGTATTCCCAAAGAGGCGAAAATATAGTATAATAAAAGTAACCCGAGAAAGGGGGTTGAGGTGATGAAGATTGAAAAGATCGACGTCAATAAAATCAGAGTAGAGCTTACTGCCGGAGATCTTCGNNTTTCTTTTCCGTCTGATGCAGAGCATAAAAGAACAGACAGGCTTTGATCCGTACAGCGGCCGTGTAATGGTGGAGGCCGTTCCCGCCAAGGAAAACAGCGGCGGAATAGTTCTGTTTGTAAAAAAAGTGAAGCTCAAAAAAGTCACGGCAGTAAAAAAAGAGAAAAAAAGGGCGCTTTCTTCGGTCGAGAACATAGATGTTATGATGTATGAGTTCAGGGAATTTGGCGATCTTTGCGGCGCTCTGGAGAGAATGGACAGGGAAAGTCTTTTGTCAAGCGTTCTCTATAAGATGAAAAAAGGCTACTGCATACTCCTTTATAAGGATGATGATGTGAAAAAGACGCATAAGCTCCTGAAAGAATATGCAGTGCGAGTTAGAAGCGGTGTTAATATGGATATTGTCATGGAAGAATATGGGAAAAATATCGCTTCCGGAGAAAAACTGGCAGCAATGGCTGAGGGAATAAGGTCACTTAACAGCGGCGAGAGGTAAAAAATTTAAAAATACTATTGCAAAAATATTTTTTATGGTGTATAATATGGAAGTACCATTTTATATCCGGCGCCACATAAACTGAGCCGGACGGGAAATATTTTTATAAAGGAGAATGTATTGATGGATCCAGCAGCAACAGCAGCGGCGATAGAGGCGACAGCCGCTCCTCAGACAGCATTGTCGGGAGGCTTGGGAACGCTTATAAGTTTTTTGCCGATGGTCTTGGTCATAGTGCTTTTGTATTTCATGATGATAAGACCTCAGCGTAAGCGTGACAAAGAGCTTAAGGAAATGATAAGCTCGCTCAAGGTAGGCGACAAGGTCACAACTATCGGAGGCATCTGCGGAAAGATAAGCAAGATAAAGGACGATTACGTCGTTATCGAAACAGGAAGCGTAGGCAATCCGGCTGAGCGTTCTTTCGTTAAGATGGAAAGAAGCGCTATTAAGGAAGTAGCCCGCAAAGAACAAGCATAAAAGACGTAATATCCCGAATATATTTTACTAAAGAATATATTCGGGAGGTTTTTTTATGGACGTTATAAGGATAATAAAGGGAATTGTTATTGCTTTTATCGTTATGACAATAGCTTTGGCGGCGGCTGCTGCCGGGGCGTATTTTGGGGTTATAGACGAGCAGGCGGCAAAAGCGGTTATGTTTTTCGGCTGTGCGGCGGGGGTGTTTCTCGGAACATATCCGGCTGCGAAAAATGTGGGGAGCAGGGTGCTTGTCCACTGTATATGTATAGGGACGGGCGTACTTGCTGCTATGGCAGGAGCGTCTTTGGGAGTGCATAGGACAATATCTTTTGACCTGCATTTTTGGACGGTAGCTGCTGCTGTTATTTTATCGTCAGTCCTCGGAGGTATTGCGGGAGTGCGCAGACAATAGAAAAAATTTAAAATTTGCAGAAGAAAGGATAAGATTATTCATGGCAGAGAACAAGGAATATGTTTTCACAAAAGAAGGTCTTGAGGAATTAAAAAACCGTCTTGATGAGCTTAAAAATGTGACACGTAAGCAGGTGTCGGAAAAGATAAAAGAAGCCCGTTCGTTCGGCGACCTGTCGGAAAATGCCGAGTATGACGAGGCGAAGAATGAGCAGGCAGAGGTTGAGGCTCTTATAAGCAGGCTTGAGGAACAGGTGAAATATGCCCGTATAATCGATGAGTCGGAGATAAACGCCGATTTGGTAAGCCTCGGTTCAAAGGTTAAAATTCTCGACATTGAATTTGACGAGGAAGAAGAATTTTATATAGTAGGTTCCTCTGAGGCGGATCCGGCAAAGAGAAAGCTCTCTTACGAGTCGCCGGTTGGAGAGGCGCTTTTGCACCACGGTGTAGGCGATATTGTTCAGGCTTCTACTCCTGAGGGAATAGTCGAGTTTAAGATACTCGAAATCAGCAGATAGTACGCATCGGGGATGGTTTGGTGAGACTGTCCCCGATTTTATATGGGGAGAAATAGGTTTAGCGAAAGCGGAGCTGTTTTTTTGGCTTGCGGCGGATAAAATGCACACCCGAAGAATATAATGCAAAAGAAGCTGTATTGTATTTGGAGGTGTTTTGCTGATGAATAGGAGAAGAGGGGCTTTGGCGGCAGCTGCGGCTGTCAGGGGGAGCGGTAAGTACCCCGGATTGCACGGCGAGGTGACGTTTAGGCAGCTGAGGAACGGCGTGCTTGTGGGAGCCGAAATATACGGTCTGCCGCAGGACGGCGAGGATGGGAGCGGGATATTCGCTTTTCATATCCACAGCGGCTCTGAATGTGGCGGTGAGGATTTTAGCGAAACCGGCGCACATTTCAATCCCGGCGGCCGTAAGCATCCGTTTCATGCGGGGGATTTGCCGCCGTTGTTCGGCAATCACGGATATGCGTATATGAGTGTTTTTACCGACAGGTTTACGGTGGAGGATATAATTGGACGGGTGGTTGTGATACACCGTAACCCGGACGATTTTAAAAGCCAGCCTGCCGGGGATGCAGGCGAAAAGATAGGCTGCGGAAAGATAGAATAAGTTAGCCTGCATATACGGATATACACGTTATATGTGTTATAAAAGTGTGTTTACATATGCGTCCTGTTGTGATATAATAAGATTATAGCTTGACGATGGGAGGAAAAAACAGTGGATAAGGCTGTGATAACATACATATTGACGGCTGTCTGCTGGGCAGCGGGAATGGTATTGGGGATAATCTTAAAACGCCGGAAAAATGATAATGCAAGAATCGGCGGCCAGATGATACTGACAATATTCGTATCTCTTGCAATGGCAATACTGGGGATGTTTGCTGCCGGAGCGCTGTCGCTGGCATATATAGAAAGAGCAAACCTGTATTCGCTTTTGGTATTGATATTTTTTGGGGCGCTTTTGTTTATGCTGCTGGGATTTATCTGGACGGATGGTGTCAGTAAAAAGCTGATAGCAGTTTTTGTNNAATTTTGCCCCGCAAAAGCAGCAGGTATACGATAGCGGTACACAAGATGAGGATCCCTTGAGTATAGATGTGAGCAGCACACAAGAAAATTGACCGTCTGTATAATTTGAGCGTAAATCGCCGTTATACAGGCGGTTTTTGGTCGCTGCCTATAACGAAAACGCCGCCCCATACAAGGGACGGCATTTATAAAAACGGGAACGCAATAACCAAAAACAAACCCTATTATGCTGCAAGTATCACAAGAACCATTGTTGTAATTAAGAATAAGACAGCGAGAGTTACAGTAAACTTATTCATCATAGACTGTTTTGTACTGCCGCCGTATTTATTGAAAAATGAATCTGACGTATCCGGTGCAGAACCCTGGATACCCTTCATTCCGGGATCTTTTCCTTCTTGTGCAAGAACGATACCGATAAGCAGAACGGTAACGATCAGATGAAGCACAACAAACAATGTAGTCATACTGTTCCTACCTCCTTCATGCGAAAATATTTAATAAACAGCCAAAACCACGCAAATATGCGTAAATAAACTGCAAACACCCTCTATTATATCACAAAAATTTTCTTTTTCAATACCTTTTTTAAAAAAAGTGAAAATTTTTTTAAAAAGCCTTGTGTAAATATCTATACTTTGGTATAATATAAAGAAAGAGTGTTTGACCGGCGCTATGCACGCAATCATGTATTGGTGCAAAACCGGGGTTTTAGCGGTGATATATGACGCTGCGTAACGGCAGAATGGAGACTTTGATGGAAAACAGAGAAAAGGAACAAGAACGAATCATATTGGCAGGTGTGCACACCGGACGAAAGGATGCGCTTAACGATACGACCGAGGCATCTGTCAGAGAGCTTGAGGAGCTGGTGCAGACGGCAGGCGGCTTGGTGGTAGGCGAGATGATACAGAATAAGCCGGAGCTTGAGACGGCTACATATATGGGCGAGGGAAAGCTTGAGGAGCTCAAAGATGCAGTGGATTCTTTGGAGGCGGACTGTGTCGTGTTTGATGATGAGCTCTCCTCTGTACAGATGCGGAATATAACCGATATTTTAGGGGTAAAGGTCCTCGACCGTTCGATGCTTATTCTGGATATTTTCGCCATGAGAGCTAAAAGCGGCGAAGGAAAATTGCAGGTGGAGCTTGCGCAGCTTAAGTACAGGCTGCCGAGGCTGCGCGGCTTGGGCGAGCAGATGAGCCGTACCGGAGGCGGTATCGGCACAAGAGGACCGGGTGAAACCCAGCTTGAGAGCGACCGCCGCCATATCCGCCGCCGGATTTCGGCGCTGGAAGCGGAATTAAAGGAGCTCAAAACACACCGTGAACTTATCCGCAAACGCCGCCGCAAGGATGGTGTGATAACGGTAGCCCTCGTAGGATACACGAACGCCGGAAAGTCGCTTTTGTTAAATGCACTTACAGATGCGGACGTTTTCTCGGAGGATAAGCTGTTTGCAACTCTTGACCCGACTTCACGGGCGGTGACGCTTGAGGATAACCGTAAGATACTCTTAGTCGATACGGTCGGTTTTATAAGGAAACTGCCCCATCATTTGGTGGAAGCGTTCAAATCGACTTTGGAGGAAGCAGTGGTGGCAGATGTGCTTGTACATGTAATAGATGCGGCTGAAGATGAGAGGGAGAGCCGGATAACCGTGGTTGAGCAGGTGCTTGCTGATATAGGAGCCTTGGGAAAGCCTGTAATAGCGGCTTTTAATAAATGCGATATGATAGAAGATACAGCGGCAATCCCCGTTTTGTGCAACTGCCGTGAAACGGTGTATATCTCAGCCAAATACGGGACGAACCTCGACCGCCTTATGCAGGCTATAGCCGAGGCAGCTCCGGGGAAAAAGCAGAGGGTGAGGGTATGTATCCCGTATAGCGAGGGTGCGCTTGTAAGCGGCCTGCACGAGAAGCAGAAGGTATTAAGCGAGGAGTATACGCCCGAGGGGACGCTTATGGAGCTTCTTGCCGATGCACAGGCTTACGAGCTTTTAAGACCGTATAGGAGGGATGAGTGATGTCCCAGAAACCGGTTTATAAAACAGTAGCAGGACGTGCTGAGACGATGTTTGTTGAGAAGAAATCTAAGTTCATCACAAACGTAAGTCCGGCAGAGAGCGAGGAGGAGGCTATAGCTTTCGTAAACGAGATACGCACAAAATATCCTAATGCGACTCATAATGTCTATGCCTACGTAATAGATGAAAACAATATCTTCCGATACACCGACGATGGAGAGCCTTCCGGAACGGCGGGTATGCCGGTGCTTGACACTATCCGCAAGGAGGGTGTAGTGGATGCGGCAGTCGTGGTGACACGATACTTTGGCGGTACGCTCCTGGGTACCGGCGGACTGGTTCACGCCTACGGAGCTGGGGCAAGGCAGGGGCTTTTGGCCGCAGGCATAGTGACACGCAGCCTTTGCAATATAGTTTCGGTCAAGGTGGATTATACGCTTGTTGGAAAGCTTCAGCATAAAATATCGTCTGAAAACTATATATTGGAGGATACGGTATACGAAAATGATGTGACATTCTACATATGCTGCCCGCTGGACAGGACAAAGACGCTTCTGGCGGAGCTTACAGAGCTTACGAATGGGCGGGCGATATGCAAGGTCACAGATACGAAATATATTGATGTTTAAGAGGAGGCGATTATTATGAAAAAGTCGTTTATAGCAATATTGGTTACAGCTATAGCGATGATTGCAGGAGGCTGTACGTCAAAGGAGGAGCCGGCGGCAACTTTGGCTTCTGGAAATACAGCAGCAGTTGTAACCGCATCCCCGACCGAGGCGGTGCAGGGAGAAGAGATAGAGGTGTCGGAGGAAAGCGCAATAGGTGAGGACTGGACGGTACTCGCAGAACATGAAGTAACCTTCGGCGGCCTTGAAGGCTGTACGGTTCGTCTGGCAGCTGATGCGGAAAAAAGCGGCGATGATATAATGTGGGACGATTCCCACAACTGGGTGCTTGAGGTGGAAACGAGGGATGGGATATACCGTCTTTTTGAACAGCGTGTAAGCCTTGGGCAGGTGTATTTTGATATTATGGAGCGGTATGATGAGGACGGAAACGCAGTTCCGGTGATACTTTTGCATATTGATTCCTCGGCGGAAATATCCACGACGGAATATACATATGACGGTGGTTTTGAGGAGAAAGAGGTATACAGGGAAGCGGGCATTAACAGGATATATTCCTCTGTGCCTGAATACAGATAAGGAAAGGAAGAATGACAATGGCAGCAAAGATAACAGCAGCGAATTTTGAAAACGAGGTAATGAAAGCCGGCAAACCCGTTCTGGTTGATTTCTGGGCATCGTGGTGCGGTCCGTGCAGGATGCTTGCTCCGGTTATAGACCAGCTCAGCGGCGAGTACGAGGGCAAGGCGTTAGTAGGCAAGGTAAATGTGGACGAAGAGGCTGATTTGGCTTCGAGATACGGCATTGTATCAATACCGACGGTAATTATCTTTGTAAACGGCAAGGAGTGCGAGCGTCTTGTTGGCGTTAGAGGCAAGGATGATTATGAGGAAGCTATAGAGAAGTATCTATGATCTCTCTTATACGGGAGAAATGCCGCAGCCTGTATATAGCCGATTTCGGCATTGTACGGGCGAGGGTGTTTGGGGAGCTTTCGGACTTTCTCGAAAAATGCGGCCATACGCCGATGACCACACCCGATATACGGCGCAGGACGGATCCGTTTTTGATAATGCCGGAGGCAAAGTCAATAATCGTCTGCCTGATGTCGTATTACACGGGGGATGAAAAAGGGAATTTGTCCAAATATGCCAGGGGCGAGGATTACCATTCTGTCATGGGCAGGGCGCTTGGAGAATTGGCGGAGTTGCTTAAGGAAAACGGATACCGGGCGGAAGGTTTCTGCGACAGCGGGGATCTAAACGACCGGTATCTGGCGTATCTGGCGGGGCTTGGCTTTTTCGGCAAGAACGGCTTTTTGATACATCCCGTCTACGGCACGTATACGGTTATAGGATATATAATCACGGACTGTCCGCTTGACGAAAGCGCCCCGTTAAACAGTACGTGCATAAATTGCGGCGAATGTGTACGGCGCTGCCCCGGCGGGGCTATAGCCGAGGATGGCAGCTTTTGCTATGAAAAATGCGCTTCCTACATAACACAGAAAAAAGGGGAGCTGTCCTCTGAGGAGGAGCGCATTATTGCAAAAAGCGGCTACGTCTGGGGCTGTGATGTTTGCCAGGACGTTTGCCCGCATAATAAAAATGCAAAAAAGACGAAAAATCCGGAGTTTAATGAATATTTATGCAAAGATTTGCATATTGATACATCCATATCAAATCGAACATTCAGAAAAGTGTACAAAAATAAAGCATACGCATGGCGTGGGAAAGGTGTAATTGCACGAAATCAGGAGATTTTGGAGAAAAAAGGGAAATAGTTCTTGCATTTTTATTCGGATAGTTGTATAATTATTCGTATAAAACGCATGGGAGGCAAAGTAAATGACGGTCGAAGAGATAAAGCAGCTTGATAAAAAATACTATATGAACACGTTCGGCGACAGACTGCCGGTAGCTTTTGAAAAGGGCAGCGGCATGAAGCTGTATACAGCCGGCGGGGAGGTTTATCACGATTTCCTCGGCGGAATAGCGGTTAATGCTCTGGGACATTCGCATCCGGCGTTTGTAAATGCGCTGTCGGAGCAGTTGTCAAAGCTGCTGCATACATCGAGCCTTTACTACATAGAAAACCAGGCAAGGCTTGCTGAGAAGATAGTGAATAAAACCTGCGCTGACAGGGTGTTCTTTGCCAACAGCGGAGCAGAGGCCAACGAAGGCGCATTTAAGCTTGCAAAGATATATCATCATAAGAAAAATGACGGCCGCTACGAGATAATAACGCTTGACAGCTCTTTCCACGGGAGGACGCTGGCAACGGTGGCGGCAACCGGACAGCCGAAATATCAGAAGCCGTATAAGCCGCTGACGCCTGGATTTATTCAGGTGGAGCCGAACAATTTTGAGGCTGTAGAAGCGGCGGTTACAGATAAAACGGCGGCGATAATGATAGAGCTGATACAGGGCGAGAGCGGAGTACATCCTATGGATAAAGAATATGTAGAAAAACTCCGCAAGTTGTGCGATGATAATGATATACTGCTTATTTTCGACGAGGTTCAGACAGGCATGGGACGGACGGGCTGTCTTACGGCGGCAGAGCTATACGGAGTGGAACCGGACGTATTCACATTGGCAAAGGCTTTGGGCGGCGGAATACCGATAGGTGCGGTTTGCGCTAAGGAGAAGTTTGCCGAAGCATTTTCGCCGGGCGACCATGGTACAACGTTTGGCGGCAATCCGTTTTCAACGGCTGCAGGGCTTGCGGTTTTCGATATTTTCGAGCGTGAGGGTCTGGTGGAAAACGTCCGCCTGATGGGGCTTTACTTCAGGACAAAGCTTGAAGAGCTTCAAAAAAGATTCCCCGACAAGATAAAAGAGGTTCGTGGAGCGGGGCTTTTGATAGGCATAGAATTTGCGCCCGAGTATGCAAGGGGAATATATGATGAAATGTTCCACAAACACTACCTGACGAGTCTGTGCGGCGGGGTTACGATGAGGCTTGCGCCGCCGCTTATAATAAAACAAAGCGATATAGATGCGTTTTGCGATGCACTGGAAAATACACTGCTGAAATAAAGGAGTACATAATTATGAAAGATTTGATAAGTTTGCACGACCTTTCAAAGGAGGAGCTGGAAAACCTACTCAAACTGGGCATGAAACTGAAGAGGGAGCTCAAAAACGGAATTCCACATCCGATATTAAAAGGGAAAACTCTGGGTATGATATTTACTAAGTCCTCTACGAGAACAAGGGTATCATTTGAAGTGGGCATGACGCAGCTGGGAGGCTATCCGCTGTTTTTATCGAGCAACGATATACAGCTTGGACGTGGCGAGACGATATACGATACCGCAAAAGTGCTTGAGCGTTATCTTGACGGCATAATGATACGTACGTTCTCTCATCAGGATGTGCTTGATTTGGCGGAATATGCTGATATACCTGTTATAAATGCTCTTACAGACCTTCTGCACCCCTGCCAGGTATTGGCGGATTTGATGACGGTTTATGAGCATAAAGGATGCCTTGAGGGGCTGAAGTTCGCATATGTCGGCGACGGCAACAACATGGCTCATTCAATAATGTACGGCTGTGCTAAGGCGGGGCTTGATTGTGCAATAGCAACTCCTGCCGGTTACGGCTGCAACGAGGAAGTCGTGGAAAATGCCAAGGCTGATTTTAAAGAAAGCGGCCATACGCTGACGCTTACCGAAGATCCTCAGGAGGCTGTCAAGGATGCTGATATTATCTACACAGATACGTGGGTAAGCATGGGCATGGAAAGCGAAAAAGCGGAGCGGCAGAAGGTATTTATGCCGTATCAGGTTGATGGCAAACTTGCATCCCTTGCTAAGGACGACTATATTTTCATGCACTGTCTGCCGGCATACCGTGGCTTTGAAGTGACCGAGGAGGTTATTGACGGAGCAAATTCGGTGATATTTGATGAGGCGGAAAACCGTCTTCATGCGCAGAAAGCCGTTATGGCAGTACTGATGGGCTGAGGAGGTCGCTTAGTGGAGGAAGAATTTTATCAATCGCTGTTCCAGGTTCGCCTTGCGACTTATGATGATATTCCGAGCATTATGAATATAACTCGTGAAGCGTTCACGAAGTACCGCCAGATGGCAGGGCTTGAGAATATAGAGGCTCTTGAGGAAACGTACAGCGATGTGAAAAAGGATATTGATACGAAATTTGTTCTGATAGCCCTTTCGGACGGCGAGCCGGTGGGAAGCGTTCGGGTGGAGGTTTTTGACGACAATACCGCCTATCTTTCACGGTTCGGCGTTAAGGTGGACAACCAGAACAACGGTATCGGCAAATCTATAATGAATTTGGTGGATCGTATAATGAAGAAACAGGGCGTTAAACGGATGAGCCTGCACACGGGGGCGAAGATAACCTCGTTGATCCGGTTTTACTATGGGCGAGGCTTTTATATAGATTCGACGGATAAGTCGCGCGGCTATGTTCGTGCCTTGCTTGTAAAGGATTACGTGCGGGACGAGTGTTAGAAAGAAGGAGCTTTGATGACAAAGATCGATATAATTTCCGGCTTTTTGGGAGCCGGAAAAACAACGCTTATAAAAAAGCTGCTGGAGGAGGCTCTCGGCGATGAAAAGGTTGTTCTGATTGAAAACGAGTTCGGCGAGATAGGCATTGACGGCGGTTTCATGAAGAATACGGGTGTGGAAATAACCCAGATGAACTCCGGCTGCATATGCTGTTCACTGGTAGGCGACTTTGCCGCCGCTTTGGAGGAGGTAATAGAAAAATTCTCCCCTGACAGAATTTTGATAGAGCCTTCAGGCGTGGGCAAACTCTCAGACGTGGCGAATGCGGTTAGGAATATCGAGAAAAAAACTGCCGGCGCTAAGATAAATTCCGTTTCCACGGTTGCTGATGCAACAAAATGCAGGATGTACAGTAAGAATTTCGGCGAGTTTTACAACAATCAGATAGAGAGCGCAGGGACGATAATCCTAAGCCGCACGCAGAATATGAGCGATGATAAACTCGACAAATGTATTGAACAGTTAAAGAGCAGGAACGATAAGGCTGCTTTGGTAACGACCCCTTGGGACAGCTTAAGCGGGAAACAGCTTTTGGCGGTTATGGAAAAAGGGGCAGCCGCAGCGGCGGAGCTTTTGGGCGAGGCGGATGTATGCCCCGAATGCGGACATCATCACGATCACGACCACGAGCATCATCATGACCATGAACATTGCCATGACCATGAACATCATCACGACCACGAGCATTGCCATGACCATGAACATCATCACGACCATGAGCATCATCATGCTGATGAGGTGTTCTCAAGCATAGGCGGACAGACGCATAGGAAGTTCACAAAAGCTGAGCTTGAACAGATACTTTCCCAGCTTGACGGCGGCGGATATGGGACTGTGCTGCGTGCAAAGGGAATACTGCCCGATAAGGACGGCAGCTGGATACATTTTGATTACGTACCCGGTGAGAGCGATATAAGAAGCGGTTCGGCGGAATACACAGGCCTTTACTGCGTGATAGGTTCCGACTTGGACGAGGAAAAGCTCAGCGGGCTTTTTGGATAAGGAGAATGTATGGTACCTGTTTATATAATCATGGGTTTTCTGGAGAGCGGAAAGACCACATTTTTAAAAGATGTATTTGAGGAAAACGGTTTTCCGCCGGAGGAGTCGAAGCTGCTTATCCGTTGTGAGGACGGAGAAGAAGAATACGAGGATGAATTTCTTTCCGAGATGGGGCTTACAATGATAGAGGTTGAAAGCCTTGAGGATATGGATAAGGGATTCATGGAGGAGCTTCATAAAAAATACAAGCCGAAGCGGGTATTCATTGAATTTAACGGTATGTGGCTTTTGTGGGATCTTTTCGGCAAGGTGAAAAAGCCGCAGTCGTGGGAGCTTTACCAGATAATAACGCTCATAGACGGTTCAACGTTCGGTATGTATCTTAACAATATGCGTTCGCTGTTTTCGGAAATGGTGAAGGTATCGGAGCTTGTTATATTCAACCGCTGCAGCGAGGAAACCGACAAGGGCGGATACCGCCGGTTTGTAAGGGCGGCGAATCCGCAGGCGCAGATGATATTTGAAAATCTTGACGGAACCTCAGATGACGGTATGACAGAGGAGGAGCTGCCGTATAATATGGACGCTCCTGTGGTAACTGTCAATGATGAGGATTACGGGATATTTTATATCGACACTCTCGACCACGCCGATAGATATGAAAAAAAGACGCTGAAGCTTAGGGGGATGGTCGTACATCCTGACGAGGCGGGACTTAAGAAGGATGAATTTTTCTTTTGCCGCCGGGCTATGACCTGCTGTGCCGATGATATAGGGCTTGCAGGTTTTGTCTGCCATTCAGACAGAGCAAAGTCGTACAAAAACGGTCAGTGGATAACCCTTACCGCTACAGCTGAGCTTGAAGAACATCCGGCTTACGGTGGAGTCGGCGTTGTATTGTACGCAAAGAAGATCGGCGAGGCAAAGATGCCGGAGGATGATTTGGTGTATTTTAATTAAATGATGCTCTGCACTTTTTATGGTGCAGAGTTTTATTTATTTGTTTTAACAGATAAAAAACGGGGTATATATAGTAAAGAGGAAATTTTAGGCAGAGAGCCCGCTTGGCGGGTGTTTGCAAAAAAGGAGGAGAACCATGAGCAATTTCGGAGATGAATTAAAGAAAGTCCTGCTGGCAGGCATAGGAGCTGTCGCTGTTACGGCAGAAAAATCAAGCCAGATGATAGAGACGCTTGTAAAAAAAGGTGAGCTTACCGTTGAGCAGGGAAAGATACTAAACGAGGAGCTTAAAAACAATATCAAAGAAAGCTTTTCTAAAACGGCAGAGCCTGCGGAGGAGAAAAAGGATGATATGACCGAAAAACTCGAATCCATGTCAGCTGAGGAGCTTGAAGAGCTTAAGAAAAAGATACAGGATATAGAGAACAACAAATAAACCACAGCTAAACAGCGCTTGGAAAAAGGAGGCGGACGATGGGGAAAAAACAGAGTACTAAAAGCTCTGCGAGACTGCGCGAAATCATGGGCGTTTTAAAACGTAATGATATTGTGCATGGTATCTCTCCCGTAAAACTCAGGAGAATACTTGAGGATCTCGGTCCGACCTACGTAAAGCTGGGACAGATAATGTCGATGCGCTCGGACATATTGCCGCAGAATTACTGTGACGAGCTGACAAAGCTGCGCATGGATGTACGTCCGATGCCTTTTTCCGTAGTGCAGAAAACACTGGCGGCCGAATACGGTCAGCCGGCAGATAAAATATTTAAAACCATAGAAGGAGCCTCTCTTGGCTCTGCTTCGATAGCACAGGTGCACAGAGCCGTTTTAGCTGAGGACGGGCGTGAGGTTGTTATAAAGATACAGCGTCCCAATATCCGTACGACAATGGCGGAGGATATAAAGCTGATGAAACGTGCCGCCGGGCTTTTGAGCATTATCGGCGACACAGGAAGCGTTATCGACTTTTCGGCTGTTATAGACGAGCTGTGGATAGTATCTCAGCAGGAGATGGATTTTCTTCTAGAGGCGGATAACTGCGAGCAGTTTTACCACCTGAATGAGGATGTGGCATACGTTTCCTCGCCTATTGTGGACAGGAAGTACACAACCTCAAAAGCGCTTGTCATGGATTATATCCACGGCATACGTATAGATGAAACGGACAGGCTCAAGGAGCTTGGCTACGATATGCGTGAAATAGGCGAAAAGCTGTGTGCCAACTATATCAAGCAGATATTGGACGACGGCTTCTTTCACGCCGATCCGCATCCGGGCAATATATGGATTTCGGGCGGTAAGATAGTATGGCTCGACCTCGGCATGATGGGCAAACTTTCCCCCGATGATAAAAAAGTCATCAAAAATGCCGTTAAAGCGGTCGTTCAGGGGGATATATACGAGGTAAAAAGCGCTGTGCTGACCCTGGGAAAACCGAGAGGGAAGGTAAACCATTCCGTACTTTATACGGACATTGACGATATGTTGGCAAAGTACGCCAGCATGGGCATGGGTTCGATAAATATGGGTGACGTTATCTTCGAGCTTCTCGAAATTGCTAAACGTCACAATATATCGATGCCAAGCAATATAACGATGCTTGCACGTGGTATACTGACCTTTGAGGGGGTTATAAGCCGCTGCAGCCCCGAGCTTAGCATGATGGAAGTGCTGTCGGCTCATGTGTTCAACGAAACTATGACCCGCAGCAATATCTCTCACGAAGCAAAGGCCGCCGGTCGTGATTTCGTAAACAGCGCCAGAAAATCAATAGAAATACCGGCACTGATGGCGGATATTCTGAAATCGACGGTTAAGGGGCAGACTAAGGTCAATCTTGAGCTTATCGGCGCAGATGAACCGCTGGAAAAAATCAACCATATGGTACATGAGCTGATAGTGGGAATAATAATTGCCGCTGCTCTTATAGGGTCGAGTTTTCTGTGTACAACGCAGATGAAGCCTATGGTGCTTGGGATACCGGTTCTGGGTTTTTTGGGTTATCTCGGGGCGTTTATCCTGGGGATAGTGCTGATAATCCAGTTTTACCGAGGCAAGAAAAAATAGTCACATAGCTATTGATATTCAATGGCTTTGAAAATAATTTATGGAGGATATTACTAATGGAATTTAAAGGTTCAAAAACAGAAGCAAATTTAAAGGCAGCATTTTCCGGTGAATCGGAGGCCAGAAACAAGTATACTTATTTTGCCTCGCAGGCAAAGAAGGACGGCTATCAGCAGATAGCGGCTATTTTCGAGGAAACCGCAAACAACGAAAAGGAACACGCAAAGATCTGGTTTAAACTGCTCGACGGTATCGGCAGCACAGAGGATAATTTAAAGGCAGCAGCAGCCGGCGAAAATTATGAATGGACCCAGATGTATGCCCAGTTTGCAAAGGAAGCACGTGAGGAAGGGTTTGACGATATTGCCGCTTTATTTGACGGAGTTGCAGCTATTGAAAAGCACCACGATGAGAGGTACCAGGCGCTCTTGAAGAATATAGAGGATGGTATCGTATTTGAAAAATCAAACGTGACAATATGGAAATGCAGAAACTGCGGCCATATCCATGTTGGGGAAAAGGCTCCCGAGGTATGTCCGGTTTGTAAGCATCCGAAAGCATACTTTGAAGTTAACGCCGAAAATTATTGATAGGCAAAAAGTGCTTACATCTGTTTTAAGGTAAACATAATACAGCGCAGCGGTTTTAAATGACTGCTGCGCTGTTTTTATGCAAAAAAGCTGCCGCATATAGTGCAGCAGCCTTTTACAGCTTACTTTATATCGTCAAGCGAAATGATGTTAACGTTTTGTGAATTGTAATCCTCTTTCATGATTTCCACCAAAGCTTTAACGGTATCAAGGCTTGTCATCAATGTTACCGAGCTCTCAGCAGCTGTACGTCTTATCTTGAAGCCGTCGCTGTAAGCGTTGTTGGGCTTTGAAGGTATATCGATTATAAGGTCGATCATGCCGCTGCGGATTATATCAAGGATGTTTGGAACGCCCTCGGATATTTTCTTTGCATAAAGCACAGGGATGCCGTTCTTTTCAAGGAAAGCAGCCGTTCCCCCGGTTGCTACAAGGCGGCAGCCGAGATGGTGAAGATCCTTTGCTATCGGCAGGGATGCTTCCTTATCAATATCACGAACCATTATAAGGATAGAGCTGCCGGCTCTGGGAATGGTTGTGTGAGCGGCAACAAAGCCTTTGTAAAGCGCTTCGTGGAACGACTGTCCGACGCCGAGGACTTCGCCGGTTGAACGCATTTCAGGACCTAAGCTTACCTCTACGTTAGGCAGCTTTTCGGTGGAGAATACCGGAACTTTTACAGCAACCGTATTCGTTTGGGGAGCTATTCCGGAGGAGTAGCCCATATCCTTTAAGGTTTCGCCGAGCATTATCCGGGTTGCTATATCTATAACGGGTACGTTCGTTACCTTGGTGATATACGGTACGGTACGGCTCGAACGGGGGTTTACTTCTATTATATAAAGCTCGCCACGGTATTCGATAAACTGGATGTTTATCATACCGATAACTTTAAGCTCACGTGCTATACGGTACGTAACGTCCTTTATTTTCTCGATTATATCCTCCGATACGTGCTGGGGAGGATAGATTGAAATGGAGTCTCCGGAGTGGACTCCGGCTCTTTCCAAATGCTCCATTATACCGGGGATGAGTACGTCTGTGCCGTCGCAGATAGCGTCAACCTCAAGCTCGCGTCCGCCGAGGTAGCGGTCTATTAGTACGGGGTTATCTTTATCCTTGTGGAATGCTTCGGAGAGATAACGGATGAGATCCTGCTCATTGCGTGTTATCTCCATGCCCTGACCGCCGAGAACATAGGATGGGCGTACAAGCAGCGGGAATTCCAGCTCCTTGGCTTCTTCGAGAGCCTCTTCTATACTCCACACACCCTTGCCCTTAGGACGCTTGATGTTGAGCTTTTCCAGCATTTCATCGAACTTTTCTCTGTCCTCAGCTTCGTCGATCTGTTTTGGCTGAGTGCCGAGAATGGGTACATTCATAGAATCGAAGAAGTTTGCCAGCTTTATAGCTGTCTGACCGCCGAACTGGAGGATAACGCCGTCCGGCTTTTCAAGCTCGATAATGTTGAGTACTTCTTCTTCTGTAAGAGGCTCAAAATACAGCTTGTCCGATGTATCAAAGTCTGTTGATACTGTTTCGGGGTTGTTGTTTATTATTATCGTTTCTACGTTTGCACGTGCAAGCGACTGTACGCTGTGAACGGAACAGTAGTCAAATTCTATACCCTGACCGATACGGATAGGACCCGAACCGATAACTATAACCTTTTTACGGTCTGAGGGCTCAGCCTCTGATACTTCGTCATACGTTGAATAGTAATACGGCGATACGGCCTCAAACTCGCCCGCACACGTATCAACCATCTTGTAGGCGGGGACGATTTCCATTGATTTTCTAAGCTCGTATACCTCTGAGCCTTTGGCACCGATAAGCTGGGCTATGCCCTTGTCGGAAAAGCCGAGCTTTTTATACCGCTTCATAATTTCGGGAGTGATGTCAGAAAGCTTGTACTGCTTTAGCTCCTCCTCCGCATCAACTATGTTCTTTATCTTCTCGAGGAAGAACATATCCATGCCGGTGATTTCGGCGATTTTATCGAGAAGATAGTCACGGCGGATAAGCTCTGCCAAATCGAACAGCCGCTCATCGTCAGGTGTCGCAACACGGGTCTTCAGCTCGTCTATTGAACGATTCTTTGAGGATTCCCGCTCAAGCGTGAACTGGTTTATTTCAAGTGAGCGTACGCCCTTTAAAAGGGAGGATTCAAAGCTGTTGCCGATAGACATTATTTCGCCGGTAGCCATCATTTTAGTGCCAAGCTTGCGCTTTGCATCAAAGAACTTGTCGAACGGCCACTTCGGTATTTTTGTAACAACGTAGTCTATTGCTGGCTCGAAGCAGGCAAATGTTTTGCCGGTAACGGCATTTTTAATTTCATCAAGCGTGTAGCCAAGGGCGATTTTAGCGGCGATCTTTGCTATCGGGTAGCCGGTAGCCTTGGAAGCCAGCGCCGAGGAACGGCTTACACGGGGGTTGATTTCAATAACAGCATAATCAAAGCTGTTGGGGTCAAGAGCAAACTGTACGTTGCAGCCGCCTTTTATTTCTATCGAATTTATAATGTCGATAGCCGCTTTTCTGAGCATCTGGTATTCCTTATCAGCAAGCGTCAGTGTGGGCGCTACAACGATGGAATCTCCGGTGTGAACGCCTACGGGGTCGACATTTTCCATTGAGCAGACGGTTATACAGTTTCCGGCTGCGTCTCTCATGACCTCGTACTCTATTTCTTTCCAGCCTTTTATGGATTTTTCGAGAAGAACCTGTCCGACACGGCTCAAATGAAGTCCCTGCGAAAGGATTTGCGCAAGCTCTGCAGGGTTTTCGGCAATGCCGCCGCCGGTGCCGCCAAGGGTGTAGGCGGGACGTACAATTACCGGATAACCTATCTGTTCGGCAAATTTAAGGCCGTCCTCGAGGTTTGTTACTATTTCAGATGGAGCTATCGGCTGGTTGGTGCGTTCCATAAGACGCTTGAAGCTGTCTCTGTCCTCGCCCTCTTTTATGGATTCTATTGAGGTGCCGATAACCTTTACGTTGTATTTATCAAGGATACCACGGTCGTAAAGCTCGCAAGCCAGGTTAAGGCCGGTCTGGCCGCCCATGCCGGCGATGAGGCTGTCGGGAGCTTCCCGCTTTATTATACGTTCGAGGTATTCAACGGTAAGCGGCTCTATATAAGTATGGGACGCCATGCCGCGGTCGGTCATAATTGTGGCAGGGTTGGAGTTTACGAGTATTGTTTCTATGCCCTCCTCTTCGATAGCACGGCAGGCCTGGGTACCGGAATAGTCAAATTCCGCAGCCTGTCCAATAACGATCGGGCCGGAGCCGATTACGAGGACTTTTTTAATGGATTTATCTAAAGGCATTTATCTTACCCCCTTCAAAAATCTGTCGAACAGGAAGCCTGTGTCGAGAGGACCCGGCTTAGCTTCAGGATGGAACTGTACGCTCTGGATGGGCAGGCTCTTATGGCGAATACCCTCGCACGTTCCGTCATTTACGTTTACAAAGGTTTCCTCCACCTCGTCCGGAAGATCGGAGAGGATATAATTGTGGTTCTGGGAGGTGATGTAGACCTTGCCGGTAGAAAGGTCTTTTACCGGATGGTTGCCGCCGTGGTGGCCGAACTTGAGCTTTTTCGTTTTGCAGCCAAGCGCAAGGCCGATGATCTGATGTCCCATGCAGATGCCGGCAATCGGATAGCGGCCGATAAGCGCACGGACGGTATCGGCTGTGCCGGGAGCGTCGAGCGGGTCGCCGGGGCCGTTGGAAAGAAAGACCATATCAGGCTTTACAGCATCTATTTCCTCAGGCTTTACGGTAGCCGGGAATACGCTTATCTTACAATTTCTGTCCAAAAGGCTTGAGATTATGCCCTGTTTTGCACCCATATCTATGAAAGCGACGTGAGTCTGTCCGGGACTGTTTAATACGTATGCTTCCTTGGCAGTGGTACGCATGATGACATCGCTGTTGTCAAGGCTAGAGAGCATGGAGCTTACCTCTGCATCCGACGGTTCGCCTCGGCATATAACGCCCCGCATAACGCCGTGTTCACGCAGTATCTTCGTCAAAGCTCTTGTGTCGATACCCTCAAGACCGACAACGCCCTGACGTTTTAAGAAGTTGGAAAGCGTCATCTCATTGCGGAAATTCGACGGCTTGTCGCACTTCTCCCTTACGACAAAGGCGGTGAGATTTGCCTTGTCAGCCTCCATATCTTCAAAGTTGATACCATAATTACCGATCAAAGGAAACGTCATAGTTACGATCTGGCCGGCAAATGAAGGGTCTGTTAATGTTTCCTGATAGCCCACCATACCGGTAGTAAAAACGACTTCGCCCGAAACGTCCTTTATCGCTCCGAACATTTCGCCTGTAAAACGTGCGCCGTTTTCCAGAACCAATTGTGCTTTCATGCGTATCTGCTCCTTTCAAAAATTTATCTGCGCCGAATATGCGCCCTGTGATAATGCAGACCTGCTTTGCGAATATTTAAGCGTGTATAAAATCTCAAAAAAATAGACAATGGAAGAAATCTTTCATTGTCTATAAAAATCAACAGCCTGTTTTATTTTGGGAATAAAAACACCGCTAAACGACCTGTAAGAAAGAATGAGAACGTTCATGGTGTAGCCTCCCTATATTATCAGCCGCCGTTTGGCCGCCTGCATATTTATCTTGTCTATTGTACCACTATTATGTCGAGTTGTCAAGAGGTTTTTGAAAAAAAGCCACGGTTTTTGGAATGGTTAACATTCTGTGAATTTTGTTAACAAAATATGAATAAAGCCGATAGTTAACAGCAAATGTTGAGTTTGAATACAGTTAAATGTTGCTGCACAAAATCTATTTTATGTCAATTGTTGTAAAAATTTCTAATATTTTAAGCGGCTTATTAACTTCGGTTGCTGCTTGTTAATATTTTGTTTACTCATTCAAAAACCGTAGAAATATATGGACTTTGTATTGACAATGTAAGTATAATGTGATACAATATATTTTGAAAGGAGAGTGTATGTTATGTCGCAAACAACGTTGAGTATACGTATGGATGATGATTTAAAGAGAGATTTTGACAGTGTTTGCAATGAGCTAGGGTTGTCTATGACAACGGCTGTAACGATGCTTGCAAAGAAAATGACACGGGAGAAAAGAGTTCCATTTGATGTGTCTGTTGACCCGTTTTATTCAAAGGCGAATATTGCCAGATTAAAACGATCTGTTGCCCAGATGGAAAGTACGGGCGGAACAGTGCACGAGGTGGAAGAGTATGATAAAATCGTGGACTGACGATGCGTGAGAAGACTTTATTTATTGAACGAAGCAAGACAAAAAAACGCTTAAAAGAATTTTGCAGATATTGAAAGATATAGACAGGAACGGATATGAAGGAATAGGAAAACCCGAAAGATTAAGCGGTGATTTATCGGCGTATTGGAGCCGCAGAATAGACGATTCAAACAGAATTGTTTATAGGATAGATAATGGTGTAATAAAAATTGTACAATGCGGGTCACATTACAGGGATAAATAATTAAGGCAATAATATAACCAAATTAACTTTACAGGAGTGAAAACCGGCTTAGGCTTTCACTCCAGTGCAACCGCCGCCATCTCAAGGGCAGTTCATTTTACCCTTGACGGGCGGCGGTTTTATTTTATTGCGGAAGCATATATAAGAAAACATTTAAAGATGGGAGCGGATTAAAGTTTTGTTTTACCCGGTGTTAAAATCAAACATTCACCCCAAAAACACGGGTATTAGGGCTTGTGTTTTTAACTCATCTATGCTATAATATAGAGGAAAGCGGGAAATAAAACACGATAGCCAAGGAGGAATATTCATGTTAGATAAAAAATTGGAACAGTCAAAAATAGAGTTCATAGAGTTCATGATGGAGTCGGATGTTTTGCGGTTCGGCAAATTCGTCACGAAAAGCGGGCGCAACACGCCGTATTTTGTTAATACCGGAAACTACAGAACCGGCAAACAGATAGACACTCTGGGCAAATTTTATGCACAGCTGATAAAGGAAAATTGCGGCGATAATTTCGATGCTATGTTCGGCCCGGCGTATAAGGGTATCCCGCTTGCGGTGGGAGCTGCCGGCGCACTCTGGCGTGAATACGGCATAGATAAGCCGTACTTCTTTAACCGCAAGGAGGAGAAGGATCACGGAGAGGGCGGCTCTCTTGTCGGCTACAAGCCTCAGGAGGGTGACAGAGTAATAATTATCGAGGATGTTATTACAGCTGGAACAGCCGTTAGAGAAACTATGCCTATAATAAGAGGTGCGGCTAAAAATATCACTGCTGAGGATATGTTTATCTCCGTAAACCGCTGTGAGGTCGGCAAGACTCCGGGAAAGACTACAATAACGGAGGTTATGGAAGAGTTCGGCATCCGTGTACATTCGATAGTAACAGTGGCTGACATTTATTTGTACTTAAAGCAGGCCGGCGGATATGAAGAAGTATTAAAAGATATGGAAGCATATATGGATCAGTACTGTGTGTTTGACTGATTTTTCGGCATTTTGCAGGAAAGGAATGATGTGTAATGAAAAAAGTTTTTGCAGCTTCAGCAATAGCTGCCGCAATGATAGCCTTAGGCGTCGGAGCAAATGCTGCCGATGAAATATCGGTGTATGTAGACAATTCAAAGGTGCAGTTCACCGACCAGGCCCCGGTTATGGTGGATAACCGTACTCTCGTTCCGGCGAGGGCGGTGTTTGAAAAAGCGGGGGCAGTGGTTACATGGGATCAGCCGACGCAGACTGCGACTTTCAAGCGTGGCTCAGATGTTGTGACGATAAAGTATAACGACAGTTTCCTATATAAAAACGGAACCCCGATAGCGCTTGATGTTCCGGCACAGATAATAAACGACCGTACGATGATACCGGTAAGGGCAATATCAGAAGCAATGGATTTTGGCGTAACGTGGAACGCTGTACAGCAGAGCGTGCTGGTATCGACAAACGGCAAGGAATATCGGGCGGCCGCTTCGCTAAAGACAGGATTCATGACGCTTAATGATATTGCAGACGTTTATCTCAACCGTGAGTTTTCCAATCTGTCGGTAGATACGAACGGAGATGGCATGAATGAGCAGGTATCGTTTACACCGGCTACTGAAGAAAAGGGCGCAGTGCTTTTGATAAACGGTACGGATTGTTCGGGTGCGCTTCCGGAGGGTGTGCAGTTTTATGCGTTTGCAGTAGTGGATATTGACGACGATGATTCTGCAAAGCAGATAGTTCTGACTGACTGCCTTGATTATAACGGGGCGTGGTTCTTCCAGTGGGATGGTTCTGCGTTAAATCAGATACCGGTAACGGGGTCTGTCGATACATCAATAGATTTTGTAGAGAACCTATTTTTCAATAAAAAGGGAACTATAATCTCCGATACGAATTCAATATGCTTTGCGAATGCGATTATCAGCGGTTCCAGCTATGATTTGGAAAACGGCAACATGGCGCTTTACCGCCTGAACACAGATGCTGCTAAGGGCATCACGTTCTACAAGGAACGGGAGGATGATTTGGCGTATGCGATAGTATACACGGATGATTTCGAGCCGGGTACGTACCATGAGCGTGAGAGCGGTGATTCAGTTGTGACCTCCGCATCGTTTGAAAAATTCGAGCTGATAGATGTATACGTTGATGAATATAACCCGTCCAACATTGAGTTCTTTATCAGGCTGCCTCAGGGTGATACGGCGGTAATTTGGCCGTACAGGGTCTGATTGATACTTTATGGAGAGGAGAATGTTATGAAGAGGCTATTTGCCGCCGCATTAGCGGTATTCTCTTTGGTGGTGATGATGGGAAG
>DBQZ01000055.1 GCA_002305435.1 Clostridiales bacterium UBA1381
GTAGATGCTATCTGAGCTGTTTAAAATATCATTTATGTTATCTTTTGCTGCTTGCAAAGTTTTCGTCCATTTTTTGTCGAGGGCTTCCATGTGAATATATACGTCCAGCAAACGTTCCATCGAGAAAGGCCGAGATGATGATCTGCTGTCGCCGTATAAGCTGAGCGCTTCGGCTATCCGTTGGGGAAGCGTTCGTTTGTGATTTTGCAGCAATTCTAAAATATCATTACGGCGGTTTATTATATTGCGGGAATAAAGGGATACCTTTGTCTCTTCTTCGTTAAACATTGTAAGATAATTGGTACTATCTCGTTTTTTTAGCAGTATACGGCAGACTTCTTCACAGCAAATCCCAAGCCCATATTCTTCCACATCATCGTAGGATATATAAAATCGAGGATGTTCACGGCAGATATACGGTATGTTTTTTTCGCCGAGGCTGATTATTATATCACAAAGGTTTTGTTCATTTAGGAATGGGCAGCGTTTATCTTTTCCCAATTTAAAATGAGGTGATTTATGAAGCTCAGCTCCAGTTTTCAGACGTTCGCCGAGTTTGCCGTCAATGCTGCGGTATAAGTCTGCTGTTTCTTCATCAATGTCAATCTCCCAGCCGATACAGCAGTTGTCGGAGCAGTCAGAGCCGATGCAGCTAAATAGCTTATAATAATCAGGCATTATTATCCTCATTTTGAAAGCCCCCTTAGAATCTCTATTTCTTTGCGGTAGCCGTCAAGCTCGTTCGGAGTTTCCAGATAAAACGGCAGGTTTTTCAACACTGGGTGGTTCACTATCCTTGAAAAAGCTTCAAGTCCGATATTGCCCTGACCTATTTTTTGATGACGGTCTTTGTGGCTGCCCAGAGTATTCATGCTGTCGTTTATGTGTATGGCTTTCAATTTTGACAGCCCGATTCTATTATCAAATTCTGTTAAAACCCCGTCCAAATCGTTTACTATATCGTATCCTGCATCGAAAACATGGCAGGTGTCAAAACAAACCCCAATAAGCTCCGGGTTAGCTGTGCTGTCTATTATTTCGTGCAGTTCCTCAAAACGTCCGCCGACTTCCGTTCCCTTGCCTGCCATTGTTTCAAGGAGAACGAGAGTGTTCTGTTTTGGTGAAACGACGGTATTTAAAAGTTCGGCGATAAGGTCTATGGCGGTGTTTACACCCTGTCCCACGTGGGAACCGGGATGGAAATTGTACATATTCCCGGGCAGGTACTCCATCCTCTCTAAATCGTCCTTGATCGTCATCAAGGCAAATTCCCGCTTATAAGCATCTGCGGCGCAAGGGTTTAGTGTATAGGCGCCGTGCGCAAGTATCGGGGCGAAATCATTATCTTTTATAAGCTTTCTCAATGCAGCAGCATCCGAGGGATCTATTGGTTTTGCTTTACTGCCGCGAGGGTTGCGGGTGAAAAATTGCAGCGTATTTGCCCCGATTGAAAGGGCGGTTTTGCCCATTGCAAGCAGTCCTTTTGACGGTGAAAGATGGCATCCGATATTAAGCATTTCTTTGCTCCTTTGTCAATGTTTTTGTTATTATATCAAAATCAGCATTAAAATTCAAGATGAAGGCTTAGTTTTTGAACAGATTTTTTTATTTTAAGGTAGACAAATCCTATAAATGTGATATAATATAAGCATAAGATTCGGGAAAGGAAGGAATTTTTGATGAGTAATAAAAAATCGTGGAAAGAGCTATCATATGAAAGAAAGCGTGTTTGCTTAAATATTTCTGACGAAGAACGCAGCGATATGAATAATTTGTGTGATAATTATCGTGTGTTTTTGGATAATGGAAAGACCGAACGTGAATGTGTTATACAGACGGTCGCTATGGCAAAGGAGCATGGCTTTGTGGATATGGATACTGTGCAGACGCTCCGCCCTGGTGACAAGGTGTATTCTGTGAACCGCAATAAAAATGTGCTTCTGGCGGTTATAGGCAGCGAGGATATTGAAAAGGGAGTAAATTTGGTTGGCGCTCATATCGATTCGCCGAGGCTTGATTTAAAGCAGAACCCCCTTTATGAGTCAGATGGGATGGCGCTTTTAAAGACGCATTATTATGGCGGCATTAAAAAGTATCAGTGGACTGCAATTCCTCTGGCAATTCATGGCGTTATATATTCAGAGGATGGAGAGAAAAAGGAAATAGTTATCGGTGAGGATGAGAATGATCCCGTATTTTGTGTTACAGATCTTCTGCCGCACCTGGCACAGAACCAGATGACGAAACCGCTTAAGGATGCGGTAGAGGGCGAGTCGCTTAACATTCTTTTCGGTGGATACGAGCTTGAGGATGAGGATGTTAAAGAAAGCGTAAAGTATAATATCTTGAACATGCTCTATAACAAATACGGCATTACAGAACGCAGCTTCATAAGTGCAGAGTTTGAGATAGTACCAGCGTTTAAAGCAAAGAATGTCGGCCTTGACGAGAGCTTTATCGGCTCTTACGGTCAGGATGACAGAGTATGCGCATATACGACTATACGTGCGATATTTGATATAAATGCTCCGAAAAAGACTGCTATGGCGATATTGGTGGATAAAGAAGAAATAGGCTCGACAGGAAATACCGGAATGAAAGGCGGTTATTTCACTATGACGCTGGCGGAGATAATTGCCAAAATAAAAGGCAGCTGCGACCTGCTGAGTTTAAACCGCACAATAACAAATTCCGCCTGCTTATCCTCAGATGTGGGAGCAGCATTCGATCCCACATATCCGGATGTGAGCGAAAAGAAAAATTCAGCATTTGCCGGAGCCGGTATGGTGTTAATGAAGTATACAGGCGCCCGCGGCAAATCAGAGTCCAGTGATGCAAGCGCAGAATTTGTACAGCGTATAACAAGTATGCTTGATAAAAATGGTGTTATATGGCAGACAAGCGAGCTTGGCAAGGTGGATCAGGGAGGAGGCGGAACGATAGCACAGTATGTTGCAGAGCTGAATATGGATGTTATCGACTGCGGAGTTCCTGTGTTGTCTATGCACTCTCCGTTTGAAGTAACATCGAAGTGTGATGTTTACATGGCTTATCGCACATATAAGGCATTTTACGAGGAATAAGAGGATGGAAAGATTAACGCTTGCCGTTGGGGATTTATTCGGGGCTGTAACAGTCCCGAATGTCCGCCTTGCGGCCAATATACCGACATTTTCAGATATATATAATATTTCAAAGGATGTTCCGGTGGGTATATACGTAGTGTTGGCGCTCATTGCAGCTGCTATTATTGCGGCTGTTGTTTTCCTGCGCCGCAGCAAGTAGGGAGGGATAAATATGGACAGGTCAAAGGATATTCCGGGATATCTATATGCGCTTGATGGACTGAGGGCGGTATCTGTTATTCTAATATTCATATTTCATTTATGGCAGCAATCGTGGATATATTGGCGGTTGGAAATTGCCCCTAATACGTATCTGTTCGATTTTGAATTACTGCAAAGATATGGTTATGTGGCAATCGATCTTTTCTTTGTATTAAGCGGCTTCTGTTTGTTCTATCCAATAGCAAGGGCTATGTTTGGCGAATCAAAACAGACAAGCTGGAAAGAATTTTATAAAAAACGTGCCCGCCGGATTTTACCCTCATATTATTTAATGCTGCTGCTTACAGTATTGTTTCCGGCTATCGCTTATATGCCGGCGACTATCAAGGACGCTTCTGATGTATTTTATCATCTTTTTACCCATCTAACCTTTACCCACGGACTTAGCGATACCACTCAAGGGACGCTAATATCCACAGCGTGGACAATGGCAATCGAAGTGCCGTTTTACATAATTTTTCCGGCAATAGCATTTCTATTTAAAAAGAAGCCAGTGCTTACATTTGCGGTCTTGGCGGTCATTATAGAGATTATACGGCTTTGGGCTGTTACAACGTTTGCTGCCGGTCCTGCATTTCAGGCAAACCCTATATTCTATATAGATGTTTTCGCCTACGGCATGATAAGCGCGTATGCTGTGGTATGGTTCCGCAATAAAGTGAAAAACCGTGATCGTGTTAAATTTATCATGTTGTTGCTTTCTGTGTTCTCGCTGGCTCTCATATATATGTTTATCCTTTGGATGTCTAAGGCAGGCTCACAGAATTTTGATGCGCCGCTCGTGTTTAGGATGGCATACAGGCCGATATTATCGTTTGGGGGAGCGTTGTTTTTGTTTTCAACGTGCTTTACCTACAGGTTTTGGGAAAGGAATATTTGGGGCAACAAGCTGTTTGTGTTTATTTCAACCATATCGTACAATTTTTATCTTTGGCATCAGAATATAAATATCGCTCTTAGAAAAGCCGGTATTCCGTATACAACGTCTGCAAAACCGCAGGATGACCGACAGGCGATGGATGGGTTTTCGTTGTTATCGGTAGTCCTCTCGCTTTGCGTAGCTACAGCGATAACGTTTTTGTTTGAGGCTCCAATATCCAAATACGGTTTTAAGGGATATTTTGCAAAAATAAAAGATATTGCAGTAACGGGATACAGAAAAATATTGCCAAAAGCGGGGAGGACTGATAAACAATGAGATTGCTGGCTGTGATAGATTATCAAAATGATTTTGTAAACGGTACGCTCGGTTTTGCGGGAGCGGAACAATTAGAGGGTATTATAGCGGATAAGATTGATGCTTACCGCAAAGCTGGCGATGAGGTGGTGTTCACGCTTGATACGCATCATGAGGATTATCTTGATACAAACGAGGGACGGATGCTTCCGATAAAACACTGCATAAAGGGAACGTCCGGACATGATTTTTTCGGCGGTATACGTCCGAAAGATGGAGAGCGTGTTTTTGAAAAGGGGACGTTTGGCTCTTCTGAACTGTTCTGTTATATACAGTCTCGCAAGTATGAGTCAATAGAGATTGTGGGACTGGTATCAAACATCTGTGTAATATCAAATGCTGTGCTTGCAAAAACGGCTGCTCCAGAGACACCAGTAATAGTTGACAGCAGGGCTACGGCTTCGGCGGATGCCCAGCTTCACAAGGAAGCCATAGATGTAATGCGTGGGCTTCAAATAGAGATCAAATAAAAATATTTAAACGTGAAAAAACGCACAACCAATTCGGCTGTGCGTTTTCTGCTGTTAATCTATTTGGATGAAGTTGCCGCCTTCTGGCAGATGCTTATCATCTTTTTTAGGAACCGTAAGTGTTAAGATACCGTTTTTGAAGTTTGCGCTTATCTCATTTTGAGTCACAGCATCTCCAACATAGAAGCTTCTGCTACAAGAGCCGTAGTGACGTTCACGGCGGATATATTTACCGTCGTCATTCTTATCATCATTTGAATAACCGGATGTTGCGCTGATTGTAAGGTAACCGTCGTTAAGCTCGGCTTTGATATTTTCCTTTTCTACGCCGGGCATATCGATAGTAAGCTCGTACTTGTCGCCCTTATCCTTTACATCGGTTTTCATCATATTTGTTGTGTGGTGACTGAATCCTCCAAACGGGAAATCACCGAAATCGTCAAATAAGTTTCTTCCAAAAATGCTTGGTAACATGATTATCTCTCCTCTCATAAAAAACACTGTGATTTGAATTTGTTTTCTATGAACATCGGAGAAAGGGAAATAACAGGAAGTCGTTACAAAGGCTTTCTACTTTGTTTCTCTTTCCTTATGTTCTGGATATATTATAACTCTTTTTGTTAGCACTGTCAAGAGGCGAGTGCTAATGTTAACAAATTATGTAAAAATTCTTAACATATTTAAATGCGCAGCCGAAAGAGGGGGAGTGTGCGTCAAGCAATGCGCCGCTTTATACATACGGTCAAAGTGAAAAAGGGAGGAGAGCGTTGATTATCATTGCTAAAATAACAGCTATTCCTGCCATATATAACATTTCTTTGGCTGTTCTGCGTAAAACAATAATTCCAATTAAGAGAATTGCAAGATTAAGCCATGAGCTAATATCTATGTAAAACATTCCATACGAGAAAG
>DBQZ01000126.1:0-13059 GCA_002305435.1 Clostridiales bacterium UBA1381
CGGAGCCGTTTACATTTCCCAGAGCTCGTATATATATTACTGGGATACGGCAAATTACTGGATAACAGCCCGCAATATTGCCGCAGGCGAAGTGTTTTCAAACTTCTTCGCAGACCTGTACAACTCGATATTAACGATGGATTACAATTATCTGGCGGGACTTTTATCGGCTGTTTTTGCTTATATATTCGGCGGCTCACGTACGGTTTTTATTTTAAGCATATTGATATGCTATTACGTCCCGTCGGCTTATATAATTTACAGCCTTTGTCGCAAAACGAAATATCCTGCCGTATCAGCCGCTGCCATATTACTGGGATTTCCTGTAATACTGTTTTTGGGAATTTCCGGTTTTGTAGATATAGGCGGGCTTGTTCTGTGTCTTATCTGCTTCCGTCTTTATCGTGGCAAGAAGTATCCGGTGCAGAGGTACTTCTTTATCGGCCTGCTTTTGGCGGTATGTATCCTGTTCAGACGGTGGTATGCCTTTTTTGCGGTATCATTTTTAGTAGCAATGGCAGCTGATATTTTGGTGATGAGGAAAGATTCACGGCTGTTTTTGTTGAGCCTGTCAAGTGCGGGAATATTCCTGGGAGCATTCTTCATGCCGCTGGTAACGGGAAAGCTGCTTGAGGATTATTCTGCACTGTATGCAGGTTATCAATTTGCCCTGTCGGTGGATTTTAAGCTGTTTGCAAGATATTTCGGTATTATATTACCAGCAGTGCTGTTAGCGGGAACGGTGGTATACTCTATCCGCCGAGACAGAACCCTTATATTCTGCTGGATACAAATGATAGTATGCTTCCTGCTTTTTGTAGGAACGCAGACGCACGGACAGCAGCATTTGCTTTTGTATATCCCATCGCTTTTGATAATAACAGCCGCCCTTATGGAACAGCTCGGCAAATGGGGAACTACCGCTGCCATCCTGTCCGGCTGTATCATATGTGCAAATACGTTCATAGACAGAGAACAGCCGGAAAGCATCGGCGAAATAGCACACTATGCCCTGATACCGGACTTTTCGATGCTTCCGAGAACACGTGACGATATACCGGAGCTTTTGGAGGTAAAGGCGTATCTTGATGACTTGTGCCAAAATGGAGAAACTGTCGGCGTGCTTGCATCTTCGTTCAATCTTAACAAGGATTTGCTTGAAAACATAGAGATGTCTTTTAATATTATAGATGAGCATACGGCAGAACTTGTGGAGCTGCCGGCAGTTGACAGCCGTGACAGCGATTTTTCCGCTTTGTACAATGTGGATTACATCCTTGCAGCCTTTCCCGCCCAGACGCATCTTGCGCCGAAAAATCAGCGGGTAGTAACGGAGGCAGTGAGGAGCTTTGAGGAGAATACGGATATTGCTAAAGTTTATGAAGAAGATGGGGTTGAGTTTGAGATAGATGGAATGACAGTGAAAATATATAAGAAGCTCCGCCCCAATACCGCAGAAGAAATTGCAGCGTTTGAAAAACGTGTACGTCAGCAGTAAAATAAAAATCCGCCTGTATTGAAATACATACAGACGGATTTTTTTATTATTAAAATGATTTCAGCACTTCTGTGCCGTCTCTTACAAAAGCAATAAATTCATCTATTTCAGCATGGCAGCTGATATATCCCTTGCCGTAAGCCTTCATATCGCCGACACGTATCCAGCGTCCCTCAGGAAGATAGACGCTGCGCTCTGTCTGCCCCTGGTTAAGTATGGGCGCAAAGATAATATCCCCGCCGAACATATACTGATCATCCAATTTGTAACATTCCTCATCCTCCGGAAATTCAAAGAACATCGGGCGCATAAGCGGCACGCCTTTTTCGGAGGCAGCCTGCATATTATCCATGATGTACGGACGAAGCCTTTGGCGCAGTTCAATAAGTGATTTCAATATCAGATAGTTTCGCTCCCCGAAACTCCAGATCTCATTATCGCCGCCGCTGCGTTCCTTTACGCCCGGATGGCGATCTTTTTGTGTTGCCGGACGGAGGCGTGAACCGTGAAGCCGCATTACCGGCGAGAATACGCCGAATTGGAACCAGCGCACAATGAGTTCACGGAAATAATCGCTTTCAATATCACCGCCGTGGAAACCGCCGATATCGCTGTTCCACCACGGTATTCCGCACATAGCCATAGACAGCCCTGAAACTACGCTTTGGCGCAATGATTCAAACGTTGACGGTATATCACCGCTCCATGCAAGAGCGCCGAATTTCTGACTTCCCGGATAAGCAGAACGGATAAGCAGGGCTATGTCCTCCTCACCCTCGGACGTTAACGCTTCATAGAAGAGTTTTGCGTAATAGTACGGATACAAAAGCGCAGTCTGCGCTCCGTTGCCCATGTAGAACCTGAAGTTGTCGAATTGCTGAGGGAAGACGTCAGGTTCCGCCTGGTCGAGCCAAAAATTCCTTATACCGTATGAGTAATACGTTCTCTTTATCTGCTCCCAGACGTACTTGCGAGTGCGTGGATTTGAAGGATCTATATAAGTTTGCAGACCGTAAAAATCAAATATTCCGTATTGGCCGTTTTCTGTACGTACGAGCATATTTTCCTCGTTCATGTGGGAGTAATTCCGGCTGGCGGGATTTATTGTCGGCCAGAATGATACTATGGGTTCAATTCCCATTTCTTTAAGTTCGCTGCACATTTCTTTTGGAGAGGGCCATAATGTCGGCTCAAATTCCCAATTTCCTTGTTCCGTCCAATGGAAGTAATCTATAACTATTGCGCTTATGGGGATGTTGCGGTTTTTATATTCACGTGCAACAGATAGAAGATCCTCCTGACTTTCATACCGCAGTTTAGACTGCCAGAAGCCCGATGCCCAATATGGGAAGTGCGGTGCAAATCCGGTTAATTCGCAGTAACGATAGATAACCTCTGCCGGAGTATCGCCGCCTATTACGATATAATCCATCTGATATGCGCTGTCTGATTGCCATAGCGTGCGGTTGTTGGAAAACTCACATCTTCCGGTACCCGGGGAATTCCAGAGGAAACCGTAACCAAGGGAGGAGTAGATAAAGGGTATGGCGGTTTTTGTGTTATAATGTACAAGGTCGTAAGCGCAGCCTTTGCGGGCAAAATGATCCTGCTGCTCCTGCCCCAAACCGTAGAAATGTTCATTCTCACGTGATTCAAAGGTAGCTCTTATACAGTAATGATTCCCCTCAGTGTGACGGTGCCTGCTCTGGACATCGCCTTCCTTTTTTGTGTTCAGTATTTCGACCCTGTGCTTACGGAAAACGAGGCGGTAATCGTTCCAAATCTTTGTTATCTCAACAGATAAATCCCCCGTTTTAAGCTCAGCTCTCTCGCTGTCACCGGTAACCGTGCAATTAGATTCTTTAGGGGGAAGTACTGTCCACCGCTCATCAGAGAGTGTAGTATTTCTTGATGCACGTACACGGATGCGATTTTCACCGTATGGCTCTATCTTTAAGATTTCATCACGCATAGTAAAACCTATGCTGTTTTCAGTTATAATTATTCGTCCCATAAATTTCACCTCTAAGCATCTTGATTTTAGCTGTATTTTCTATTATAATATTATTATAGCACAGTATATTAAGAAAATCTTGCATAATATAGCCTAAAAATAACACTATATCGGAAAGTTGTGATTACAATGAACATATCGGATTTAAAAGAGAAAACGATCCATGGAACGGCTGCATTTCCGGTGGCTGTATACAGCTCACGTTGGTTTATTCCGCATCATTGGCATAAAGAGGATGAGTTTATATATATGGTAGACGGTTCAGCGGAATATAACATAAACGGAAAACGGATATTGTTAAAACCCGGCGACTGCGCTTTTTGCAGCGGTCATTCCATTCATTCGATGATTTTGAACGAGGGGCAGAAGATATATTTCCGTTCGCTTTTATGCGACAGAAGCTATTTGTTCCCATCAGATGATATATGCGGGCAATACTTTTCCGGAAGGAACAACATACGAAACTTCTATACTCCGTCCGTTCCGGCAGAAAAAGAGGTGATAGCTGCTGTCAACAACGTATGCCGCCTGTTTGAGAAGCAGCTTCCGGGATACGAGCTCAAGGTGAAATCGGAGCTTATGAGGTTGTACTCACTTATTGCCGAGAATAAGCTCTACGAGGATGAAACGACATCATTCGTTCCTGAAAAAAGCATCCTTTGGGCACTTGAATATATACATACGAATTTTACAGAAAAAATTTACATAGATGAAATAGCTGCCTTGATAGGCTACAGCAAATCATACTTTGAAAAACTGTTTAAAGCGTATACCGGAAAAACTCCGTCCGAATATATCGTTATGTATCGGCTTAATATGGCAGAAAAAATGCTTTGCGATACGGAGCAAAGCGTACTTGATATTGCCGAAAACTGCGGGTTTTCCAATATCAGTTATTTTATACGTGCATTTAAAAAGGTTTATTTTAAGACGCCGCACCAGTACCGAAAAAAGCAGTAGGGAGGGGGTTATGCTGGAACAGGTTTGGGTGGACACATTCTTTGTTCTTTCATAATACGACGGACTACTTTTTTGAAATGGTGATTGTTAACTTTTTTCAGCTCATAGTGAATTCGTCTATATCCATAACAGCTTCGATTATTATGAAAGATTGTTTTTATCTGTTTGCGAATAACTTCGTATTTATCCTTTTGATTCATTACGGTTCCTTTATTATTTTTATAGAATATTTTACAATATCCCATTCTATGCGAATATTAAGTTCTTTTTTAAATATAAAAAATCCCTCTGTATTTTCAGAAGGGATTTTTATGTCAATCAAAAAATAGAAACAATATAGTGTGTAATTTTTCTATATAAATTAAGTTTCTGCGGCGCCACGAGGCTTAATAAGATAAATACAGCTCAAGCAGCATCGCTTGTTTTAATCTCTTTATTATATCCCCGCAGCCAGTTGCCTTTCCATGCAAACAGGACTGCGCACAAAAGCGCTGTTATCCACGATATTGAATAACCGAAAAGCACCATTTGCAGGTCGTGCGTAAGCTGAGCCAAGATGTTTACCCATATCATTCGTACAATACACATATTTCCCACCATTATTACTGTCGGGGCTATCGCACAGCCTGAGCCGCGGAACATATTTGTCAGTACGTGCACAATGGATAAGCTCCAATAAAATGGGATGAGCGTCTTTAACATCAGTACGCCGCAGCGGATACTCTCCGCATCAGAGGTAAATATACCGATCAGCTTGTCGCCGAACAAGAACAGCAGAACGGATACCGGCAGAGTATATGCCAAACTTATTATCATTCCCATAGCTCCGCCCTTTTTTACACGTTCGTACTTCTTTGCGCCGTAATTCTGCCCGGCGAACGTCATAACCGCCATACCGAACGACATTACCGGCAATATGACAAATCCGTCTATCTTCATATAAGAACTGCATCCAGCCATTGCCGCAGCGCCGAAAACATTTATGTTTGCCTGTACAATTACATTGGAAAGCGATATTATAGAGGACTGAATTCCGCTCGGTATACCCATGTGCAAAATGTTTTTCACCATGCGCTTGCTTATCGTCATTTCACGAGGGGAAAATTTGTAAACATCCTTCGTTTTCATAAGCTGGATTACAACCAGAATTGCTGATACCAGCTGTGCTGTTATAGTGGCGATACCGACTCCTGCAACACCCCAGTGGAATACTACTACAAACACTACGTCCAATACGATGTTTACAACTGACGCAACGCCTAAATAATAAAGCGGTCTTTTTGAGTCGCCTATCCCCCTTAATATGCCGGCTCCCATATTATACGCTAAATTAAACAGTGCACCTAAAAAATATATCCGCAGATAAAGCACAGAGTTAGGCATTACTTCCTCAGGAGTCTGCATTGCCTTAAGCAAGAGCGGCGTTACAGCCACACCGATTATTATAAGCGCCACGCCGCCGATAAGCGTCAGCGCTGCTGCTGTATGTACGGCTACATGAAGCCGTTTGTTCTGCTTTGCTCCGTATAGCTGAGCAATAACAACACCTGAGCCTGTAGCTATACCCATAAAAAATCCTATTATGAGATTTATCAGTGAATTGCTGGAGCCGACGGCAGCCAAGGCTTCATTGCCGATGAAATTTCCCACAACTATTGAATCTACGGTATTATAAAGCTGCTGGAACAAATTCCCCAAAAGCAGGGGCATGGAGAAGAAAAACAGCTGCTTTAAAATATTCCCCTCTGTCATAAGTTTGTTTTTCTCCATTTTCTCTTTCGCTTCCTTCCTCTTGTATAAAAATCACATAAAATCAAGCAATGATATCTGGTCGGATTCCGGCACGCCGTCAAGGCAATGGTTATCCTGCAAAATATCTATAGTCGCTCTTGTAGCTCCTGTACGCTGACGCAGTTCTTCTATCGTCTTAAATGGTCCGTCTGCACGAGCATCAGTTATCGCCTTTGCTGCATTATCGCCAAGTCCCGGCAACGCCGACAACGGAGGCAAAATCCCCTCATCGGTTTTCAAAAAGTCTGTTGCGTGCGACGTGTATAAGCTGATAGGCGCAAAATTTATGCCTCTTGAGTACATTTCCACACATATCTCAAGTATTGGTATTAAGCCTTCTTCTTTAGGTTTTGCCGTCCCGTCTTTTTTCCTGGCGTTTATATCCTCTATCGCCGCCCGAGCAACGTCTATTCCACGAGCCATTATAGATGCGTCAAAATCATCCGCTCTGACCGAAAAATAAGCGATATAAAACGCTTCCGGATAATGCACCTTGAAATACGCTATACGGAATGCCATAGTTACATACGCAACAGCGTGAGCCTTCGGGAACATATATCCTATTTTTTTACAAGCAGTAAGATACCATTCGGGTACATTCGCCGCCCGCATAGCCTCCTCATCCTCCGGAGCCAATCCTTTGCCTTTGCGGACTTTCTCCATTATCTGGAACGCATGGCCGGCTTCCACGCCCATGTGTATCAAATATATCATAATATCATCACGGCAGCAAATCGCATTTGACAGAGTGGTCGTACCGCTTCTTATCAAATCCTGTGCATTGTTGAGCCAAACATCTGTACCGTGAGAAAGTCCTGATATGCGTACCAGCTCAGCAAATGTTGTTGGTTTTGTATCCACGAGCATCTGCCTGACGAACTTTGTACCAAATTCCGGCACACCGTACGTTCCGACAGGTGTTTCGAGCTTTTCTTTAAGGTTTAACGCTTTAGTGGAGGTGAACAAACTCATAGTCGGCTTATCATCAAGCGGTATCTTCTGTGCATCTACGCCCGTAAGATCCATCAGCATACGTATAACAGTCGGATCATCATGCCCAAGCTCATCGAGTTTTAAAAGGTTCTTATCTATTGAATGGTAATCAAAATGCGTCGTTATAATATCCGAATTGGGGTCATCGGCAGGATGCTGTATCGGGCAGAANNCTCTTTACGCCTACACAGCCGGAGGCAAGCCGCCTTTTTTCGGCGCTTCTCATATTCAGCCCCCTGTCCTCAGCATATCGCTGAACGTAGCCGTAAGCGGTTTTTTCCGCCACAGTGCCGATAGTACCCGCACGGAACACGAATCCCTCGCCGAAGAAGGTTTCGGTATATTTGTGTATAACCGGCTGATAATCACCCGAAAAATTAAGGTCAATATCCGGCTCCTTGTCACCCTTAAACCCGAGGAAGGTTTCAAAGGGGATGTCGTGACCGTCCTTTTTATACATCGTCCCGCACTTGGGGCAGGCTTTATCCGGAAGGTCACAGCCGGATATGCCGCTTCCATCTTCAATAAATTCCGAGTTATGGCAGTTTGGGCATACGTAGTGTGCCGGCAGCGAATTTACTTCCGTTATATCGGAGAGAAACGCCACCAAAGATGAACCGACCGAGCCACGTGAACCTACGAGATAACCGTCTGAAAGGGATTTGCGCACAAGCTCCTGCGCTATCCTGTACATTACCGAAAACCCGTACGTGGTTATTGAGTGCAGCTCCTTATCAAGCCTGTCCTGGACAATCTTCGGCAAGGGATCACCGTAAATCCGCTTTGCTTTGGCAAGCGAATCGTTTACGATAGCTTCCTCCGCCCCCTCGACCACGGGCGGGCATTTTTCTTTCGGAATCGGGCGCACATTTTCTGCCATATCCGCTATCTTGTTCGTATTTTCCACGACGACCTCGTACGCTTTTTCATCGCCAAGATATGCAAATTCCCCAAGCATTTCCTCGGTTGTGCGGAAATACAGCGGCGCCTGTTCATCAGCGTCCTTAAACCGCATATAATTCATAAGGATTTTCCGGAAATTTGCCCCCATTGGGTCAAGGAAATGCACGTCGCACGTTGCACAAACCGGCTTTCCAATCTCCTCTCCAAGCTGAACGATTCGGCGGTTTAACCTCTGCAAATCCTCATCGGTATTTATATGCGGATAGTCAGCGGAACGTTTCATATAAGCATTATTGCCGATAGGCTGTATCTCCAGATAATCGTAAAATTCTGCTATTTCCTTAAGCCGCTCGTCGCTTTCGCCCTCTACAACTGCCCTGAAAAGCTCCCCGGCTTCGCAGGCTGAACCTACAATTATCCCCTCACGCTTTTGCGTTAATAGGCTGCGAGGTATTCGTGGCGTGTGGTAATAGTAGTCAAGGTGGGATTTTGACACAAGTTCATAGATATGCCTTAGCCCGATTTGATTCTTTGCAATCAATATTATGTGAAACGCTTTATTCTTTTTTGACGCTGATGCAAAATCAAAGTGCGAGTTTAAATCCTTAAGCTTTGTAAGCCCCATGTCCTTTAACTCATTCAGCATACAAAGAAAAATATCTGCTGTAGCCTTGGCATCATCAACAGCACGGTGATGGTTCTCAAGTATAACCTTGTAAAACCGCGAGAGGGTGTTAAGACGATAGTTTGATAGCTCCGGATGTAAGCACCTCGCCAATATAAGCGTGTCAAGGTAACACCCTTGAAGCCTCATCCCGCAGTCGGCCGCATTTTTTTCGATAAACCCAATATCAAACGAGGCGTTTTGTGCGACAAGTACACAGCCTTTACAGAACTCCAGAAACGACGGCAATACCTTGTCTATCGTCGGAGCATCCGCAACCATTGCGTCGGTTATTCCGGTAAGGCGCACAATGTTTTCGGGGATGCTTTCTTCGGGATTTACAAAGGTGGACCAGCGGTCTGTTATCTGCCCATTCTCTATTTTAACAGCGCCGATTTCCGTTATTTTATTCACAGATTTATGAAGTCCTGTGGTCTCAATATCAAAGACAACGAATGAAGAGTTAATATCCTCTTCCCCTGCGTTTTCTGTAATCATTTTAGAATCGTCAATAAGGTATCCCTCTACCCCGTACAGCACCTTTATTTTTTCATTGTTTCCGGAAGCCTTCATTGCATCGGGGTATGACTGTACCACGCCATGATCCGTTATCGCAACCGCCGTATGCCCCCATTCGATAGCCCTGTTTATCAGATCCTTAGCCTCAGACACTCCGTCCATCGTGGACATTTTCGTGTGCATATGCAGCTCCACTCTTTTTTTCGGAGCGTTGTCCTTACGGCGGGGAAGCACCCTTTCAGCAGCAGCTATTGCATTTGCCGTTACGACAACCTCATTTGCATACTGGTTAAATGCGGCTTCGCCACGTACCACAACGCCCATCCCAATGCTCATTTTTTCTTTAAACCGAATAAACGTTTCATCATCATCCGTTTTAGTAATGAACATCTGAACAGAAATAGAATCGTCGTAATCCGTCACATCCATGCTGACAATGTGGTACTGCTTCTGATTTTTCTTGCTGGTAATATCCTTGTATTCTAAGGCGAAAACATCGCCCCTAAATGCTATCCTGCCGGAATGTTCATTTATCGAAGATATTGGTACAAGCTGTTCACGTATCACCCTGCCGTAGAGCATTTCACCGATACGAGCCCGGCTGACATGAGCAGGCTTGTGAGGCTTGGGATTGCTGTTTGTGCGTTCGTTATGCTGCACATATACAACGGAATCGTCATTTTTATGCACATCATCTTCGCTCACATTTAAATTAACATCTCTGAGCCGATATGTGTGCTTAAGCTCATTTACTATTATGTTTTTTTCATCAGGCGGAGTTTCATGGTCGAGATCTACCATGAGCGTCCTGTTTATCTTAGATATTTTTATCCGTTCTATCCCAATATCGCCCGTGCTTTTATCAACAGCCGAATCATTCGGCAGGATAAGCTTTAGCCTTGGCTTCACTGTAATCTCTCCTCTGTGCTGAGATGCTCTGTTATATTTTCAATAAGACGTGAAAAATCCACCTTTGTTTTCTCCGCCGTAGCGATAACCTCTTCTTCGGTAAGAGCCTCTCCAGTAACTCCGGCCGCCATATTCGTTACACATGATATTGCAAGAATATCCATGCCTGCATGGCGGGCTGTTATCACCTCAGGCACAGTAGACATTCCCACCGCATCAGCGCCAAGTATTCTTAACGCACGTATTTCGGCCGACGTTTCATAGCAAGGGCCGCTCATATAGGCGTACACGCCCTCCTTAAGTGGAATATCAAGCTCTTCTGCACACTTCGCTGCCAATGTGCGCAATTTGGGGGTATAGGCAGTTGTCATATCAGGGAACCTTGTTCCGAATTGGGCGAGATTTTCCCCTCTCAACGGGTTATCGGGCGCAAGTTTTATGTGATCCGTGATAAGCATAAGCTCTCCGGGTGAAAAATCGGTATTTATACCGCCGGACGCATTCGTAAGTATAAGAGTCTTTACGCCTATCAGTTTTAATACTCGCACGTAATAAGCAGCTTCCTCCATTGAATATCCCTCATAAACATGGAAACGCCCCTTAAGAGCCACAGCTTTTTTTGAAAACGCCATCACTCCCTCGTGCGAAGGAGCGGTTGAACGAGGGAAATTCGGTATATCCGCATACGGAATGGAAACATCACTGTCCTTTATAAGTCCGCCAAGGCCTGAGCCAAGGACGATAGCTGTTTTTGGAACAGTATCTATTTTCGATAGAATATATTCGGCGCTTTTTACGTAATCTTCATATTTATACACTATCTTCATCTCCTTCTTAATAGGGCGGCGCTTATCCTCCGACCATAAGAATACTGCCTGTATATCGTAATTGTGTTTCATACGATATACAGGCGGCACATTGTTATTTCATCTTAAACTTTTATTTGAAGTATTCCACTCCTGCTTTAAACAGTTGCTGATCCTTTTCGCCGGGAACGTTTTTAGCTATATTCTTACCGATACGTTCGCTATGTCCCATCTTGCCGAGAACACGACCGTCAGGGCTTGTTATACCTTCGACAGCTTCCACAGACCCGTTGGGGTTCCACTCTATATCATAGGTGGCATTGCCGTCAAGGTTCACGTACTGAGTTGCTATCTGACCGTTTGCGGCAAGCGCTGCTATCTGTTCAGGCGAGGCAGTAAAGCGTCCTTCTCCGTGAGACAGGGCGATCGTGTGGACATCGCCGACATTTACATTGGCAAACCACGGTGATTTGTTTGAGGCAATACGTGTATATGCCATACAGGAAACGTGGCGGCCTATAGTATTAAATGTCAATGTGGGCGAATCATCCTCCAGATCACGAATTTCGCCGTACGGCACAAGTCCCAGTTTGATTAAAGCCTGGAATCCGTTGCAGATACCGAGCATTAAACCGTCTCTGTTTTTCAGAAGCTCCATAACAGCATCCTTAACCAACGGATTACGGAAAGCTGTAGCGATAAACTTACCAGAACCTTCCGGCTCGTCACCGCCGGAGAAACCGCCCGGTATCATCACTATCTGAGATGCTTTTATTCTTTTCTCCATTTCCCGCATTGAATAGGAAACATCACTGCCGGTGAGATTTCTCACTACGAAAACATCTGCCACGCCGCCGGCTTTTTCAAACACACGGGCTGTATCGTATTCACAGTTTGTTCCAGGGAATACGGGTATGAATATTCTCGGCTTTGCAAATTTCTCGGTTGCTACTGTTATATTCCTCTTATCAAAGGAATACGTCTTAGGCTCTGTTTCAAAATGGCCAGCCTTAGTCGGGAATACTTTTTCAAGCGGTTTCTGCCAAGCGTCAATCGCTTCTGAGAGCGGTATCTCGACATCTGCATACTCTATCGACTGCTTATCCTGAGTAGTTCCGAGAACGGTGAAATCTCCATATACTGCGCTGACACCTGACAGCTCCAGAACAATTGAACCTATGGGCGTATAGAACAGCAAATCAGAATCAACGTCATCTTTGAACTTAAAGCCGATTTTATTTCCGAACGACATTTTGCTTATCGTTTCAGCTAACCCGTGACCTCTTACAACGCTTGCCGAAAGCACGGCGCCCGACATTTCCAGCTCATGCACCAGCGCATACATCTTCTTCAGAGCCGCAAAATCCGGCATATCGTTTTCGTCCAGTTTTACCGGCAGTAAGACAACGGCTGAGCCTGTACGCTTAAACTCCTGTGATACAACAGCGGATGCTTTTGCCGGAGCAACAGCGAAAGAAGTAAGCGTCGGCGGAACATCCAGCTCATTAAAGGAGCCGCTCATTGAATCCTTTCCGCCGATTGAGGCGATACCGAGCTCAAGCTGTGCCTTGTATGCGCCAAGGAGGGAAGCAAACGGCTTGCCCCATCTCTTGGGATCCTCTCCCAGACGTTCAAAATATTCCTGGAATGTAAGATATATATCCTTGTAATCTGCACCCAGAGCAACCGCCTTTGATACCGATTCCACAACCGCATATGCTGCGCCATGGTACTGGCTCCAGCTTGAAAGATAGGGATCGTATCCGAAAGTCATTATTGTGGCAGTGTCGGTTTCACCATTTTGAACCGGAACCTTTGCCGCCATTCCGTCAGCCGGGGTAAGCTGGTACTTGCCGCCCCACGGCATAAGCACAGAACCCGCTCCAATAGTCGAGTCAAACTTTTCTGAAAGTCCCTTTTGTGAGCATACGTTAAGGTCTGAAAGAGTCTCAAGCCATTTTGCCTTTATATCGCTGACTGCTTCTTTTTTGAAAAAGCTGTC
>DBQZ01000126.1:13077-20303 GCA_002305435.1 Clostridiales bacterium UBA1381
ATCGGTAACAACAGCGACCTTTGTAGCCTCCAGATTTTCATCATTAGCATACTGTATGAACTTGTCTGCATCCTCAGAGCGTACGACTACTGCCATTCTTTCCTGTGATTCTGATATTGCAAGCTCTGTTCCGTCCAAGCCCTCATACTTTTTCGGCACCTTGTCCAGATCTATCGTAAGACCATCCGCCAGCTCTCCTATCGCTACCGATACGCCGCCGGCGCCGAAATCGTTGCACCTTTTTATAAGAGTGGTTACCTTTTCATCCCTGAACAGTCTTTGAATCTTTCTTTCGACCGGCGGATTACCCTTCTGCACCTCGGAGCCGCAGGTCATAACACTCTTTTCGTCATGCGCCTTTGAGGAACCCGTAGCTCCGCCGATACCGTCACGTCCTGTACGGCCGCCGAGCAAGATTATAACATCTCCCGGAAGCGGTGTTTCTCTTATAACGTTCTTTTTGGGAGCTGCTCCAATAACTGCGCCAATTTCCATGCGCTTAGCAATATATCCGGGATGGTACACCTCCTGCACCTGTCCCGTTGCCAGTCCGATCTGGTTTCCGTATGAGCTGTAGCCTGAAGATGCACCTCTTGTTATTTTACGCTGCATCAATTTGCCGGGGATGGTATCAGCAAGCGTCGCTCTCGGATCTCCTGCTCCGGTTACACGCATAGCCTGATATACGTATGAACGGCCTGACAGGGGGTCACGAATAGCCCCGCCCAAGCAAGTAGCTGCACCGCCGAAAGGCTCTATTTCTGTAGGATGGTTATGAGTCTCGTTCTTGAACATTATAAGCCACGGCTCTTCCACACCATCTACGTCAACATTGACAACTATCGAGCAGGCGTTTATCTCCTCCGACTCATCTATTTCTTTTAACAGTCCCTTCTTTTTCAGCTGCTTTACGATTATTGTCGCCATGTTCATAAGGCACATATCCCGGTCTGGAGCGTACAGCTCTGCTTTAGCCTTTTTATACTCCTCGTATGACGCTTTTATAATATCGGCATATTTGCCGTCGTTTATCTTAACATTGTTTATTCTTGTCGAAAATGTCGTATGACGGCAGTGATCCGACCAATACGTATCTATCATGCGCAGCTCTGTAACTGTAGGATTGCGTTTTTCATCATCACGGAAATATCTGCGGCAAAATTCCAGATCGTCCATATCCATGGCAAAGCCCATGCTTTTTAGGAACTCTTCGAGCTGATCCTTATCCATATCAATGAATCCGTTTACGACAGCCACATCTTCGGGAACCGTCGTCTCAAGCTCCAGTGACTGCGGTTTTTCAAGCGAGGCCTCTCTTGCTTCTACCGGGTTTATCAAATATGTTTTAACACGGTTTACTTCTTCGTCGCTCACGTTGCCTGAGAGTACGTATACTTTTGCGCTTCTTACATGGGGACGCTCTTTCTGCGTCAGTATGGAGATACATTCCTCAGCCGAATCAGCTCTCTGATCAAACTGTCCAGGCAAAAACTCAACTGCAAATACCTTGTCCTCCGCCGGTATATCTATATTTTCATCATATGCGTTATCTACGGGGGGTTCTGAGAAAATAAGCCCTCTTGCTTTTTCATATTCCGCGTCTGATATACCGGAAACATCATACCGGTTTATCAGCCTGACATTAGTAAGCCCTGTTAAGGACAGGTTTTCTCTCAGATCTTCAAGAACCTCTCCTGCAGCCACATCAAAGCCGGGCTTTTTTTCAACGTAAATTCTTCTAACTTTTTCCATTTAGATCTTCACAGCCTTTCTGCCCATAAGCAATATATATACGCTTATCTATGGGCGGATAATACGTATATAAAACAGACCGAACAAGCGGCGTTTTATAAATTCAAAGCGGAAAGCACCGCCTTATCTTCTGATACGGTAATTTTGGCATATCTGCCGTTTTCAAGCGTAAAAAGCCAGCTTTGCTCAAGCATCAGTCCTAACAGATAAGCAATTATGTGGCGTGCTGTTCCCAGATGTGTCACTATTGCAATATTTCCGCCGACTCCGCTTTTTAGAAGCTCCTGCAAAAACTCCGACACCCTCCGCCAGACAGCAAATGAACTCTCCCCGCCCGGAGGCGCTGTAAGCATTAAGTTTTCCTGCCAGCGTATAAACTCTTCGGGAGCGGCCCTTTTTATCTCGTCAAACGTCATATCGTCCCAGCTTCCGTAGTCACGCTCTATAAGCCTTTCATCTACAGTCATCCCGCCAAGCGGTGCGGCCGTTGATACAGTCCTTACAAGCGGGCTTGTATATATTCTGGAAAACGTTATAGGGCTAAGCCTTGCGGCAAGCTCTGATGCCTGCTTTCTGCCGGTATCGTTTAAGGGAACGTCTTTTCTCCCCAAACATGCCGAACGTATATTTGAATCAGTTTCTCCATGACGGATAACGTATATATTGGTATCCATTTTCCGCATCCTTTCCGCAGTAAAATGTTCCCTTTCCGGCTTTTTGTACCACATCTTGTACATACAGCTATATTGTATCACATATTTCGTGAGTACGCAAGATTATTTTAAATTTTTACAATTTTTTTTGGAATACGCAAAATAAATATAAGCTGTTGACATTGGTTCTAATATATGCTATACTAAAGTCGAAATAATGAAAGGAGCTGAAAAAATGTACAAGTTTTCTTGCTAAGGTCAAACGGACAGATATAGTACGGGTATACCGTTTATTTTGCGTGTCCGTAATGTATTATAACTGTCCACAGCAGGAAAATTGCATTTTGATGTTCTTTGTATACAGAGTCCTCTTGTATTTTTACGTGCATTTTTTGATATTCGTGCTGCGGGCAAAATATAGGAGGTATTTTTATGTCTATAATAAATATTTCAGGACTGACATTCGGCTATGATTCTTCTGCACAAACCGTATTTGAAAACGTATCGTTCCGGCTTGACACAACCTGGCGTACAGGACTTGTCGGGCAAAACGGCCGTGGAAAAACCACTCTTTTAAAGCTGCTATGCGGAGAATATGAATACACGGGAAGTATAACATCAAGCGTTGATTTTTTATATTTCCCCTTTCTTGTAAAAGACAGCAGCAAAAACACCGTTGATGTTCTGTATGAAATATCACCTGATATGGAATATTGGCAGCTGCAAAAGGAACTCTCACTCCTGCAAGCAGATGAAGACGCTCTTTGGCGGCCGTTTTCTTCACTTTCTCCGGGGGAACGCACAAAAATGCTGCTGTCAGCGTTGTTTCTGCATGATAATGGCTTCCTTTTGATAGATGAACCGACAAATCACCTTGATATACAATCAAGAGAACACGTGAGCCAATATCTTCAAAGGAAAAGCGGTTTCTTACTGGTATCGCATGACAGGGCCTTTCTTGACAGCTGCATTGATCATGTTATATCCATAAACCGCCAAGATATAATCGTCAGGAAAACAAATTTTTCCGGCTGGCTTCAAGAAAAAGAAAGCATGGATCAGGCAGAAATCGCCAAAAACGAGCGTTTACAAAAAGAGATGTCGCATCTTAAGGCTGCCGCTGCTAAAACTGCCGCATGGTCATTTAAAACGGAAAAGTCAAAATACGGCTCTGGAGGCGACCGAGGCTATATAGGACACAAATCTGCGAAAATGATGAAACGCTCGAAGTCAATTGAACAGCGCCGCTTAAAAGCAGCCGAGGAAAAAGCGGCTCTTATGAAAAATATTGATGCTCAAGAAAAGCTTACGCTTCATCCGCTATCATATTACTCAGAAACGCTTATCTCTCTTAGAGATATATCTCTGTTTTACGATAAGAAGAAAATATGCTCAGTTGCGTCACTTCAAATAAAGCGTGGGGATCGTATTGCTATCGCCGGAAGAAACGGCTGCGGCAAATCCACCCTCCTTAAATTATTGTGCGGGGAAAACATCAGTTTCAGCGGTGATTTTTCATGCGGGAGCGGCCTTGTTATTTCATATTTATCGCAGGATATAGATGGATTATCAGGGCTCCCTAGCGAAATAGCAGCTGCAAATAATATTCCCGAAAGCTATTTTATGACTATGCTGCGAAAATTGGGCTTTTCCAGAGAGGAGCTTTTCAGAGACGTTTCCACTTTGAGTTTCGGTCAATGCAAAAAAGCGGCTTTAGCCCGCAGCCTTTGTCAAAATGCGCATCTTTATATTTGGGATGAACCGCTGAATTATATAGATATATCATCCCGTCTGCAGATTGAAGAATTGATAAAAGAATCTCAGCCGACAATGGTTTTTGTCGAGCATGACGCTTTTTTCTGCGGGAATATTGCCACTAAAGTATTAGAGCTTTAAACGCTGTAATAATTTTCAAAATTTATAAATAAATTTAATATTTATGAAACCTTTTGCCGTGTTCAAAAGTGTTATATATAGAAACATGGCAAAACGCCAAGGAAAAGGAGTGAAAAACAATGAAGAAAAAAATTATTATTTCCCTTTTATGTGCAGCCGTCTTAATGGGCAGTATGCCGGTATCGTTTGCGGCAGAGCCCACAGTGGCTGAATCGTCTGTACAAACCGACGCAGAGATCCTTAGCGGTGTTATATCATCAGTTAAAGCAAAAATCACCGTTCCTGAGGAACTTAGCGAATTTTCCTCTTCTTCATATGAATACGGTGACAAGCTGTCATATGAACTTAGATGGACTGATAAAAGCGGTGAAAAGAGCATATCGGTAACAGCCGATTCTAAAGGCAATATCATCTCCTACCGTGACCGGAGCCGTGAACGTTCGGATTACAATGCGGTATTCACCAAAGCAGAAGCCTTAACCCAAGCAAAGGCATTTCTTGCTCAAATTGCCACTGATAAAACTGCAAGCCTCGTCTACTCTGCAGAAAACAGTGCAGGCTATATAAACTCAGGCTACAGCATATTCTTTAACCGCATTGATGAGGAGGGTATCCCCTTAAACGGAAACACCGCATCGGTAACGGTACAAAAGAACGACAACGGCGAATATTTCATAGCTAACGCTAATATCACATGGGATGAAGATGCTACCATAGACAAATCATCCAATATGATTTCTGCTGATGAAATAGGCGAATACTTTAAAACCGCTCTTCCTATGCAGCTGCATTACCGCAAAGCATACTCATGGGCATACGACAGCGGTAGCAGAGAAGAAGTTCTGCTTGAATATCACTTCCCCGATGGCATATCCTATATAAACGCCCAGACGGGAGAAATCCTTGAAGAGGATTTGGATGACAGAGTTGCAGGTGAAAATGCGTCAGCTTCTGTATCGGGAGGCAGCGGAGGATCAAGTGCTGATAAAGAATCATCTTCGCTTACTCGGGAAGAGCTGGCAGAGGTGGAAGCAGTCGCTAATCTTATCCCTGCGGAAACATTAGCCGATACATTAAAATCAACAGAGGAATTCGCCATTCCAAAAGAAGCGGAGCTTGAATCTCAATATGTAATAAAGAATGAGGATGGTACATATTCACGTTCCATAACTTTGGAAGCTTCAGAGGATGATACCGAAAACAACAAACGATATTCTGCTACCTTTGATGCAGAAACCGGAGAATTGCTTACATATTATGCTTCACGGCTTTCTTACAGCGATGAGGAATACACCGCCGACCAGTACGATACAGCCTGCCGGACAGCAGCCGCTTTCGTTGGGAGCTTCGTCCCTGAAAAATACGCACAGTGCGAACCTATGGAGTTTGGCGAATATAACGAAAGACAGCAATTCTTAAGCGGCACAGCTACACGTCTTATAGACGGTGTTCCGTACGACAGCAATTATATATCCGTTGCAGCTGATATAAAAACCGGTGTTATTACACAATTCTCAATTGATTGGGATAAAGACATTTCAGCTTTACCCGAGGTATCGGAAGCCGTATCAATGGAAGAGGCTTATGATACCCTGCTTGAAGCCTTTCCTCCGGAGCTCATATATGTAAAGAGCGCAGGAAAGTATACTCTTTCATACGTACTTCCGGCAGATACGCAGTATGTAAGCTACAACGGAGTTCTTACCGACTATCTTGGAAAAGAGTACAACGCCGACCGCACGGTGGGCAATTACACGGATATATCCGGTCACTGGGCAGAATCGGCTGTTAATCTGCTTGCAGATTACGGCATGGGTTTCACCGGCGGACAATTCCTGCCCGATATGCTTATGACCCAGTCGGATTTCCTTCGTTTTGCTGCGACTGCATTTTATTCAACATCGTATGCATCCTCAAGTGAAGACGAGCTCTACGATATGTTTATTTCCAGCGGCGTTATCTCCGAGGATGAAAAAGATCCCTCTGCCGAGATAACACGTGAGGACGCTGTTACATATATTATACGGTTTGCGGGGCTCAAGAATGTTGCCGAGCTTGAGGGCATATACGTTTGCGGCTTTGCAGATGATGATGATATTTCACCCGAGCGTTACGGGTACTGCGCCCTTGCTAAAGGTTTCGGGATTGTAAATGGCGACAACGGTTATTTCTATCCGCAGAACACAGTTTCTCGTGCGGAAGCCGCTGTTATGCTGTTGAATTATATAAATGCAAAAATCTGACATCATTTAGATTTTGGCCGTTCATATTCTGTACGGGGAAATACAGATACGAAAGGCGGCTGTAATAAAAGCCGCTAAACGGAAAATGAGGACAATTGCGGGCTGCAAAAGTCCTCATTTTTTGTGTAATAAAATTTATGGAGAGAATAATACAAAATGGATTGTATGTACCATCCCTCCTCTTATTTTACTCCTTATACCATGACGGAACAAGATTACTAAAGTTGCTAAACCATTCCAGCATTGCCCTTACCATTTCATTGGAATAATCTATCTCTTCCTGCCCTAACGTTGTTGCAACAGTAAAGGCATTTATACTCTCTGCAACCATATAAAATGCGTTAATTTCCCAAAAGTTTTCCGGTACACGGCCGCCAAAATAGCTATGAAGCTGGCCGGTTGAAAATTGCGGGCTTACCTCGGCTGTCACCATTACGCCTGTTAATGCGTAATATGGGTCGACAATTCCGCTTCCTTGAAAATCAATGGCGTACAGTTTATTCTCCGGTGAAATCACCATATTGTCGGATTGAAAATCAGCGTGCAAAAGACACATAGGGCGATTATCCAAACAATAAGAATTCTGCTCCAAAAATGAAAACAGCAGGCTTTCGTCGGGTAATCTTTTTCCGCAGGCTTTGTAATCATTTATATAATCGGAAACCTTTTTGCTGTAAATTGC